>DASWBL010000126.1:0-3821 GCA_036390615.1 Steroidobacteraceae bacterium | reverse complement strand
TCTATGTGGGTCTGAAACCGTACGCGCAATGGCGTGGGCCGTATCACGACAAGGCCGGCCTGATCGAGGCGGTCAATGGGAAGCTGGTGGCATTCCCCGGCATCACTTTCAACTACACGCAGCCGGCCGAGGACGCGGTGGACGAGGCGGAAACGGGGCTGAAGAGTGCCCTGGCAGTGAAAGTCTTCGGGGCCGACCTGCATACGCTCGAGCAGAAGGGCAAGGCCATCAAGAGGATCCTCGAGCACGTGCGCGGCATCAGCGACATCACGCTGGTGCAGGAGCTCGGGCAGCCGAGCCTGACCATCAACATCGACCGCGCCCGCATCGCGCGCTACGGCGTCAATGTCGCTGACATCAACGCCCTCATCCAGACGGCGATCGGCGGGGACGCGGCCACCCAGGTCGAGCAGGGGGAGAAGCAGTTCGATCTCATCGTGCGTCTCGATCAGCAGTACCGCGACAACCCCGAGGAGATCGGCAACATTCTGGTCGCGACCCCCGGCGGGCAGCAGATCCCGCTGCGCGAGTTCGCCGACATCGCGGTGAGCAACGGCGCCTCGTTCATCTATCGCGAGAACAATTCGCGCTATATCGGCGTGCAGTTCTCGGTCGAAGGCCGCGATCTGGCCAGCGCCGTCGGCGACGCAATCAATCAGGTGAAACAGAAGGTTAGCCTGGCCCAGGGCTACCGGCTGGACTGGGGCGGAGAGTATTCCGAATACACCGCGTCGCGACAGCAATTGAGCGTCATCGTGCCCCTCACCCTGTTTCTCATATTCCTGCTGCTATTTGCGCTCTACGGCAACTTCAAATTCCCGTTCATCACGGTGCTGGGCGTGTTGCTGTCGGCGCCGGTGGGGGGCATTGCGGCTCTGTGGATCAGCGGTACGCCGTTTTCAGTGTCGTCGGGCATCGGCTTCCTCGCCCTGTTTGGCGTGTCGGTGCAGACCGCCGTGGTTTACATCTCGTACGTCAACGAACTCCGCCGCGGCGGCACCCCGCCGAGCGAAGCGATCCGCGCAGGCGCGATCCTTCGCTTGCGGCCCATCATGATGACCGCGCTGGTGGCGGCGCTGGGATTGTTGCCGGTCGCGCTCGCCACCGGCGTCGGCACCGATTCACAGCGGCCTTTTGCCCTTGTCATCGTCAGCGGACTGTTCACGCGGCTTCTCATCAGCGTCTTTCTCATGCCGGTGCTGTACGCGCTGGTGGCCCGCCCGGGAGATCGGCTGGAGGTTTAAGGCCGCCGGCGCGCTTTACAAAACTTTACATGGCGCACATCTGCCGCTAATCGACGCCGCGCAGAATTCCCCTCGGACCTTCCATCACCCCATGCAAAGGAACGAACCATGACCACTGAATCGACGACCCCCGCCGGCGTCAAGCCGTTTCGCCGACTCTTCAATCGCTCTACCGTGATCGCGTTCATCGCGGGCGCCGCCCTCACCGCGGGTATCGGCGCGTGGGCTGCCGGTATGACCTGCGCTCACGGAATGATGATGGGTGGCACGCACAGCGCTGCCGACATGTCCGCCCATGTCGATCATGTGCTCAAGCACCTCTACGTCGAGATCGATGCCACGGCCGCACAGAAAGCACAGATCGATCCGCTGGTGAAACAGGCCGTCAGCGACCTCTTGCCCCTGCATTCGCAGCTCGGGGCCTCGCACGCTCAGGTCATGCAGGCGCTCGCCCAGACCCCCATCGACCGCGCAGCTCTCGAGAGCGCGCGCGCGGAGCATCTACAGCTTGCCGACCAGGCCTCCAAGCGCTTCGTGCAGCTCATCGCAGACGTCGGCGACCTGCTGACGCCAACGCAACGCAAGGCATTGACCGACCACATCGAGCAAATGCACGGGATGACGCCGCATTCTTGATGCGTCCCTGGTGAACGCGCGCCATAAGCTCTACAGTCGTCGAGATGGCCGAGCGCATCCTGTTGGTCGAAGACGATCCCCGCCTGGCCGAAATGCTCTCGGAGTATCTGGGACAGGCGGGATTTCTCGTTACGGTTGCAGCGATGGGCGCTGCGGCCTTGGAGCACCTCTCAGCCGCGCAGTTCGACTCGATCGTTCTTGACCTCATGTTGCCGGACATGGACGGCTTGGACTTGTGCCGGAAGGTGCGCGCCAAATCCGACACGCCGGTACTGATGCTGACCGGCCGGGGCGACGCAGTTGACCGCATCGTCGGCTTGGAGCTGGGCGCCGATGACTATCTTCCGAAACCGTTCCAGCCGCGCGAACTCCTGGCGCGGCTGCGGGCTATTCTGCGGCGGCGTGTTCGCGGGCCAATAGCTGCGGAACAATCGCTGCAGTTCGGCCGCCTCGAGATCGACACGGCGGCGCGCGCCGTGCGTCTGGATGGCGTGCAATGTGATCTGACCGGCTATCAGTTCGACTTACTGCTGGCGCTGGCGGGAAAGGCCGGCCGCGTGCTGTCGCGCGAGTTCTTGATGGCTCTCGTGAAGGGCGAGCACTTGGAGGCGTTCGACCGCTCGATCGACGTGCACATGTCGCGCATCCGCGCCGCCATCGAGGATGATCCGAAGAAGCCGCGGCGCGTCATCACGGTGCGCGGCGCGGGCTACGTATTCGCAAAAGCACAAGACTGATGCTGCGCCTCTACCTGCGCTTCTACCTCGCGCTCGTGGCCAGCCTCGTTCTGTTCGTGGTCGCGACCGTGACATTGTGGCATTTCACCGGCGGCCCCATGGAGCAGACCGGCATCACGCTGGGAAGGCTGGTGCAGAACGTGCTGCCTCCGGCGGACGCACCGGCCGCAGAGCAGCAAGAGGCCCTGCGCCGGCTGGCGACGGGGCTGCATGGCGATGTCACGCTGTTCGACCAGCAGGGGATGCCGATTGCAGCCATAGGACGCTCCTTGCACACCCCTCCGGACGCCCATCACGAGGACATGCCATTTACCCTGTGGAATCGGCAACACGCGTCATACGTGCATCTGGCCGACGGCCGCTGGCTGGCCGCAAGCGTAGCCATCGGGTACGCCCACCCGAGGTTCATGTTCCATGGCGCACTCGCCCTGCTGGCGTTGGCCATCGGAATCGCAGCCTTCCCCATCGTGCGGCAGATCACCGGACGACTGGAGCGCCTGCAACGCGGCGTCGAATCGCTCGGCGCCGGCAATCTCACGGCCCGTGTCGCCGTCGAGGGCCGCGATGAAGTAGCCCGGCTTGCCGAAAGCTTTAATCGGGCCGCCAGGCAGATCGAGCAGCTGATGCAGGGGCACAAGGCGCTGCTTGCCAATGCGTCCCACGAATTGCGCACACCGCTCGCCCGTATCCGCTTGGCGGTGGAGCTGATGAAGGCGTCCGCCGACGCAAAGCTCAAGTCAGGGCTGGAACAGGACATTGCGGAGCTGGATTGGCTGGTGGACGAAATCCTGCTGGCGAGCAGGCTCGATGCCGTCACCGAAGCTTTGGCGACCGAGGAGCTCGATCTATTGGCGCTCGCCGCCGAGGAGTGTGCGCGCTACGACGGCACCCAGCTCGAGGGCAAGGTGGTCAACATCCGCGGCGACCCCCGCCTGCTGCGCCGGCTGCTGCGAAACCTGCTGGAAAACGCCCGCCGCCATGGCGCACCGCCGGCGCAGGTCCGCGTGGCGCACGAAGCCGGCAACGCGACAATCACGGTATGGGATAGCGGACCCGGCGTGCCGCAAGCAGAGTTTGAAAACGTCTTCCGGCCTTTCTATCGCCCGAGCGCCGCCCGCGATCGCTCCGGCACCGGCCTTGGATTGGCGCTGGTGCGGCAAATCGCGCACCGTCATGGCGGCGACGCGCGCTGCGCTCTGATGGG
>DASWBL010000125.1:0-3508 GCA_036390615.1 Steroidobacteraceae bacterium | reverse complement strand
ATCTGAGGCTAATGTTTGCCAAGCCCCGCTCTGACCTACGATTGCAGCCACAGACTTCCTTTGGCGTTTGACTGCTTCGATTCTATCTTGCGACTTGAGCATCCGCTCTGTGCGGCTAATGCTTGGACTGGGATTGACGGCTCCTGGCCGTCAAGAGGACTATCGCCAAACTGACATAGGACCCCGACTGCGTTGCAGTTTATTTTGTAACGACCAGCATCCACACTGCGTGCATGACTGACGATACCCCCTTGCGGGGCAAGACTGTAGTTATGACCGGAGCCACCTCAGGTATAGGCGAGGTGGCCGCAATGCATCTCGCAGCCCGGGGTGCGCGGCTGGTTCTGGTTGCCCGCGATCCGGAGCGCGCAGCCCGCACGCTCAAGCGCCTTACGCCGCCCGCTGGTGCAGCCGGCCATGGCGTCCACCTCGCCAACCTTTCGGTTATTGGCGAGATGAAGCGTGTCGGCACGGCGATCGCGGCGGCCGAGCCGCGCATCGATCTTTTGATCAACAATGCCGGCGCTGTATTCATGGGGCGCGAGCGCACGGTCGATGGACTGGGCGCGACTTTCGCTACCAACCACCTGCCGTACTATGTGCTGACCCTGCTGCTGCTTCCGAGACTTCGTGCAACATCGTCGGCGCGCATTGTCTGCACTGCATCGAATGCACACACCTACGGGAGATTCGACCTCACGGATCTGGACGCCAATGGCGTCGCCGGCTATGCCCGCTCCAAACTCGAGAACATGCTGTTCGTGCGCCGGCTGGCACAGCTGCTCGGAGCGGGCACCGTCACAGTCAATGCGCATCATCCCGGCTTTGTCGCGACCCGCATCGCCGAAAACACCGCTTGGCTTTGGCGCACGGCGATGCGAGTCCGCAAGGCGATGCGCGGGCGGACGCCCGAGGAGGGCGCGCGCACGCTGCTGTATCTGGCCTTAGCTCCAAAGCTGGCGCAAAGCACGGGAGGCTATTACGTACGCTGCGCGCTTGCCCAGCCCGCCCCGCAGGCGCTAAACGACGCCGACGCACTTTCATTGTGGAAGCTGTCGGCGCAGCTGACGGGATTGGACTTGCCGCCGCGCGCAGCCTAAGCGGCGAGCGCGCGGCGGCAGCTGGCCCGTGCGCAGCGCTACGTGCGCCGGGTGACCGCTGCAGCCGCGAACGGCAGCAACACCATCAACCAGAACCAGCCCATCGCCCCGCCGCCGCCGCGCGCGCTGCCGTCCCGGTTGACGACCTGGACGTTAGCCTTGCCGGCCTTGACGTCCTGTTCAAACTGGGTGAGCTCGACGTCAAAGTGTCCGATCATCTGAGCGGCGGCAGCATTGAAGCTGACAGCGCTGGCCGTGCGTGTTTCGACTCCAGCCTCGATCAACGTGGAATTGCCGTGCTGCGTATCGGTGCCACCGGCGCGGAGGATCAGCGAACGCGTCTGCGGATCGACCACCGCCAGATCCACCAGCGTTGAGACATCGTGGCGTGTGCCTGGCAGCACGTAGGCGCCGACGATCGTGAGGTAACCGAGCGACCAGCGGTTGTCGTCCTCATGCATGATCTGGTCGTAGGAGACCAGGGCCATGACGTCGATCGAGTACAGTCGCTGCACAGCCTCGAGACCTGAGAAGCCGCGATTGGTGGCCAGGTAATAATCCGGGATCACGACGATCTGGGCCACGAACGAGCGCCCCTTAAACCTTTCGCTGATGCGGTTAAGCAGCTGCTCGCGCTGCGCGGCATCGAGCGTCGCGGCGGGATTGAAGCCGGTGGACGGCAAGAACGCCAGGCCCACGCGCAGTGGCACGTGCAACTGCGGTATGGAGTTTTGCGCCGGGGGCTCCTGCCCTTTCGGGTACAGGAAATCCACGAGGCTCGAGGAATTGCGGCTCTGCGCGTGGCAGTTTGGCGCACAAAAGAATTCGTTCATTCCGACGCAGCCGGCGAGGCTGAAACTCAGTGACAGCACACCGGCGAGAATCCAGATTTTCACGTTCGGGCTCCCTGGGGTGATTGGACGGGGCGGGAGCCTAAAGGCGCCTCACAAAAAGCGACACTAAATCAGTACAAGTCGCGATTAGTTCGCTGTCTGGTATCGTCTGGTGATACCTTCACGTTTCCAAGGTCAGGAGCGGGTAGTCATGGCGGTACGTGCGGAAATCGTGGCGGAACTCAAACGGGCGCTGCGCGAGAGCGGCCTTACGTACGCGGCGGTGGCGCGGCAACTGCAGCTAAGCGTCGCGAGCGTCAAGCGGCTGTTCTCAGCCGGAGATTTTTCCCTCAAACGCATCGACCAGATCTGCGAACTGATCGGGATGGAGCTGCCGGTGATCCTGGAGCGCGCGGGCGAACACCACGCGCCGACCAAGCAACTGACGCTCAACCAGGAACGAGAGATCGCTTCTGACGCGGGGCTGTTCCTGATCACCTGGCTCGTGCTGAGCCGCACGCCATTCGAAGAGATGGTTGCCAACTACCAGTTCAGCGCCGCCAAGGTTCAGCAGTACCTGATCCGACTTGATCGGCTGAAGGTCATCGAATTGCAGCCGGGCAATCGGGTGCGGCTGCTGGTCAGCCGCCGCTTCAGCTGGCGGCCGGGCGGACCGGTGCAGCGCTACATTCACCAAAAATTACTGAAAGAATTCCTGGCGAGTCATTTTGCCGACAGCCGCGAGGAATTTTTCTTCCACGGCGATACGGTGTCCGACCAGGGCCTGCTGAAAATGAAACGCGCGCTGCAAAACGCTGCGCGCGAATGCCTGGAAATTGTCGAACGTGACCGCGGCGCCCCGCAGCAGCGCGGCGCCGCCTTCGTGCTGGCGATGCGGCCCTGGGAGTACAGCGGCTTTATGGAGCTTCGCCAGCGTCAGGGCGGATAGCGGCCCGCGGCCGCTCAGACCCAATAGACGAAAATAAACAGGCCGAGCCAGACCACGTCGACGAAGTGCCAGTACCAGGCCACCGCCTCGAAGGCGAAATGGCGGTTCGGCGTGAAATGACCGCGCAGGCACCTCAGCCAGATGATCGTCAGCATGATCGCGCCGATCGTCACGTGCAGGCCGTGAAACCCGGTCAGCATGAAAAACGTCGAACCGTAGATGCCGGTGCCAAGCTGCAGTCCCATCGTGCGGTAGGCCTCGCCATATTCGTGCGCCTGCAGCGTGACGAACGAAAAACCCAGCAGGAAGGTCAGGGCGAGAAATACGTTGAGCACCGCGCGCTTGCCGTGCAAGAGGGCATGGTGTGCGATCGTCACCGTCACGCCCGAGCTCAGAAGGATCAGCGTGTTCAGCGCCGGCAATCCGAAGGCCGGGATCGTCTCAAAGGTGCCGTCGGCACGGGGACCTAAGTGCGCCGGCCCGTTGGTGGGCCAGGTCGCATCGTAGTTATTCCACAGGAACAGCTTGTTGAAGACCTTGACGCCCTCGCCGCCAATCCACGGGACCGACAGCTGGCGCGCGTAGAACAGCGCGCCGAAGAAGGCGCCGAAGAACATTACCTCGGA
>DASWBL010000124.1:0-3341 GCA_036390615.1 Steroidobacteraceae bacterium | reverse complement strand
CCTTGCACGACACTGACGGAGGTTGGCGAGGCGGTTATCGTGAAGTTCGGGGGTACCACCAACGGAATCATCAACGTCGACGTCGCGGTCGCGCTCGACCCCACCTGGGGTTTGCCCGTCGTCGTTGCCGTATTGCTGATTGAACCCTTGGTCACGTCGGCCGCGGTCGTGGTGTAGGTGGCCGTGCAAATTTCGAACGCGGCGGGGGCAAGTGCGGTGCTGGGGCAGCTGATTGCCGACAAGCCGCTCATGGGGTCGGTGACCGTGACGGGGATGAGATCCACGTTGCCGTTATTGGTTACTGTGTAGCTGTAGGTGATCGCCGTCCCCGGTGCCGAGTAGTTGGCGATACTCGCCGACTTGAGCAGCGCGATCGCAGGGCTCTGGACAGCCGGGACAGTCATGCTGGACGTGGCTGTCACGTTAGTTCCGCTCGGCGGCGTGCCGGTTGCGGTGCCCGTATTGGTAATCGAACCCTTGTCCACGTCGGCCTGGGTGGTTACGTACGTGGCCGTGCAGGTTTCCGATGCGCCGGCGCTAAGCGTGCCACTGGGGCAGCTGACGGACGAAAGTCCTGCCATTGGATCGGTAACGTTCACACCTGTGAGCGTCACGTTGCCGCTATTGGTGACCAGATAGCTGTAGGCGACCGACGTTCCCGGGGCCGAGTAGCTGGGCATGATTGCCATCTTTACCAGTGCGATGCCTGGCGTCTGGACAGCTGGGATTGTCAAGCTTGACGAGGCGCTAGAGGCCGGGCATGCATTGGTTGCGGTGCCTGTGTTACTGATCGAACCGGCGTCGACGTTGGCTTGGGTAGTGGTGTAAGTGGCTGTACAAATTTCTGACGCGCCAGCCGCGAGCGTGCTACTGGGACAGCTGACCGGTGACAATCCGGGCATCGGGTCGGTGACACTGACTCCAGTGAGAGCCACGGTACCGTTATTGGTTACCTGATAACTGTAGGTAACCAAGGTCCCCGGTGTTGAATAGCTGGCGATATTGGCCGTCTTGACGAGGACGATGTCAGGGGCAGACTGCAAGGCGAAAGACGAGATTGTGAATTCCAACACATCGGTTGAATTGTTAAGACCTACGGACCCTGTGGCGGTTGTATCCGGCGTGAAGATTGGCAGCCCATTGCTGTCCCAATTTAGCGTTGGGCGGGCAAAATCAAATGACGATGTGGTGCCGGCTTCCGCTGTGACGCCGTTATTACCTGTCGTACCGGTTCCGGTTACGTAATGAATTTCAGAAGCGACGTAGGTGTACCCACAGCTGCCATTACAACCGGCGAGGCCTTGCAGCTGCGAATTTATGCCCATGTCGGCAAGATTACCCATCGGACTTCCGATCGCCGCAGTGGCATAGGAAACCGGCGCACTGAGCGTCGACGAAAATATAAGGCTGAGCGGCTCTGACGTCCCATAGATAGGTCCACCGGCGGTCGTGCTGTTCCAGCCAGCGGGACTGCCGATCACGCCACCAACGTTCTGTGGCGATGCGGCGAAGTCAATTGTGTAGGTGCCGCACACATTCGTTCCGGCCGGAAATAAGCCATAGGTAGCACCCTTCGACGCCGTGACCGTGCCAGAAAAATCGTAGGTCTGCGCGGTCGCGTTTGCGCCGAGCAGCGCTGCGGAGATTGCCAGCACGCCCAGCAAGGAGCACTTGACGATTCCTCGTTGGCGTACGAATTGCTCTCGCGTCTGATTGCTCATGGCGAATTCCCCCTGTCTTGATTCACGTCATCTGCATACGATCAAAGAATAGCCATCTGTTCGTGTCATGTCAACACTTACTATATTTGGAATTCATTTCTAGACGCTTATAGTCATTTCCCACACCGCGAAATGCCGCCGCGCCATGGAATGCCGACGAAATAGCCTCCTCAACACTAATCAAGGGCAGTCATCAGTCGTTGGCTACCTTAAGGGATCGAAAAAGGGCTTGGCCGGCGCGGCGAACTCAGGCGGGTCGAACGCGCCTCATCAAGTCGCGTTGAGTGGAATCCATCGCAGCGGCAAATTCGCGCGCCGCGTCTTGGTAGCCGCGTTGGTAGGCTTGCGCAATCGAGGATTCGTCGGTACTTGAGTAGTCATCGCCTATCGTGGGTCCCGTGCCCTTAATCAGCGCCGCTGCGATTGCTCGATAAAGCTCAGCGGGGCGATGTTGTCCGCCGCGACGCATGCGCCCGGTGGCGCGAAGATAGGGCAGCGAGGTCAGCCATTTGCGAAAATTGCGCTTGTCGAGTTCCTGACCCAATATGGCCTCGTGAACTTGTTGCAATTCGGTGAGCGTAAACTCCGGCGGCAGAAATCTTAAGGCAATCGTCGATCGCCGAATCTTATCGCGCAGGCGATGGCGCGCCTGCTCGAGTATTTCCGCATGGTCGAACGCCACCTTCGGCAGCTCACTGACCGGCCACCAACGAGCAGCGGCCGCGTCTCCGCCCGATTTCAAGTGAATGGTATCCGAGGGAATGATGGCAAAAAATGCGACGCTGATGACCCGCTCCCGCGGGTCGCGCTGCGGGGCGCCGAACGCGCCGACCTGCTCAAGATAGGCGCCCGCCACCCCGGTCTCCTCCTCCAGCTCGCGAGCAGCAGCAGCATCCAGGTCTTCGTGAATTCGCACAAATCCCCCGGGCAAGGCCCAACGGCCCTTAAACGGATCGCGGGCACGTTCGATCAGCAACACCTGAAGCCGGCTTTCTTGTAGCGTGAATATGGCGAGGTCCACCGCCACCGCGGGATGCGGGTATTTATAGCCAAATAACTTCTTATCAGTCATAACAATCACAGCACAATAAACCAGCCAGGCGGGCCAAGATCCGGTAAGTATATAACATACACTAACCAGTGAGAACTGATGGAAGTGCGGCGCCGGAATGTGCCGCAAGAATACTAGCGCGTTGTGACTTGCGCCGTTCGGTAGGCATCGGCTACGGCCTGTATCATGCCCTCGCGCGCGAGTAGTCGCGCAAGCGTCGCGCGGCGATATTGCCAATGCCTACACGCGTCGTCCGGCCAGTCTTCCTTTTTGGCTTGCAGAGTGGCCGCCGCATAGTAGCTAAACGCTTCCAGCAGTAGCGAATGACTCCGCGCCGGATCGCCCTCCACCACGGCATTGCTTTCGTCGCGCTGCGCGAATCGCGCTAGCGCATGCGGCTCACGCGCGCGCTCACCTTTCTGATACCAGAACCACGCTCTCGCAGCATCAGGTCGAACTGCATCCGGTGAGGCACTATCGGATCCTTTGGCCCCATATTCGTAGAGACGACCCAGTTGGTATGCGGCGATCGCAACCCCGTCTTGCCATGCAGTTTCGTACAGTGCAGC
>DASWBL010000123.1:0-4094 GCA_036390615.1 Steroidobacteraceae bacterium | reverse complement strand
CGGATTTTGAAATTGCGTCCGGATGTGATCGTGGCGTGGAGCCAGGGCACTTCCGCAGCGCAAATTGAGAAACTCGAGCGGCTCGGACTGCGCGTGTACCGCCATCGCATCAACCGCCTCGATGAATTGCCAGCGGCGCTGCGGCGGCTGGCGCACCTGACGGCCACCGAGGCGGTCGCCGAGCCGCTGGCACGCTCGCTCGAGGAGCAGCTTGGCGTGCTGCGTGAAGCGCACCAGAAGGATCCGGCGCCCAGCGTGCTGATCCAGATCTGGGATCAGCCGCTGTTCACGGTCGGCAATCAGCAGCTGCTGAGCGATGCGCTTGCCGCCTGCGGTTACCGCAACCTGTACGCGGATCTCGGCGCTGCAGCCGGCGCGATCGGGCTCGAATCGGTGCTGGCCCGTGGTCCGCAGCTGATCGTGGCCGTCGCGCCCGATGCCGGCGCAGCAGCCGAATGGCTGCAGCGCTGGCGGCAGTATCCCTCGCTCCCGGCGGTGGCCAGCGGCCGGCTGGTGCCGGTCATCGACCAGCGCTTCAGCCGCATGGGGCCCTCGACGGTCGCCGCCACGGCCGATCTGTGCGCGCAGCTTGACGGGGGTTCCTGAGGCCGGCAGAGCCCCGGTGGCGGCCGCGCGGCACAAGATTTTCTCAGCCTTTTTCTAGCGCTTTCTTATACGGACCGCAGTCGCTGTGATCTCCGTCGTAATTTGCATGTACTACATGTTCACCGGAATCCACGCCCACCTTGAGCGTGCATCCGTTACTGTCCCACACGTACACCTTGTCTCCGGCTATGGTGATTTCGCGGGCTGGGTATCCCAGGCGGTCAATGACATCCCGAATCGGTTTGCCTGATAGACCTTTCATATCCGCCGTCATTGCCTTGTCGAAGCCGATGGCGCACCCGCTGAGCAGCACAGCGCTAGCTATAAGAGCGATCCTCATTTTTAGCCCTCCAATGGCTGTTGCCGATTCTACGGCCGTTGCGGTGCTCGATAGTGTGAAGGCCATAGCGTCGCGGACCGCGACAATCCACAGGTTCCACGGGAATTGTGCTCAAGGTCACGCTGGCGCACCGCATTGACCTTGGACGGAGCGGCCGGCCCAACGCTGAACGACCCCACCACGCTTTGGGTCTGCGGACCCCACTTGATATCCTCGCCGCTCTTTAAGGGGCGCAGTGCAAAATGTGGTGGCCCAATACACTCCCTTGACGCTTGGCTTGGTCACTGGCCATACTGCGGTGGCATGTCGATCAACGCCTCTTATGCGCCAGCCCGCTGGTGGTGGCCCCGCTCCTGACCGGAGTGGGTCCTGCGCGTTTGTCGAAAATTCCTTAAGCAGATTCAAACGTGAACCAGACCCAGCTCCGGGAATTTCCCGGGTCGGGTCTTTTGTCGTTGGTTGCCGGAGTGAAACGAGTTGAAGCCGCCGTTTGATATTGCAGGTGATCTGGACACGCCGGTCTCGGCATTCGCGAAGCTGACGCCGTTTCAACCGCGCTTTCTGCTCGAGAGCGTCGAAGGCGGCGAGCGGCTGGGCCGCTACTCGTTCATCGGCTTTGGCGACGCGCTCGAAGTTTGCCTCGATAGCCGCGGCCTGCGGATCGGATCACGCACACTGCCGAGCCCAGCAAATGGCGTCGCGCTGCTGGCGGCGCTACGCGAGGCGCTCGCGGCCGCGCCGCGGCCGCAGCCGGAATTTGCGCAGGTGCCGCTCGCCGGGGGCCTCGTTGGCTACACTTCTTACGACATGGTGCGGTTCTTCGAGCGGCTGCCGGCCATCGCCGCGCCGCTGGCGAATGCGCCGCCACTGCTGCATTACGCCGCGCCGCGGTCGCTCCTGGTTTTTGACCATCTGACGCGCGGTATTGCGCTGCTGCATGCCGGCTCCGACCGCGAGCGCGCCGACTTGCGCCGCGACGTTGTGGCCGCGCTGCGCGGACCGATGCCAACGCCGGCGCCGCGCCGGTGCAGCTGGTCGCCGCCGGTGGCGGCGCTCGGCCGCGAGCAATACATGGCCGGCGTGCGCCGCATCCAGCAAAGCATCGCCGCCGGTGAGGTCTACCAGCTGGTTTTGTCGTCACGCTTCTCGGGGCGGCACGAGCTGGATCCCTTCCAGGCCTATCGTGCGCTGCGGCTGATCAATCCCTCGCCCTATATGTTTTATTGCCGGCTGGGAGAGCTGACGGTGGTCGGCTCCTCGCCGGAGGCTCTCGTCAAGTTGCAGCATGGCCAGGCCGAGCTTCGGCCGATTGCAGGCACCCGGCCGCGCGATGACGATCCGGCGGTAGACCTGCAGCGCGAGTCGGAGCTGCGCGCCGATCCCAAGGAGAATGCCGAACACGTCATGCTGGTGGATCTGGCGCGCAACGATCTCGGTCGCGTGGCCCGCGCCGGCTCGGTGCGGGTCGAACCGTACCGTGCGATCGAGCGTTACAGCCATGTGATGCACATGGTCAGCGGGGTGCAAGGGCAACTGGCAACCGGTCAGGATGCCTTTGACCTGTTCGCGGCGGCATTTCCGGCCGGCACGCTGGTTGGTGCGCCAAAAATCCGCGCGATGCAGCTGATCGAGGAGCTCGAGCCGGTGCGGCGCGGGCTGTACGGCGGTACCGTCGGCTATTTCGGCGCCCGCGGCGACATGGACCAGGCAATCACCATCCGTACGCTGGTGTTTCATGGCGACGAATACAGCTACCAGGCGGGCGCCGGCATCGTGGCCGACAGCCAGCCGGAGGCCGAGTACGCCGAAGTGCTGGCCAAGAGCGCCTCGGCGGTGCGCGCGCTGGAATTGGCGGAGACCGGACTGTGACATCGAAACTGCTGCTGATCGACAATTACGATTCCTTTACCTACAACCTGGTGCAGGCATTCCTGGTGCTTGGCGCGGAGGTCGAGGTCTATCGCAACGATGCGATCAGCGTCGCGCAGGCCGAGGCACTGGCGCCGACGCATCTGTGCGTCTCGCCAGGTCCCGGCACCCCGGAGCGTGCCGGCCTGTCGATCGAGATGATCCGCGCCTTTGCCGGCCGCATCCCGGTGCTCGGCGTGTGCCTCGGCCACCAGGCGATCGCGGTCGCGATGGGTGGCGAGGTCGTACGGGCCCCGCGGCTGATGCATGGCAAGACCTCGATGATCAGCCATGATGCGCACGGCGTGTTCGCCGGCCTGCCGAATCCCTGTGAAGTCGGCCGCTACCACTCGCTCATCGCCGCGCCGGCGTCGCTCCCCGCTACGCTCGCCGTCAGCGCGAAAACCGCCGAAGGGGAGATCATGGGACTGCGCCACCGCTCGCTGTGCATCGAGGGCGTGCAATTCCACCCCGAGAGCGTGCTGACACCCGTGGGTCCGGAGATGCTGAAGAATTTCCTGGCGCTGCGCGAGACGGCGGCGAGATGAGCCCACCGGCGCAACCGCTGAGCGCGGTGCTTGACCAGCTGCTCGCGCGGGTCAGCCTGTCCGCAGCCGGCGCGCAGCAGCTGCTGATCAGCCTGACCGATCCGCAGCTCGCCCCGGCGATGGCCGGCGCGCTGCTCGCAGCGTTGCAGGCCAAGGGCCTGACCGCCGAGGAATTGCGCGGCCTGGCCGAAGGGATGCGTGCGCAGGCGCGGCGACCGCAGCTGCCGGCAGGTCCCCCGGCCGTGGATATCGTCGGCACCGGCGGGGACCGCTCCGGGAGCCTTAATCTGTCCACCGGCGCGGCGCTGCTGACCGCTGCCTGCGGCGCGCGCGTCATCAAGCACGGCAACCGCTCGGTCTCGAGCCGCTGCGGCAGTGCCGATGTGCTCGAGGCGCTCGGCCTTAAGCTACCGCTCGATGAGCAGGCGGCCGGGCAATGTCTCGCCGCTACCGGCTTTACTTTTCTGTTTGCGCCCCACTATCACCCAGCGATGAAAAGCATTGCGCCGGTCCGACAGGCGCTCGGCGTGCGCACCGTGTTCAACATCCTGGGGCCGCTCAGCAATCCGGCCGAGCCCGAATTTCATGTCATCGGTGCTTATGACCTCGCCACCGCCGAGCTGATGGCCAATGCGCTTGCGGGCATGAGCATCAAGCGCGCCTTTGTAATTCATGGTGCCGCGGGCTGGGAC
>DASWBL010000122.1:0-1812 GCA_036390615.1 Steroidobacteraceae bacterium | reverse complement strand
ATTACCTGAAATCCAGGAAATCATCGCTGCAGGATTTTTTTCTGGAAACCATTGCGCAGTGCCCGCCGCTGGCCGAACGGCTCGCCGGCGCCACGATGATCACGACGCCCGAGGCAACGGGCAATTACTCTTATGCGGCGACCTTGAGCCACGGCGACAACTACCTGCTGCTTGGCGATGCCTATGCCTTCATTGATCCGGTGTTTTCCACCGGCGTCTGGCTCGCCATGAACAGCGCGGCCGCAGGAGCGGAGGCGGTGAATACCTGTCTGCGGCAGCCGTCAGCCGCGGCCCGGGCGCTGCGATCGTTCGACCGCCTGATGCGCCATGGCCCGCGGACCTTTTCCTGGTTCATTTATCGGGTCACAAGCCCGACGATGCGGGATATGTTCATGCATCCGCGCAATACGCTGCGGATCAAAGAAGCGCTGTTGTCGGTGCTGGCGGGTGACATATTCGGGCGGACCCCGATCTGGCAGTCGCTGCGCGCCTTCAAGGGAGTCTACTATGTGCAGTCGGTGCTGAATTTGCCCCGTACGATCCGGGCGACTAGGCAGCGCCGACGAAATATCAGCGAGCAGACGGGGCGGTTGGCGAGCTGAACATGCACGAGCAGAGCGCATTTGAAGTGCAATATCTGGGGCTGCCGGAGCTAGCCGGACGACCCGAGTCGTGGTGGGACGACGTGCTCGGGGTCGCGCATTTCGGCACCTCACCGGCCGGCCAAAGTTTTGGCTCAGTGCCGGTAGCGGAAGTATTGATATCCCCGCTCGGCGGCGCCGCCGACGTGTGCGAAGTGTGGCGGACACCGGGCCCGTTGCGCAGTGGCCGGGTCGGGCAGGTGCACTACCGCGCCGGGCGGTACCTGTTGTTTGGCTACATTACGGTACCTGAGATCGCGGCCTCGCATCGCAATGGCGGCGATTCCTTTAGTCCGCTGCGGCAGGCGACTACACAGGCTTATGCCGGTATTTTTTCGGTGCTGGACTCCCTCGGTTACCCGCATTTGATGCGGGTGTGGAATTACCTGTCAGATATCCATGCGGATACGGCCGAAGGTGAGCGCTACTGGGAGTTCAACAGCGCGCGCCAGCAATCTTTCCGTGCGCGTAATCGCCCGATTGCGGAAAACGTCCCGGCTGCTTCGGCGCTCGGAACCCGCAGCGGAAATCCGCTGGTCATTTATTTCCTGGCGAGCCCCGGAGCTGCCAAACCCATCGAAAATCCGCGGCAGGTCAGCGCTTTTGATTATCCGGCCAGGTATGGCCCGCACAGCCCGACCTTCTCGCGCGCGACGTTGCTGGATCAACATCTGGGATTTCCACTGCTGGTTTCCGGTACCGCCAGCATCGTGGGCCATGAAAGCGTGCATACTGACGATGTGGTGGCGCAGACCCGCGAATCGCTGACCAACATCAGCCTGGTAATCGACGAAGCCAACCGCGTCGTTGGCCACCGCCAGTACGCCCCCGAATCGCTCGCCTACAAAGTCTACGTGCGCCATTCCGGGGATCTCGCGGCGGTCACCACCGAAGTCCACCGCGCGGTGGGGCAAGCCGCGACCGTCACCTATCTGCAGGCCGATGTCAGCCGCCGCGATCTGTTGGTGGAGATTGAGGCGACTGGTGCCGGGGCCGAGCGGCAGAGGGCCTGATCCGTGCTACCCGTGGTTGGTCGGCGGCTCGCCGCAGCGGCCCTGTCTTTGTGTCTTATGGCGCCGCTGCGCGCCGCGGCGGACACGGCCCCGCTGTGGGAGTTCGGCCTCGGCCCCGGGGTCGTGCTGTACAATAATTATCCGGGCTCGGCGATCAC
>DASWBL010000121.1:0-4364 GCA_036390615.1 Steroidobacteraceae bacterium | reverse complement strand
GCACTGTCGGGATTTCGCACCAGCAGTGATTCGGACTCCAGCAGCACGACGGTGTAGCCGGGATTGCGCGGCAGCAGGGCGCTGTCGGCGCACAGCAGTTCCGGCTGGATGCCAGCCGCGCCAAGTTCCGCGACGTGCCGGTCCATCAACGCGCGGGAGACGACGTTGACCGCGGTGCGGCCGGATTTGTCCGGGCGCCGCTCGACGGCAAAATGCTGCTGTTCAACATCGCCCACGAGCTGCTCTTCGATCGCAAATGCCACGATCTGCTGGGCGCGCGTGGCGCTGCGCGCCGGCAGCTGCACGTCGGTGCTCAGCACTTCTTCAGCCGGCAGCAGCCCCGCGACGCGACGCCCGGCGGCGAGTGGGCCCGCTTCGCGCAGCGTCCCGGATTGCTCGGCGCCTAGCGACTGGCCCGCCGCGTCGGCGACGATCCAGCTGACGGGAGCATCGGGAGCGCGCGCGAGCCGCAGAATCAACCACTCTGCCATGAATTATTCCGTGCCGAAGGTTCGCAGGATGACGTGGATATTAGTGCCGCTGTTGCGCTGAATCAGACTGTACAAGGTGAACTGGGTGGTGCCAAGCGCGATCCACGTGCGCAGCCGGAAATATTGGGAGGTGTCGGCCACGTTCGGCTGCAGCTTAGTCCACAGGTTCGGATAGGTGCGCTGCAGATAACCTAAGTCCGGAAAGCAGCCGTTGGCCTGTGTGCGTAGGGCCTGCAACTGGTCCGGGTTGGTGCTGTATTCAATCTGGCCGAGCATCGCATCCAGCACCGGTCCGGAGGCAGTACAAACGTTGAGCTGAGTGCTGACGGGCAGCGCGGTGATGTAAGGGCTCAGCCGGTCATAGATAGCCCGGGTCATGCCTGGTAGCGCCAGCAATTCCGAAATACTGCTGACGGGAATGTTGGGCGTCCGGTAAGCCGGCGTCATGGCAAGATAGGTACTGTCTTCAGCGCCGTCCGGTTGCGTCGGCACAGAATCGGCATCGATCCAGTCAGCCACCTGCGAGGCAATGCCCGGATCGATCTGGAGCTCCGTCAGCAGCCGCCGAAATTCGGCCAGCGACTCCGACTCCGGAGCGACGACACCCTGTGCGCCAAGCAGATGGTTGATGTTGAACTTGCCCTGCTCATCTTCCAATTGCGCTTCGAGCGTGGTGTTTTCATCCATCTGAATGGGTCCGTACGGCTGCGCCCATTCCTGATTCGGCGTAGTGATTGAGGCCTGCTGTACGGCCTGCTGCAAGACATAAGCCGCCATGGCTTCAGCCGCTTCGCCAAAGCGCATGGACTGGGTCATGGTAAAAATCGCGATGCCGCGTCGCGCGGTTAGCGTGCTGCGAAAGGCAATCGCGGTAGCCAGTATCGTTGCCATGGCCACCAGCACCAGCGCGGTGATCAGCGCCATGCCGTGCTGCCGGCGCATGGCGTTCAACCGCAGCTCTCCACGATGCGCACCAGCGTGCCCCAGTCGTGCAGCACCAATGTGATCTCGATAGCCACAGGGTTGACGCTCAGCTGCCTCGGTGAGACGCCGTTGAGGGCCGGGTTGACGGGCCAGGTGGTTTGCCAGGTGTGCGAGGCGTCCATGTAACGGAAAGTCAGCGCATCAACATTGTCGAGCAGCTGACGTTCGGCGAGCACCACATTGGGCGTGGCATCCAGCTCCGGCAGATTCTGGCGGATCAATTTGCCGTCGCGAATGACGTAGCTGACCCGCTGCAGCTCTGGCCGATGAATGCCTGTGGGATTGGCCCAGCCACCGCGCGTAAAGGTGATCAGTGCAGCCGATTGCTGGGCGAGCGTATTGGTAGAACTGGCGGCGCTGTTGCCACCAAAACTGCTTGCCTGGCCGGCGAGCAGCGCTGGCTGGTTAGGCACGCTGGAGCTGCCAAGCAGATCGCGCACCGGCCGGGGTTGCAGCAGAATGAAGTCCGACTCCATGATGCGCATGGTCTGCTGGACCGCGAGCAGCCGGTCGGCCTGTTCTTCGACCTGCTTGCGGCTGTTGATCGCCTGTCGCAGTGCCGTGTAGCCGAGCAGTGACATGATGGCGCTGATCGCGAGAGCGACCAGCAGTTCGATCAATGTGAATCCCGCGTTACGCCCTCGGTGCCGGCGCGCGGCCTCAGAGCCGGCTGTCAATCGAGGCGCGCGCATCACAAGCCCGGACTGGTCGGAGCGAGTCCGGTACCAGTAGTGCCCGTACCCTGGCCCGGAGTGCGCGGCGTGATGGCTGTGCCGGGGGCACCATTGGTTCCCTGGCCATTCGTGCTGCCCCAATTCGGAATGCCGCCATTCGAGGCGTTAAGTGCCGTGCCCTTGAAGCCGAGCACGGTGGCGAGCCACGGTGCGTCCTGGCCCTTGGGTACCGAAGGATCGTCGGTGCGCCTGACCTGCACCGTAATGCGGTACATGGTCGGGATCTCCATCGCGTCGATCTGCTGCAGCCAATGCCAGTGCTGATTGGCAAAAGTCACGTCGCCCTCGCTTGAGCCAGTTGTTATCCCGGTGAGCAACAAACGGGTGGTGCTGATCTGGTCAAAGCCGATCCATTCGGCAAAAGATTTTTCGCGCAGATAACTGGTCGAGCTGGCGCTTGAGGTGAGCACCGAAAACATCGCGCCGGCGCCTAGGGCGACGATCGCAAGCGCCACCAGCACTTCGACCAAGGTGAAGCCGCGCTGATCCGGCGCTCGCATCACGTCGGATGCTCCACCAGCTCGCCGGATTCGATGCTGGCGTTGTTGACACTGCGGATGGTGGTTGCACGATTCACGCCTTCCCGCTGCAAAGTGACTTCGAAGGAATTCAGATCGCCGTCGGAAAACAACATGACCTGCGGCGTCAGGTCGTTGAGCTTGTGCTCTATATCCTTCGGCGACGGGTCTTCCAGCACAATCGGCCGCCCTTCGATCACCAGTGAAAATCTGAGGCCTGCAGGGAGTGCGCGCGCGCGCAGCTGATCATCCAGAATGTCTTCCTGCCATTCATTGGTGCGCGGGTTGTGCAGCACAAACCGGTAGCTGTGCAGGTCGCAATGAACGCCGTATTCAATTGTCTGCAGCTCGGCGCGCTCGCGCACGTAGGCCATGAGTCCGACCAGACGGTCGCGTTCCTGCTCCATGGCCGAATCGCGGCCGGTGTTGCCAAGCGACAGCACAATGCCGACGGCCACCATGCCGATGATGATCACCACCACCAGCATTTCCACCAAGGTGAAGCCTGCCTGCCCGCGTCGATGCGCTGCGCGGCCCTCAGGCGTCATGGCACCGGCTCCCGGCTATTGATCCGCGTTCCAGTTGCCGACAACTTTACTGTTGTCGCTGCCGGGCGGCCCGTTCGTGAATAAATCATAGGCCAGGCCGTGGGTGCCGGGATTGGCGTACTGATAATCATTGCCCCAGGGATCCTTGGTCAGATGCGGCAGATAGCCGTCGGGCCGCCAATGCGTGATCGAGGACGGATCGGGGTTCGCCACCAGCGCCTGCAAGCCCTGCTCGGTGGATGGGTAGACAAAATTATCGAGCTTGTACAGGGTCAGAGCCGTCTCCAGCCCCTGCAGATCGCTCTTGGCCTTGGTGACGCGGGCCTCATCGAGCCGCCCGAGAACCTGTGGTACCACCAGCGCTGCCAGCAGGCCGATGATGATGACCACCACCATGATTTCGATCAGCGTAAAGCCGTGTTGCCGTCGCTTTGCCGCATGTGCGACCCGGTCGCCGAAATACGCCGGTGAATGCATGATGTTCCCTGCCAAGCCTGTGATAATTAAGGCTCCGATCATAGCAAAAGCGCTCTTCCATGATGGACCGTAGGGCCGGCGGATGGTTCAAGTCTTTGAATTGCGACGGCCGCTACGGCCTGGCCCTGCTGGCGGTCATCCTTGTGCTGGCCGCGTTCACGCTTGGGGGCGAGCCGTGGCAAATGGCGCTGCGATTCGATCGCGCGGGGCTCCAGCAGGGACAGTGGTGGCGCCTGTTTACCTCGCACCTGGTCCATTTCGATGTCCGCCACCTGCTGCTCGACGGTGCTGGCGTCGTGCTGCTGTGGATGCTGTTTGCGCGCGAGCTGCCGCCGCTGCGCTGGCTGGCAGTAGTGCTGGTGTCGATGCTCGCGATCGACGCCGGCCTATGGTGGTTTGCGCCGCAAATTCACTGGTACGTCGGGGCATCCGGCGTACTGCATGGGATCTGGGCGGCCGGGGCAATTGCCGGCGTGCGGCGCGGCGACCGAACCGCCGCCTGGCTGCTCGGGTTGCTCGTGGTCAAGCTTTGCGTTGAGCAGCTTTACGGCCCCCGTTTGATGGAGCCGGCTTTACCGGTTGTTATCCAGGCTCATGTCTACGGAGCCGTGG
>DASWBL010000120.1:0-2452 GCA_036390615.1 Steroidobacteraceae bacterium | reverse complement strand
CCCCGGCAGCAGCTCGGTGCCGAGCGCCTGCCAGGCGGCGTCGTGACGATGGGCGCTTAGGCTGCGCAGCGCACCGGCAGCAGCCAGCGTGCGTACCGTGTGCGGACGAAGCTGGGCGCGGTGGGCAAGTTCCGCAATGCTCGCGGCCGGCTGCGGCCGGCGCTGCGCGACGATGCGCTCGGCTTCGGGCTCGGTGAGCGAGCGGATCTGGCACAGGCCGAGGCGGATGCCGAGCGAGCCGTCGGCCACCGGCTCGAGCGTGCAATGCCATTCACTTTGCAGGACATCGGGCGCCAGGACCGTGACACCGCTGCGCCTAGCCTCGTGCACCAGCTGCGCAGGCTGATAAAAACCCATCGGCTGGCTGTTGAGGAGCCCCGCGATGAAGGCGGCCGGCTCATGGCACTTAAGCCAGCAGGAGATATAGGTCAGCAGCGCAAACGAGGCGGCGTGCGATTCCGGGAAACCGTATTCACCGAAGCCGAGCACCTGCCGGTAGATCTGTTCGGCAAACTCGGCGGTGTAGCCGTTTTTGCTCATGCCGCTGAGCAATCGCTCCCGGAAGGGCTCGAGGCCGCCCTTGCGCTTCCAGGCCGCCATCGAGCGGCGCAGCTGATCGGCTTCGCCGGGCGTGAAGTCGGCGGCGACCACCGCGATCTGCATCACCTGTTCCTGGAAAATAGGCACGCCGAGCGTGCGCTCGAGCACGCTGCGCAGTGCCGGGCTCGGGTAGCTGACAGACTCGGGTGCGCGGCGGCGCTTGAGATACGGGTGCACCATGCCGCCCTGGATCGGGCCGGGGCGGATGATGGCGACCTCGATGACCAGGTCGTAAAAGCATCGCGGCTTAAGGCGCGGCAGCATGCTCATCTGCGCCCGTGACTCGATCTGAAACACACCCACGGTCTGGCCGCGGCAGATCATCTCGTAAGTAGCCGGATCCTCGGCCGGAATGTCCTGCAGCCGCGCCGGTGCGCCGCGATGCGCGGCGATGAGGGCCAGGGTGCGGCGGATGGCGGTGAGCATGCCCAAGGCAAGCACGTCGACCTTGAGCAGCCCGATGGCTTCCAGATCGTCCTTGTCCCACTGCAGCACGGTGCGTTCGGGCATCGCGGCGTTCTCGACGGGCACCAGTTCATGCAGCGGCCGGCCACAGATCACGAAGCCGCCGACGTGCTGCGATAGGTGGCGCGGAAAGCCGCACAGCTCGCCGACCAGCGACTCGAGCAGCTGCTGGCGCGCCGGCGTGCCGGGATGCTCGGCGCTGATGCCGAGCGCCCGTGACAGGTCGCGCCGCGCGCTGCGTGAGCGATAGGTAATGACTGTGGCGGCCAGCGCGGTGCGCTCGCGGCCGTACTTGCCGTAGATGTACTGGATCACCTCCTCGCGCCGCTCGTGCTCGAAATCCACATCGATGTCAGGCGGCTCGCGCCGCTCGCGGCTGATGAAGCGTTCAAACAGCAGGCTCATGCGCGCCGGATCCACTTCGGTGATCCCGAGCGCATAGCAGACGGCTGAGTTGGCCGCCGAGCCGCGCCCCTGGCACAAAATTCCACGCTCGCGCGCGAAGCGGACAATATCGTGCACGGTGAGAAAAAAATGCTCGTAACGCAACTCGGCGATCAGGATCAGCTCGCGCTCGATGAGCGCACTCACTGCCGGCGGCGTGCCCTGCGGCCAGCGTTGGCGCTCGCCGGCTGCGGTCAGCATGCGCAGGTGCTCGCTGGCGCCCAAGCCTTCCGGGACCAGTTCCGGCGGATACTCATAGCGCAGCTGGTCAAAACGAAAGTCGCAGCGCTCGGCGATCGCTGCACTCTGTGCCAGCAGCGCCGGCGGATACAGACGCTCCAGCGTGCTCAAGGAGCGCAGGTGCCGTTCGCCATTGGCAAACAGCCGCTCGCCAGCCGTATCGAGCGTGCAGCCGTGGCGCGTGGCGGTCAGCACATCCTGCAGCCGGCGACGGGAGCGGCGATGCATGTGCACATCACCGGCGGCCACCGCCGGCAGATCGCAGTTGGCGGCCAGGCGCAACAGCATGGCCACTCGCGTGGCATCGCTGGCGCCGCGATGCAGTTCAACGGCGAGCCAGGCGCGATCTGCAAAAACTTCGCGCACCCAGTGCCCCTGGGTCTCCGCGTCGTTGCGCGGTGGCACCCACAAGGCCAGGCAGTTATCGAGGCCGGATGCAAAATCACCCCGCTCGATCTGATACCGGCCCTTGCTGGCGCGGCGGCGCGCCAGGGTGATCAGGCGGCAAAGCTGGGTGTAGGCGCGGTGATCGGGCGCGAGCAGCACCAGCTTTAAATCATCTGCGGAGAGGCGAAACTCGGCGCCAACAATCAGTTTGAAGCGCTCGCCGGCATTGAGGGCACGCACCGCCTCATAGGCACGCACGGTGCCAGCGAGCGAGCACTCATCGGTCAGCGCCAGCGCCCGGTAGCCAAGTTCATGC
>DASWBL010000119.1:0-6500 GCA_036390615.1 Steroidobacteraceae bacterium | reverse complement strand
TGTTCCCAATGAGCCCATTTGGTTCGCGGCAAGCGGCGGCGGCTGGCTCGCCGGCGCCAATGCGGTATTGCTCGCACCTTGGATTGCGCTCATGAAACGGCGTTTGCGCGCGGCGCGCATGCCCCACAATGACCGCCTGTTTGGCGTCGCAGCGAGCGGCGCCATGGATGAAGCCAAGCTGCTGGCGATCCTCGAGCGGCTGCCGCCGGGGATCAGCGAAATCTATCTGCACCCGGCAGTGCAGTCCGGGCCCGCCATTGCGGAGTCGATGACCCGATATCGCCATGCGGATGAGCTCGCCGCATTGCTGAGCCCCCGCGTTCGCGCAGCCGTCGCGGCGGGCGGCTTCGGCTACGGCGGCTACACCGATCTCGAGCGCGCGCACCGAGGCTCGAAGAACCAACTTTGACCGGCCGCCTAGGGAGCGACCGCTCGCTGTAGAAATTGCGTGAGCGCGCCTCGGCCGTCTTCCCACACAGTGAACGGCGTATCGAGCGATTCCTGCGGCATGCGCACCGTGAGGTCGCGGCTGTTGGCGATGTAATGCAGCATGGCGGAATCGACACGGTAGGAGCGATAGACGAGATCGCCGTGCTCCGGCACATGCAGCGCCTGGCGTTGCGCGAGGCTCGTGGGCGGCCGCTCCAAAGGATGCAAATCGATGGTGCGGCCGTCGGCGAGGATCTTGATCTCGCCTTCGTCCGGCCCCGGCGGGGGCGACATGCGCCGGTCCACCGTCGACCAGCGGTAGAGCAGCAAGTATTGGGTGTACTGGCCGGAGCGATCGTCCTCGACCGCGACGAGCGTCGCGTAGTCCCGGGCATGGGCGGAGACGTCCGAGCGCTCGCGGGCAAACACGAGCGGCTTCGACACCACCAACAGAGTGCTGCCGGTTTGCTCATCGAAGATCTCCGTCGAATTTGCTTTCGACGGCGGCCGGTGCGGCGGGGTTGTGCAGGACGCCAGCGCCGTCAGCGCCAGCAGCAAGGCCACGCGGATATGCATCCTAGAATCGTACCCGGTACGCCACCGTGACGTACAAGGAACGTTGATCGACGGAGGTGGTCTGGGTCTGGCCGGTCAAGGTCTGCTGTTGCTGCAGAGCCTGCAGGTTCTGCAACTGGTAGCCGGCGATGAATTCGAAGACCGAGATACGGTTGGTCCAGTCGGCCCGGACCTGCGGCAAATAGAGCATCTGCTTGCCGCCCAGCGTGGGGTCGTTCAATTGCTCGACGCTGAGGCGCGGCCCCATGCGCCAGTTGCCGGTCACCACGAAGCGAGCGTCCCACGACAGAGTGGTGCTGCGGGCTTGGGGAGAATCATCGTACCGCGCGCTGAATATGTGCAAATCGTTCGCCTGCACCAGGCTCGAGCCGGACAGCTGCACCGTGGCGTTCTTGTCGAGACCGGTCGACTGGGTCGCCGCGATCGCGGGAATGCCGGGGAAGACCCCCATCGCGCCGAGCGGCAGGGAGGCCGGGGTACCGCTCAGCTCGAAAGCGCCGAGGTCGGCCATGAACTGCCATCGTTCGCCGATGGGACGGCTTGCCGACAACACGAAAGTGTTGCTGGTCGCGGTGCGATCCAGCGCCAACGCTCTGAGTTGCGAGGGAGTGAGCGGCGGCGTGGCCAGGCCCTCCAGCGCATTGAGGTCCACCGCAGATTGGCCGATGAGTGCATTGTTGAGCTCGAGCAAGGGACTGCGGCGATGGTCGGCATCGAAGCTCAGCACCCAGTACTGGCCCACCTTGGAATTACCGATCAGGGTTGCCGAGTTGAGCTGCTGGAACGCGATGTCGTAGTCGATCAACGCGACCGCCGTGCGTCCGGCGGCGGAGTAGCGCGTCTGCAGGCCGATGGAGCGGCGATCGGTCTGGCCTTCGTTGGTCTGATCGAAGAAATAGGCGTCGAAAACAAAGGCCTGATGGAACGGATCGAACTCCGCCGTGACTGTGCCGAATTTCTCATGACTCGAGACCGCGGAGTAGCTGGTATAGGCCGGCAAGCCGGCGGCGGCGCTCACCGACCACTTCGAACTGGCCTGGTAACCGACGAACAGCCCGTCGAACAGCCCGACGATGCCTTGGCTCGCGAGCGATTGCCGGCCGACCCGGGCGGTCACGCCAAAGAAGCGGTCGGTGACTTCCGCATACGCCGCCGTGGTGCGGTCCTGGCTGCCGCCAAAGGCGTTGGTCAGGTTGTGCGTGTAACCCCCATCGAGTCGCGCGGTAAAGTCGTAGCGCTCGCCGCGGTCGCGCAGCAGCAGGTCGCCATACACCAAGGCGGAACTGATCGAGTTCGTGGTGGTCGTCGTGCCGCCGGAAGTCGTCTGGTCCTTGCCGTATTGATAGCTCACCGCCGCGCTGCCCGCCATGGTCCAGCGGTTGTTCACGGCGCCTCCGAACTCGCCGGTGGATTTGGGTGTGATCGAAGAAGCAGCCAGGGCTTGCAGGCGGCCGCGCACGCGAGCCGCCCCCGGAGTGTCCGGATAGCGGCGCAAATATTCTTGGTATTCCGCCTTGGCCTGCGCCAGCTGGCCGGCGCGTTCGCGGACCAAGCCCATCAGCTCCTGGGCTTCGGCGCGCGCCGGATATTCGGGCTGGCGCAGCAGCCGGTTCAACAAATCGATGGCCTCAGGGAACTTGTGCTTCTCGAGGGCGACACGCGCATCGCGCAGGATTTGCCCTCGCTGCTCATCCGGCAGCGGCGGGTCGGTGGGCCCGTTGCCGAGCGTCGACGCCACGCCGGCATGTTCCACCGCCGACAGGTCGGTCTGCTCATCATTCACGGCAAGCCAGGCGCGCGGATAGCTCGCCTGGGCGATTTTCAACACGCGCTCGGCTTCCTTGCGCGTCGTAAATGGCCCCACCCGCAAGCGGTACCAGTGCTGATCCTCGATGTCGGTTTCCGACACGTAGGCTTGCGTTTGCAGGCTGCTTGCGGCCGCCTCGACAGTCTCGTGCGGATACTTGGTGAGCGAGGAGTCGAGGTTGATGGAATAGCCGAGCGGGGCCTCGGCTTCGGACACGAGCACGCTGCCTTTGCGCCGGTTGGTATTGAGCAAGCGAACGCGGAGGCCGAGCCCGGACGCGGTGGGTGCCATCACGAAATCCAGCGGCCGCGCCCAGGTGAGCTCGAGCGTGATTTCGCCGGGAACGATGGAATCGACGCGCGCGCCGGTGACCAGTTGGCCGCCGCCGCCGACCAGCGGCAGTTCCGGCGGCAGCGAACTGAACTGGGTGCCGCAGTCCGGCCCGAGCCGCAGCGTGATGGTGGTGCCGGTGCCGTGGCTCACCGGCGTATTGGTCACATAGCGCACGGAGCAGGCAAATTGGACCGAGATCTCGGCGTGATCCTCGAGCTCTTGCGTATCGATGAGCTGGACGATGGGTCCGATCTGCAGGATGGACCCCGGGGCGGCTGCGGCGTTCGTGCTTGAGGCTGCAACCCCGATCAAAAGCGCCATCCAACGCAGCAACGGCGGCTGCCACGGCAGACCTCCACGCTTCACATCCACCTCACCTGGCAGGACCGGCGGTCGCGGCGCGCGGGCGCGTCAGGAGGGGCCGCAGAGGGGCCGGCGGCTTCGTGGTGGTCCAATTCAAGGTGTTGTGGCAGACGCCGCAATCCTGCGTGGTGACGGGGTGCTGCGCCTGCTTGCCGGTGGCGGTGAGGCCGTTGTGGCAGCTCTGGCAGGTCGCGGTGATGCCCAGGTGATTGAAGGTCGCAGCGGTCCAGGTGATGGTGCCGTGGCAAACGCCGCAATCCTGAGTCGTCTGTACGTGCCGTACCGGCTTGCCGGATGCCGACACCCCGTTGTGACAGCTGACACAGCTGGCCGTGACGCCTTGGTGATCGAAGCGCGCCGGCAGCCACGCTGCCGTCGTGTGGCAGTTCTCGCAGGTGTTGTTGCTCGCGATGTGGGTCGGCCCTTTGCCCTGCGCCAGCACGCCGTTGTGGCAGCTGACGCAGTTGCTGGTCACACCGGCGTGGGACGGCGCCGCTGCGCTTGCCACGCCGGACGCGGCCAAGAACGGTGCAGTCACGCGGGATGCGCTTTGCGCTGCCGGAGTGACCACCGTTCCGATGGTGCTGCGCGACGCCGTCGCCGCCGCCGCGATGGTGCGTTTCGCGGCGCCGCCGCCCCAATCGTTCGGGCTATGGCAGCCGCTGCAATCCTGGCCGACGTGATGATTGTTCGGCCGCGTCGTGAGATTGGTGACGCCATAAAAGCTCTTGCCGGTCTCGTGGCACGCGTCGCAGGTCTTGCCGATCACCGCAAACATCAAAGTATGCTTGGCCGACGACATGCTGGTGCCGCTGAACGCGGTGAAGGTCGTGGTCGAGTGGCAATCCTCGCAGGGCGTCGCGCCCGAGGGGATGTGATTGGCGACCATCGGCTTCGGCGGATCGTTATTGTTGTAGAACGACAGCTGAGTCTGGCCGTGACAGGTGATGCAGCCGCTGGTAATGCCGGTATGCAATACCGCATTCGACGCCATGGTCGTGTAGTTGGCCGGCGCCGCGGTGTGACAGACCGAACAGGTCGCCGTGCCCGGAGTCGGCATGTGGCCTGCCGGCAGCGAGCCGCTGTTCCAGTTCGCCGTGGTGTGGCAGCCGCCGCAATCGCCGGTCGCCATGGTGCCGCTGTTGTGGTCGGCCGGGCGCAGCTGCAGCGCGGGATTGGCCGCTCCCATATACAGGCTGCCCGCAGCCGAAGCGTGGCAGGTATCGCAGGTGGTGGACACGAACGCGTGCGTGGCTTGCGTCATGTTCATGGGGCCGAAGGCGCCGACCGCATACGTGGTCGACTTGTGGCAGGAACTGCAATCGGTACCGGCGAGATACGCGATGTGCGCGGGCGAGAGCACGTTGTCCTTGATCACCAGGTCATTGTTGTAGAACGACAGCTGGGTGCCGGCCCCGTGGCACTGCGAGCAGTTGCCGGCGATGCCGGTGTGCAGTACCGAATTCGCCGCAAAGACCTTGTAGTTCGACGGCGCGCCGGTGTGGCAGACGGTGCAGGCCTGGTTGCCGGGGTTGGGCATATGGCCCGCCGGCAGTGAATTGCTGTTCCAGTTCGCCGTCGTGTGGCAGCCGCCGCAATCGCCGGTGAGCATGGTCCCCGAGGTGTGGTCCGACGGACGCAGCTGCAGGGTCGGATTCGCCGCCCCGATGTAGAAGGAGGCGGTGGCGGTGCCATGGCAGGTATCGCAGGTCGTGGACACGTAGGCGTGGGTGGCCTGGGTCATGTTCATGGGCCCGAAGGTGCCCGCCGCATACGTGCTCGACGAGTGGCACACGCTGCAGTCGGAGCCGGCGAGATACGGAATGTGCGGAGGCGCGAGCACATTGTCCTTGACCACCATGTCATTGTTGTAGAACGACAGCTGGGTGCCGGCGCCGTGGCATTGCGCGCAGCCGCCGGCGATGCCGGTGTGCAAGACCGAATTCGCCGCGAAAACCTTGTAATTCGCCGGCGCTGACGTGTGGCAGACGTTGCAGGTCTGGTTGGCCGGGTTCGGCATGTGTCCCGCCGGCAGCACCGTGGTGATCCAGTTCGCCGTGGTGTGGCACAGGCTGCAATCATTCGGCGCGACCTGCTGTCCCGCGGTGTGATCGGCCGGGCGGCCCTGCAGCCCGGGATTGGCCGTGCCCATGTAGAAACTCAATCCGGCCTCGTGGCACGTCTTGCAGGCGCTGGCCGAAACGGCTGTATGCGTGGCCTGCGTCATGTTCATCGGCCCAAAGCCGCCCGCGGCGTAGTTGGCCGTATGGCAGGCGCTGCAGTCGTTATTCGCAAACGACGGGATGTGCGTGGCCGGAGCGGCCTTGGGGTTGTCGTTATTGTTGTAGAAGGTCAGCGGCGTCGTGCCGCCGTGGCATTGATCGCAGCCGGTGGTGACGCCCGTGTGCAGGATCGGGATGCTCGCCATGGTGGCGTAGCCGGCCTGAGTGCTGAGATTGCCGACGTGGCAGACAGAACATGTTTGGGTGCCCGGGATGGGCATATGACCATTCGGCAGCGTGGTCGGCGTGGTCCAGACCGTCGTGTTGTGACAGAGCGAGCAGTCGCCAGTCGCCTGGCTGGGCGGATTCGGGGTCGAGACATGATTCGCAGGCCGCCCCTGCAAGGCGGGAGTCGACGCGCCCAGATAGAAGCTCAAGCCGGCTTCATGGCAGGTGTCGCAGGTCGTCGGCACGAAGGCGTGCTTGGCCGCGCTCATGTTGGTCGGGCCGAAGCCGCCCGCCACATAGTTCGAGGCATGGCAGGAGCTACAGTCGGCGCCGGTCAGATACGGAATGTGCACCGGGGGCCCGAGCACCGCGGCCTTGATGGGGTCGTTGTTGTTGTAGAAGGTGAGCGCGCCCGCGGGACTGCCGTGGCACTGCCCGCAATTGCCGCTGATGCCCGTGTGCAATACCGAAATAGCCGCCAATGTCGCGTAGCCGGCCTGAGTACTGAGATCGCCGGTGTGGCAGATCGTGCAGCTCTGGCC
>DASWBL010000118.1:0-7869 GCA_036390615.1 Steroidobacteraceae bacterium | reverse complement strand
CCCTGTTGGACTCGGCGCGTCAGCCAAAGCGCTCGCATTTTCGGCCCGGCAACGCGCGGGAGGCGCGGCAGGGGCGGGCGTCTGACACGACGCACTCATATTTGTGGCTTGCGGACGGGATGGCATGGGATAATTTTACCGCGAAACGCCGCAGTGGCCCGCCATGACCATACCTAGTGAAATCAACTTTCGTTATGTACTTTTTTGGGCGGCAACCGCCGCCACCGGCGGCCTGCTGTTTGGTTTCGATGTTGCCATCATAAGCGGGGCAGGTCCCTTTCTCGTCCAGCAGTTTAGGCTGAACGACCTCACTATGGGGGTGGCGTTCAGCTCATTGCTGTTCGGGTGCGTTATCGGCTGCGCTGTTGCGGGGCGGATCACCGACAAAATCGGCCGAAAACGCGTGCTGTTGGTGGTAGCGGCACTATTCGCAGTCACTTCGGCGGCGACGGGGCTAGCCTGGAACTTCAGCAGCTTCCTGGCGGCGCGATTCCTGGGCGGCCTGGCGGTCGGAGCGGTCTCACTCGTCTCGCCTATGTATGTCTCGGAGATCTCGCCGCCCGCGGTGCGTGGCCGCATGGGGGCCCTCTATCAGATGTCCATCGTCACCGGCATTCTGGTGTCGTTTTGCATCAACTACCTGTTGCGCGATATCGGTGACGATAACTGGCGCTGGATGTTTATAACCGGCGTCGTCCCGTCCGCGATCTTTCTTGTGTTGCTGCTGCGCGCTCCCGAAACACCCCGCTTTCTGGCTCTGCTCGGCCGACGCGAGGAGGCTTTCGCGATCATGGAGCGCATTGGCGGTCGCACCAGTGCCGAACAGACGATGAACGACATTGCGACGTCCTTGCGCGTTCCTCGCCGGGATTGGCGCGATTTATTGCGGCCCGGCATTCGACGGGCAGTGACCGTCGGGTTCTGGCTCGCAATCCTGATTCATTTCTCGGGCATCAATACCGTCATCGACTACGCGCCGACCATTTTCCGGTCGGCTGGCTGGCAGTTGGACGCCGCCTTGCTGTCGACCTTTGTGGTAGGACTCACCAATTTCCTGTTCACCGCCGTTTCTTTCTGGACTATTGATCGCTTCGGGCGCAGGCCACTTTACATTGCCGGCTCCCTCGGGATGGCGCTGTCGCTGCTGGCGCTCACGGTTGCGGTGCTGATGGGCCAATTCCATGGCCCGCTGGTGCTGGCGCTGATACTCGCTTACTTAATTTGCTTTTGTTCCTGCATCGGACCGGTGTTCTGGACGCTGGTACCGGAAATATTTCCAAACAACATCCGTGGTACCGCCATGATCGTGCCGGTGCTTACGCAATGGGTCGCCAACGCCGTGGTGGTGTTGTTGTTTCCGGCGGCGCTGCACCGGCTTGGCCAGGCACCGACCTTCGGGTTCCTGGCGGCGGTGTCGCTTGCGCAGGCAATATTTACCTGGCGCTATGTCCCGGAGACTAAGAACCGACCGCTCGAGGAGATCGAGCAATTCTGGATCGCGCCGCGATCCAAGGGGAACGTAGGATGGCAAAGGGCGTAATTGGCGCAGCTGACGTCGCCGCCTTCAATGATGACGGCTACGTGGTTATCCGTGGCATGTTCGACGCCACCGAGATCGGACTGCTCGGGCGCGCGGCGCATGAGGACCGGGTACTCGATCAGCACTCCTTTGGCAGAAGCGATGGCGAAGGCGGGACCGTGCGGCTCTCGCTTTGGAATCATCCCACCGAGACCATTTACGGAATGATTGCGCGCTGCGAGTCCATCGTCGGGTCAATGGAGAAATTGTTGGGTGGGGAGGTGTATCACTACCACTCAAAAATGATCATGAAGGACCCTCTCGTCGGTGGCGCCTGGACCTGGCACCAGGACTATGGCTACTGGTACCAGAATGGGGTGCTGTTTCCCTGGATGGGGAGCGCCTTCATCGCTGTCGACGGCGCGACCCGCGAGAATGGTTGCCTGCAGGTCATCCGCGGTTCCTTTCATCTGGGCCGGATCGATCATGTACAGTCAGGGCAGCAGGCGGGCGCCGATATGGCGCGGGTGCGCGAAGTCCTCAAACGCCAGGAGCTGGTGTACCTGGAAATGGAACCCGGCGATGTCGTCTTCTTCCACTGCAATACCTTGCACCGCTCTGATCAGAACACATCAGATAAGCCGCGCTGGTCGATGATTTGCAGCTACAACGCGGCCCGCAATGACCCCTATAAGGAATCCCAGCATCCGCGCTATACGCCGCTGATAAAGGTGCCCGATGCGAAGATCCGGGAATACGGAATGCGCCGCTTTGCCGAAAATCAGGACGAGCGTGTGTGGCTGGACCAGGAGCTGGACCGCACGGTCGGCTCACTCAATAAGTAAGCTCATCGGCGGATGCCGGTGCCTCACGGTTTGCTAGTGGCAGTTGCGTCACGCCCGCTCAACAGCGCATTGCCGACCAGCGGGCGCGCCCAAAAGCCCACGCTTAGCACGTAACCGAACGTCAGATACAGGACCAGCATTCCGGTACGCAGTCCGAAGTGGTCGCCGATTAGGCCAATCAGCAGCGGCACGATGGCCCCGCCTATGATGCCGGTACACAAGATGCCGGCGAACGGCCCGTGATACGTGCGCACGGAGTTCAGGGCGAGGGCGAAGATATTCGGCCACATGATCGATGCAAACAGTCCCACGCACGGAAACGCAAGAACTGAAACCTGCGCCGGTCCCAACAGTGCCACCGTGAGCGTCACCAGGGCGCCGATCGAGAACCCAATCAGCACGCGCCGGCCGTCGTACAGCTTTAGCAGGATCAAGCCCACCAGGCATCCGGCCGTGAGCAGGCCCCAAAAGTAGGATACCGCGCGGGCGCCGACTACATGTGGGTCAAAGCCGTGATAACGCGACAGGAACTCCGACATCCAGTCGGCGGTACCTTGCTCACAGCCCACGTAGGCAAAGATAGCGATGAAGTAGCGCCAGATAACCGGATTCTTCGTCAGTGAGCGGTACATGGCCAGTGTCCCGGCCGACTCGTCGGCCTCGCGGCGCACGACCGGCAATTTGAGCGCGGCGATGAACAGCGCCATCAGCGCCGTGGTCGCGGCGAACACCCAGTAGATTGAGACCCACGGCATTGTTGCTGGAGTCACGCTCGCCAATGCACCTAATACACCCTGATGTGCGCTGGCGCCGGCGCCGAGATGACTGACCAGAAATGAATAGACCAACGGGCTCAGGAAAGATGCCGAGCCGAATACGAATTGTGCTAGAGCTGAGTTGAACGCGAAGTGTTCGGCGCCGCCAGCGACGCGCAGCAACGGATTGATGGCGACCTGTAGTGCGGCCATGGCCAAGCCAATGCCGAATAGCGACATGGAAGCAACCGCGAAGGTGGGGCGCAGGCCGAAGCTGAGCGCACCCGCGGTGCCGGCCAGAAACGCGACCACCATCAACTGCTTCTCACCCCAGCGTTCGACCAGAAACCCGGCCGGAATCGACATCACCCCGTAGGCAATGAAAAAGCTGAATGGCAGCACCGCGACCATTGTGAACGACACATGGAAGCTGGCGATGATGTCGGGTACCAGCGGTCCGAGGATGTTGGTCAGGAATGAGATGACAAAGAAGATCAGCAGCACCGTGCCGACGATGATGCGATTACCGGCCACGGCGACCTCCGCTGCTTTGACGCATCTCTAACGCACTCAAGGCGGCGCCTATCATGCCGGCCTCATTTCTAAGCCGGGCTCGGCGCACCGGCAGTCGCCGCATATGCGGTCCAAAAGTAAAACGCGGCAGTGCGGCGCGGAACGAGTCCCAGTACCGACCCGGTGCGCAGCCCAGGCCGCCACCCATGACGATCAGCGTCGGCTCCAGCTGATTGGCGAGGATGGCGACGTGCACCGCCAGTTCCGTGGCGGCGGCGTCGATCAGATCGCGCGCTGGCCCGGGCGCTTGCCGTGCAGATTGGCACAGCGCCTCGGTACTGGTCTCCGCAAGGCCCAGTGCCTGCGCGCGGCGCAGCAGGCCGGGACCCGCAGCGACGTACTCCAAGGGCGCATAGACAGTCTTGCCATCGGCGCCGAGGGTCGCGACCGAGGGGCCGCTCGCGAAAGATATGGCGTGACCGTGAGGCCCGAGGTAAGGCTCACCATTCACCACCAGTGCACAGCTCATTCCGGTGCCTACAGTGACGTACAGAAAAGCCGATTGATCACGGCCCGCGCCCAGGCGGGCCTCGGCGCGCGCGGCCGTGATGACGTCAGAAGCAATCGTGAGCGGACCGAATGGGCGCAGGCACTTGTGCAGATCCTTGGACTTCCACGACAGCGTGCAATGACTTTCGATCTCGCCTCCCAAGCCGATGAGTTCAGGAAGGCCGATGCCGCACTGCCGGATTCGCAAACCGAGTGCCGCGCCGGCCTCGGCGACCTGGCGCGCCAGCTTCGACAATTGCTGCAAGGCATGGGATCCGCCTTGTGCCGCCTCGGTGCGGGTTGCGCGGACGCAGCGCAAGGTCGCGGAGCCGGGGCTGTACAAGCCGGCGCGGATGTTGGTGCCGCCGACATCAATGCCAAGGACGCAGTTGCTGAGACGTCGGGGAGCCTTGCCCCGGCCCGAGGCGCGAGTCACGTTGCTTCCGGAGCAGCGGCAATGCGGGTTTCATCGCGCGCCACCTGTGGCGTGAAGCGAAAACTACCCGGGACGATTTGCCTCAGCTGCGCAAGCCGCAGGGCAGCGACCTGTACCGGCACGATCTCCACGAGCGGCGCCAACATTTCGGGGCAGGGCGGTGTCCCAATCCATGGCAAGTCCGTGCCCTGTTCCAGTGGCGGGCCAATCACGCGGACCGAGCCGCCAAACCTCAGCAGTTCCCTGGCCAACGCCAGGTTCAGCTCGCGGGTCTTGCCTTGCGGCGCGAAGATCAACCCACGGAACCGATCGTCGACCACCTCGACCGGCCCGTGACGAAAGGAGGCCACCGCCATGCCGATGGCCGGCGCCTTGGCGACCTCGCTGAATAACAAGGCACTCTGCAGTGCGGAGCCGTGGCTCGGTCCACGGCCGAGGGCGTAGACGGTACTGTCCTTCTCCAAGAATTGATCCCACTGGCGCGCCGACTCCAGATTTCCGGCGATCCAGGCTGGCAACGTCTCAACCATCGCCCCGATATCGCGCTGCGCCTGATCCCACTGATCGGTGGCGACGGCGCCGAGCATATAAAGGCTCAGGATCGTGGCCGTGTGCGTTTGAATGGCAACCATCTCATCTGCAGGGCTGTGCAGATGTATGGCCATATCAGCCTGCCTGGCCAAGCGACTGTCGGGCTCGTTGGTGACGCCAATCGTGGCGACCTGGCCTCGCAGCGCATCCAAGGCTTTCAAGATTTCAACCGACTCGCCGGAGCGCGACACCAGCACAAAGGTCGCGTTGCGGTAGGCGCCCAGCCGATAGTGCAGCAGTTCGCCCGCCTCAATCGTCACTGCATCGAAGCCCCGCGAGCACAGCAGGTTTTCAAGGGGTATTGCGCCATTCAGCGATGCGCCGATTCCGACTATGACTATTTTCTTCGACGAGCGCAGCGCCGCCGCGGCCTGCAGCAGCGGTGCGCGTCCCGCACCTTTGTGATATTGCAGCACGCCAACCAACGCGGCCGATTGGCCCCATATGTCTTGCGCCAGTCGCGGCGCCGGTGCTTGCATGCTGCCGACCTTTGAGGCGGTCACAAATTCGTCACAGACCGGTCATATCCTGCCAGTTTATCCCTCTTGCGAAATAAAAATACTGGGGAACTCGGTGTTAGCAAGCTTAGGCATCGATCTACCGACCGCCGTACTTTTGTGTCTCGCCATATTGCTGGCGTTGACCTTTGAGTTCGTCAACGGCTTTCATGACACCGCCAATGCGGTCGCCACGGTCATCTATACGCATTCACTCAAGCCGGCCCAGGCGGTCGTGTGGTCGGGCTCCTGGAACCTGATCGGCGTACTGACTTCCTCGGGTGCGGTTGCGTTTGGCATCGTTGCGCTGCTGCCAGTAGAGCTGGTGATCAATGTCGGCTCCGGTGCTGGCTTTGCCATGGTGTTCGCGTTGCTGGTCTCGGCGATCGTGTGGAATCTCGGTACTTGGTACCTTGGATTGCCGGCGTCGAGTTCCCACACGCTGATCGGCTCAATAGTTGGCGTCGGCCTGATGAACTCGCTGCTCAGTCCCGACAGTGCCTTCGGCGACGGCGTGAATTGGGCCAAAGTAGCCGACACCGTCAAGGCGCTCGTATTCTCGCCGCTCATTGGCTTTGTGGTGGCCGGTCTGCTGTTGTGGCTGGCCAAGAAGCTGATTCTTAAGCCCGAGCTGTTTGCGGCGCCAGAGGGCAAGGCGCCGCCACCGTGGTGGATCCGGGTGTTGCTGGTGCTGACCTGCACTGGCGTGAGCTTTGCGCACGGCTCGAATGACGGCCAGAAGGGCATGGGTCTGATCGTGCTGATTCTAGTCGGCATTGTGCCAGCGACTTTCGCGCTGGATATGAGCGCATCGGGCGATGCGCTGACGCGACTGTCGGGATCCGCGACTCAGTTTTCGCAAACGCTGCAGACGTTGCCGGCCGCCGCCGCGGTGCCTGCCCCGGACGCCGATAACGCGCACAAAGCGCTGACGCAATACCTAAGAAGCGGGCACCCGAACGCAGCCACATTGCCGGCGCTGGCCACAGTCAATCATCGCGTCGAGGCGGGACTTGCCGGCGTGAAGAACTTGTCGGCGGTTCCGGCACTCGAGCGTCGCGCGTTGCGCCTCGATATCTATCTGGTCTCTGAGACCCTCGCGCGCATGGGCAAGGCCAAACAACTGCCGGCCGGGCTTGAGGCGAAGAGCGCAGGAAGCTACCAAAAGGCACTCAAGTCTCTGACCAATTACATACCGATTTGGGTCAAGGTGTCGGTTGCGCTTGCCTTGGGTCTGGGCACGATGATTGGCTGGAAGCGCATCGTGGTCACGGTGGGCGAAAAAATTGGCAAGGCGCATCTGACCTACGCGCAAGGCGCTAGTGCGGAACTGGTGGCTTTTGGCGCCATCCAGGGTGCCGACATCCTCGGCCTGCCGGTCAGCACTACGCACATACTGTCCTCCGGCATTGCCGGCACGATGGTCGCGAACGGCTCCGGGATTCAAAAGGAGACGGTGCGGAGCATCATCCTGGCCTGGGTGCTGACACTGCCGGTCTGCGTGTTGTTAGGTGCAGCGCTGTTTGGCGCCGGTCTGTTGTTCGTCCTGCGAGTCGCGGGCGTCCCCTAATCCCTCTGACAACGCCCCGGGGTAATGCGGTGTCGGGAACCGCGCGACCCTGCGGCGGCCCGAAGCATAAGGTATCTATATCAGGCGGGCCGGACGCAGTGCCAGCGCGGTAGTCGCGGGGCGCTTAGCCAATGCCGCCGCGCGCGCAGCGTCCAGCCTGCTTGCGCCTTCTTAAGGCGCCATTGCCTGCGAACCGCACCAGCCAGCCACGGCAACGTGGAATGAACTACGGTGCTGCTAGCCGGAAGTGCTGGTTGCATCCACATCCCGCCACATTACTGCGGCATCATGTAAATGCCGTTACACGGCGCCGTCGGCCTAGGTTCAACGAGCAGATTAGTGATGAATGGCAAGGGCTTATTGCGCTGGCCGTCGGCGCAAGAAATCCCGCAGCCGTTCCGCCGCTTCGACGCACTCGGTAACGCCCGGAACCAGCGAAATGCGCACTCGGCCGACCCCCGGGTTGCCTGACGAAGTGTCCCGAGCCACGAAACTGCCGGGCAAAATGGTCAGGTTGCACTGCTCATGAACCTGACGGGTGAAACTCTGGTCATCACCGCGCACATCAGGCCAGAGGTAAAAGGCTCCGTCGGG
>DASWBL010000117.1:0-3367 GCA_036390615.1 Steroidobacteraceae bacterium | reverse complement strand
CTCGGGTGTGCCGGGATCGACATCGCGGGCCCAGCCCAGTATGCCGCCCTGCAGATTGCCAACGCGGCCCAAGCCCTGGGCGATAAGAAACTGTGCAGCCCGCTGGCTGCGGCCCCCGGACTTGCACATCACAATGACGCTCGATGTCGCGTCAAGTTCCTGCCAGCGCGCCGGCAGTTCATTCAGCGGGATATGCAGGCTGCCTGGAATGCTGGCGAGCGCAACTTCCCACGCTTCCCGCACATCCAGCAGGCAGAACTTTGCCTGCGCATCGATCAACGCCTTGAGCTCAACGGCCGTGACCTGGTTCGGTTCCACCATAAATTCAGAACGCGAACGCCTCCGGCCGCGGCGCATGCTCAAGTGCCTCGAGCTCGGTCTCGAACAGCACCTGCGGTGTGGGCATTGTGCCCGGGTAACGCCGCAGCAACTGCGCCTGCATGGCCGGCGCATCACCGACTACCACCACCAGCCGGCCGCCAGAACGCAGCGCGTGCTCGAAGCGGCTCTGGTAAATGGGCAAGGAGGCGGTCAGCACAACGGCATCGTAGCCGCCTTCATCCTGCCACTGCATCGCATCGCCTACGATCACCTCGACGTGCCGGACGCCCGCCCGCTGCAGCTGGTGGTTTGCCGCGGCGGCCAGGTCCGGGTACAGCTCAACCGAGCGCACGCGGGCACCGAGCGCGGCCATGCAGGCGCTCAAGTAACCAGAGCCGGTGCCGATTTCGAGCACCCGCTGGTGCGCGCGCAAATCGAGCGCCTGCAGAAAGCGGCCGGCCACCATCGGCGTCAGCATGTGCTTGCCATGTGCTAGTGGCACGGCGAAGTCGGCGTAGGCCAGCGACTGCCATGGCGGTGGCACAAACAGCTCGCGCGGAATGCGGCCCATCGCCGCCAGCACCCGGTCTTCCAGCACATCGCAGGTGCGCACCTGCTGGCTGACCATCTGCTCGCGCGCTAGCTGTAGGTTCATGGGTTATCCGCGTGGACCGAACAATCCCCGTCCGATTAACTTAATCCGGAACTCCGTGGGGAAGCGGGAAGGTACGGGTTTTTCGCGGCGCTGCCAAGTTATCAAGGCAGTAATCTGTGCCGGTATATGGTCAATTGCCTGCACGAGTAGCGCGGGCGCTGGGCTATGCTGGGAGGGTTCCTGAGGCTGGCCACAAGCTACTGACCGCTCCCGTGGGCGGCGAGGCCTGAGCACATCGCGACGATGCCCATATTGATGATTTTCTTCGTGCTGCTGGGTCTGGGCGGCCTGTCGCTATTGGTGCTGTATTGGGTACAGCGCCGGCAACTCAAGTCCATCGAATTGATGACCGCCCAGTTGCACCGCATTGCGGTGGGCGGGCAGGTCCAGGGCCGGCTGGAAGTCAACGATGACAGCGTCGAACTGCAGGCCCTCGGCGGCGTCGTCAACCGCCTGCTGACGCGGATCAACCCAGCGCCGACGGCGCCGCCGCTGCCGACGATTTCAGGCTCGGCGCCGGCACCGCTCAGCGCATTGGCCGACCGCCTCCACGAAGCGGTACTGATCCACGACCGCTACAGCATCGCCTACGCCAACCCGCAGTTTGCAGCGCTCATCGGCGCGAGCAGCGAGCAGCTGGTCGGCCAGCCGCTGGCCGCGCTCGTGCCGCCCGAATATACCGAGCTGGTCGGCGCAAACATCCAGCGCCGGCTCGACGGCGAGCCGGCCGCCGAGCGCTATGAAGTGGATCTGGCGAGTCCGACCGGGAATGGTGCGCGCCTCGAGCTCAGTTCCTGGCCGATTGAGCATGAAGGCGCGCCGGCGCTGCTGATGGTGGGCGTCGAGGTACTGCCGACGCAGACCGTGCAGACGCTCGGAGCCCAGAGCGAGCGGCGCTCGCGGGCCCGCCAGGCACTTGAGTCGATCAGTGACGCGCTGATCATGGTGGATGCGCGGGGCCGCATCGATTACCTCAATCCAGCGGCGGTGCAATTGCTCGGCGTGGAACCGGATCACGCTCGCGGCCGACCGCTCGATGAACTCGCGGCCCACATCAGCGAAACCGACCGCAAATTATTCATCGACCCGGTGCAGCAGTCGCTGAGCGGCGGTGCCCCGCTCATCCTCGGCCGGCGGGCGCTGGTGGTCACGCTGCCGGGTGACGGCGAGCGGCTGGTGGAGATGTCGGCAACCGCACTGCATGATGAGCAGGAGGAGACCACCGGCGTACTGGTGCAGCTGCACGATGTCACGGAGCTGCGCGGCCTGTCGCGGCAGATTTCCTATCAGGCCACTCACGATGCGCTCACCGGGCTGGTCAACCGCCGCGAGTTCGAGCGCCGCCTGAGCGATGGGCTGGAAGCGGCGCGGCGCGGCGATGGCGCGCACGTGCTTTGCTATCTGGACCTCGATCGCTTCAAGCAGATCAACGACACCAGCGGCCACCAGGCTGGCGACAGCGTGCTGCGGGACCTTGGCAAGCTGCTGCGCGAACAGGTGCGCGACTCGGACACGGTCGCGCGCTTAGGCGGCGATGAGTTTGGCATGCTGCTGGTTGGCTGCCCGCTCGATAAGGCCCGGCAGATTGCCGACCAGGTGTGCCGCAAGGTGGCCGAGTACCGCTTCGTCTGGAAGGACAAGATCTTCAGCCCGGGCGTCAGCATCGGGCTGGTGGAGATTTCCCGCGACTCCGGCAGCATCGAGCAGGCGCTGGCAGCGGCGGATTCGGCCTGTTACGTGGCCAAGCGACAGGGCGGGCATGTGGCGGTGTATTCGGCACGCGACGAAGTCCAGGCGCGCGAGGGCGGTGAGTTTCATCTGCTGCAGTTGCTGCAGGCGGCGCTGAAGGACAACCGCTTCGAGCTGTACTGCCAGTCCATCGTGCCGGCCTACGGCACCGGCCAGAACGGCCCGGCGATGGAAGTGCTGGTGCGGCTCAAGGCCGAGAACGGCGAACACGTCTCGCCGGCCGAGTTCCTCAAGGCGGCCGAACGCTTCCGGCTCACCGCGCTGATTGACCGGCAAGTGGTGCAGACGACGCTGACGGCGCTCGGCCGCGGCGCCATCGCGCTACCGGAAGGGCGGAGCCTGGCGATCAACGTGGCGGGCCAGACGCTGGTCGATGGCCAGTTCCTTGAATTTGTCGTCGAGACATTTGACACCACCGGCGCCAATCCAGCGCAGGTGTGCTTCGAGATTTCCGAAACGGCGGTGATCGCCAATGTCGATCAGGCCAAGCGCTTCATCGCGGTGCTCCATGGCATGGGCTGCCAGTTCGCGCTGGATAATTTCGGCAGCGGTATGGGCTCGTTCTCCAATCTGAAGAACCTCGGCATCGACTTCCTCAAGATCGACGGCTCCTTTATCCGTAATCTGGCGCGCGACACCGTC
>DASWBL010000116.1:0-11324 GCA_036390615.1 Steroidobacteraceae bacterium | reverse complement strand
GGCGCCGGCAAAGCTCGGCCAGCTGCTGCAGAAATTCCAGACGCTGAGGCAGCAACCCGTAATTGGCCGGTAGCGGCTCGACAATGACGGCAGCCAGCTGCCGGCCGTGCTGTTCGAAAATCTTCGCCAGCGCAGGCTCGTCATCTAGCGGCGCCACCAGTGTTTCGCGCGCTACTTCGGGCGGCAGTCCAGCGCTGTCGGCTACCGGCGCTTCTGCCAGGCCGGAACCGGCGCGCACCAGCATAGAATCAGTGTGGCCGTGATAGCAGCCTTCGAATTTCAGCACCTGGCTGCGCCCGGTGGCAGCCCGCGCCACCCGCAATGCCGACATGACCGCTTCGGTGCCGGAATTGACGAACCGGATGCTTTGCACCCACGGAATGCGAGCGGTAATGAACTCAGCGAGCTCGAGGCTGTAAGGCTCGGCGGTGCCAAGACTCCAGCCGCGTGCCAATGCTTCGCTGACCACTTCGCGCACCGCCTCATGGGCATGCCCGAGAATCAGCGGACCAAAAGCCATGCAATAGTCCACGTACTCGCGGCCGTCGACGTCCTGCAGCAGCGCGCCACGGCCGCCGGTCATGAAGCGTGGCGTGCCGCCGACACCGCGAAACGCACGGACTGGCGAATGCACGCCGCCCGGGGAAACCGCGCGAGCGCGGCGAAACAGTTCATCAGATTTGGCCATGGTGGTCCGCAGCTGCTCAGTCACGCAGCCACTCACGGGCCTCGCGGGCACCGTAAGTGATGATCATGCTGGCGCCGGCGCGCTTGAAAGCCGTCATAATTTCCCGATGCAGCGCTGCACGCGGGGCCAACCCCTGTGCGGCGAGCGCCTCCAGAGCGGCAAATTCCCCGCTGGTGTGGTACACGGCCCAGGGCTTGCGTATCGCCGCGGACAGTTCACGCAACACATCCAGATACGGCAATCCGGGCTTGACCATCAGGATATCCGCGCCTTCATCAGCGTCGCGCTGGGCCGACAGCCACGCATCGGCCGGGCGCGCCGGATCGAGCTGGTAACTGGTCCGGTCCTTAAGCGTCGCGGCGCCTTTCGGCGCCGAATCCGCGGCTACGCGAAACGGCCCGTACAGCGTGGAAACGAACTTTGCGGCGTAACTCATCAGCACCGTACGCTCCCGGCCCGCCTGGTCCAGGGACGTGCGAATGGCTGCGACGCGCCCATCCATCATGTCACTGGGCGCCACGCAGTCGGCGCCGGCCTGTGAGTAGGCCAGCCCAGCGGCGGCCAGCTCGGCCACCGTGGCCGCGTTGTCAACATGATCGCCTTCGGCGTTGAGTACCCCGCAGTGACCATGCGGGGTTGACGAACACAGGCACACGTCCACCGCGAGCCACAGGTCACTGCCAAAGCGCTCCTTGAGGGCGCGAACCTGGCCGGCGGTAAAAGACCAGTCAATCTGCTTTGCGGCGCGGGCGGTCGGCACGCCAAAAAGCAGAAATTTGCTGACGCCAGCCTTCAGGTCCAGCTCGGTCTGGCGCAGCAGCGAATCGGGGGATTCCTGATGGACGCCGGTAAGACCCGGCACCGGCATCCGGCTGGCCGCAGATTGGGCCACGAAAATCGGCTGGATCAGCTGCTCTGGCGAGACGTGCACCTCGCGGGTCAGGCTGCGAATGTGTGGATCTTGCCGCAGCCGGCGCAGGGTCAGTCCATAGGCTCGGTTCATGAATGGCATTGTGCCGCACGGCAGAGCCGTGGGGTCACCGGAATGTCACGCCGGGGCTATTGCATTCAGACTCGGTGCGCATTGCTTATGCGTCAAAGTTATGAGTATCGGCCGGACAATGGCCGCATGGAAGTACTGGCTACAGACCCGGTTGCCGAAACGGAACTGGCGCACAAAGTTGCTGCAGCTGTCGCGGTTCTGCATCGCGCCGTGGCGCAATTTGGCCGCGTCGTCTATGCGAGCAGTCTGGGCGCTGAAGCGATGGTGCTCACCGACTTGATCTGGACGCAGGTACCGCAGATTGACATCGTCACCATCGATACCGGGCGGCTGCATCCGGAGAGCCTCGACTTGCTTGCGCGCCTCGAGGCGCGTTACCAGCGGCACATGCGGCTGTTTTTTCCGGAGGCCCGTGCAGTGGAGCGCTTTGTTGGCGAGCACGGCATCAATGGCTTCTACGAAAGTCTCGAGAACCGCCAGCGCTGCTGCGAGGTGAGGAAAATTGAGCCATTTCGCCGTGCGATCGCCGGTTATGCCGCCTGGGTGACTGGCTTGCGCAAGGATCAGTCCCCGATGCGTGCGGCAACACCCGCGATCGCGCCCGATTTGCAATATGGCTTACACAAAGTCAGCCCATTGCTGGATTGGACTGCGGCCGACATCTGGGCGTTCATCAAAACCCGCGACGTACCCTACAACCCGCTGCATGATCGGGGCTATGCCAGCATCGGCTGCTATCCGTGCACGCGCGCGCTCAAAGCCGGCGAGAGTCAACGCGCCGGTCGCTGGTGGTGGGAGTCGGCAGAAACTCGCGAATGCGGCCTACATCCGCGCCAGCTGCCCGTGTCCATCAGTGACCTTTAACTGACGCGGCCGGCATGGATCATCTGCCGGTCTTTCTCGATTTGCGCGGCCGCCTGGTGCTGGTAGTGGGTGGTGGTCCAGTGGCGGCACGAAAAATTGCGACGCTGCGCCGTGCCGGCGCCCGGATCCGCTTGGTGGCGCCACAACTTTGCACCGTTCTGCAGGAGCTGGTTGCCGCCGAGCCCATTGAGTACTTGAGCGCGCAATTCGCCGCGGCTCATCTGGACGGGTCGGCACTGGCAGTAGCGGCAACGGGTCTGCCGACCGTGAACCACGCCGTGCGCGAAGCCGCTGAGCGGCGCGGCATCTGGGTCAATGCGGTCGATGATCCCGAAAGTTCCAATTGCCTGCTGCCAGCCATCATCGATCGCTCGCCGATCCTCATCGCTGTTGGCACCTCAGGTCGGGCGCCAAGTCTTGCGCGGCGCGTGCGCGCGCTAATTGAAGCAGCGGTGCCGCAGCGCATCGGGGAATTGGCCACATTGGCCGGTCGCTGGCGGCGCCGTGCGCAGGAGGCGCTGCCGGATGTCGGCGTACGCCGCCACTTCTGGGACCGGTTTTTTTCCGGGCCAGCTGCGCAACGTCTGCTGGCCGGAGATACCGCCGGCGTCGATGTCGATGCGCAGTTGCAACAGCTGTTGATGCAGTACGCGACCAGCGCAGCGCCGGCCGGCGGTGAAGTGTGGCTGATTGGCGCTGGCCCAGGGGATCCGGACCTGTTGACGCTTCGGGCCCAGCAGCTGCTGCAGGAGTGCGATGTGGTGCTTTATGACCGGCTGGTCTCGAGTGCCGTGCTTGAGCGCGTGCGACGCGACGCCGAGCGCATATTCGTCGGCAAGGAATCCGGCCACCACCAGATCACGCAGGCGCGGATCAATGAGCTGCTCATCGACTATGCCCGTCGAGGCCTGCGTGTCGCACGCCTCAAGGGCGGCGACCCACTGATATTCGGTCGCGCCGGCGAGGAGCTGGTCGCCTTGGCGCAGGCTGGTATCCCGGTGGTGATCGTCGCCGGCGTGACCGCCGCTTTGGGCGGCGCCGCGATCGCCGGCATTCCGCTGACCTGGCGCGGCGTGGCGCAGTCAGTGATTTGGGTGACAGCAATGGGCGAGGCGGCCGAGCAGCTCGACTGGCGGGCCCTGGCTGCGCCCCTGCAGACCGTCATATTCTACATGGGCGTTGCGCAGCTGCCGCGGATCGTATCGCGCCTGACGGAGCACGGCGCGCCGCCACAGCGGTCGGCGGCGCTGATCGAGAATGCCACCCTGCCGCAACAGCGAACCGTGCGCGCGACGTTGGCGACGCTGGAAGCGCGGGCCGAGGAAGCCAAAGTGCAGGCACCGGCGCTGCTGATCGTGGGTGATGTCGTGAATGTGGCCCCGGTGCGAAACTGAGCGCGGACCCAATACTTTAGGAATGGCACGAGCATGAAAGTGGCACAGGATTTCATCGACGCGATTGGCAGCACACCGCTGATCCGGCTGCGCCGGCTGAGCGAAGAGACCGGTTGCGAGATTCTCGGCAAGGCCGAATTCATGAACCCGGGCGGATCTGTGAAGGATCGCGCCGCGCGCGGCATAGTGCTGGATGCCGAGCGCCGTGGCGTGCTGCGCGCCGGCGGCACGGTCGTGGAGGGTACCGCGGGCAATACCGGCATCGGGCTTGCCCATGTGTGCAATGCCCGCGGTTATCGGTGCGTGATTGTCATGCCCGATAATCAGTCGCCGGAAAAATACGCGCTGATCGAAGCGCTCGGCGCCGAGGTGCGGCGCGTCAAGGCTGTGCCATACAGCGATCCGAACCACTACCAGAAAGTGGCGGGCCGTCTGGCCGATGAGTTGCCGGCGGCGATTTGGGCCAATCAGTTCGACAATACCGCCAACCGCCGCGCCCACTTCGAAACTACCGGCCCGGAAATCTGGGCGCAGACTAACGGGCGCATCGATGCCTTTGTTGCGGCCAGCGGCACGGGTGGCACGCTCGCCGGCGTGTCGGAGTTTCTCAAGAGCCGCCGCGCCGGCGTGCACACCGTGCTGGTCGATCCGCCTGGCAGCGGACTATACGAGTACGTTCGCAGCGGTCAGATCAAGATCACCGGGTCCGGATCAATCACCGAGGGTATCGGTATCGGGCGCGTGACTGCCAATATGCAGGGCGCCCCGATCGACGCTGCCGTACACGTGGAGGATGCCGAGACCGTCGGCTACGTGTACCGGCTGCTGCGCGAAGAAGGGCTGTTCGTCAGCAGCACCAGCGGCATCAATGTCGCCGCCAGCGTACGCATTGCGCGCCAGCTGGGCCCCGGGCACACGATCGTGACGGTGCTTTGCGACAGCGGGGCCAAGTACCTGTCGCGATTGTTTAACCGCGACTGGCTAAAGCAGAAAGGCTTGCTGCAAGCGGCATGGCCCGACGATCCGATGCCATAACGGTGCAGTGTTATAATTATCGCTGCGGACAGACTGTTCGCGCGATGAATCACTGAGCATCGGGACAATGACGCTGGCCAGGATCAAGTTTGCCGCGATGGCTGCGGAGCGCGACCGGTTCGCTCGCGGCGCGACCTGGCGCTGATGAAAAACTCCCGACGTGAACCACTGCCCGGGCAGCAGCCTAAATCTGCCAGCGAGGATGCCGGCGCGCCGCAGCGAGTCGCGGCGATTTTGGCCAGCCCAAGTTATCTGGCCGGCGACCAGGACATGAACTTTCTGCAGCGCGATGATACGCGTGCGCAGCGGCTGCAGCTTGATTACCTGAAGCCCGAGCTGTTGCTGCGCGATGCGGGCATCGAGCACACGATCGTGATTTTCGGCAGTACGCGTATCGCTGAGCCGGCCGCAGCGCAACGCCGGGTCGAGTCGGTGCGTGCGGCGTTGGCTGCGAATCCGGATTCTGTGGCGCTGCGCCGCCGCCTCGCGGTGGCGGAACGGTTGCTTGCAAAAAGCCACTATTACGATATAGCCCGCGAGCTCGGCCGGCTGATCGGCAGCAGCGGTAGTAGTGCCGGGCAGGCCAGGGCGGTGGTGGTCACCGGCGGCGGTCCCGGCATCATGGAGGCCGCCAACCGCGGCGCCTTCGACGCCGGCGCGAAGAGTGTCGGCCTGAACATCGATTTGCCGCACGAGCAGTTTCCCAATCCGTACATCACGCCGGAGTTATGTTTCCGGTTTCATTATTTTGCGATGCGCAAGCTCCATTTCCTGCAACGGGCCCGGGCGCTGGTGGCCTTTCCGGGCGGCTTCGGCACGCTCGACGAGCTGTTCGAGACTTTGGCGCTGGTGCAGACCCGCAAGATGCAGCCGGTGCCCGTCGTGCTGGTCGGCGAATCGTATTGGCGGCGCCTGTTTGATGCCCAGTGGCTGGTCGACGAGGGTGTCATAGACGCGGAAGATGCCGAGTTATTTTGCTTTGCCGAGGATGCGAAAAGCATCTGGCACAGCATCGTGCATTGGTACTGTGTGAACGGTGAGCCGCTGTTTGGCGATGCCGATTAGCGGGCGCACCAAAAGGATGGCAGTTAATTTGAACAAGCAATTTCTCGTGCTCGGCCTGCTTGGCCTCGCCGCTGTGCCGGCGGCGCGTGCCGAATGGGTGCAGCGCACGGTCGATGGCATCATGGGCACCCGCATAACAGTCGAGCTGTGGTCCGAGGACGTGGCCCGCGGCAACGAGGCGATCGACGCGGTCATGGACGAGATGCGGCGCATCGATGCCGCGATGAGCACCTACAAGCCGGACAGCGAGGTGTCGCAGGTCAATGCGCACGCGGCCGACGGGCCGATGAAGATTACGCCCGAGCTGTTTAAACTATTGCAGACTGCGGCCGAGTATTCGCGGCTCACCGACGGCGCCTTCGACATCACCTATGCCAGCGTCGGCTATATGTACAACTTCCGCGAGCACAAGCGGCCGACCGAGGAGCAGATACAGGGCGCACTGGGCGCGGTCGACTATCGGCACGTGCTGCTCGATCCGGTGGCCGGCACAGTGCGGTTTTCACGCCCGGGCGTGCGCATCGATCTGGGCGGAATCGCCAAGGGCTATTCGGTCGACTGCGGCATCGCGGTGCTGCAAAAGCGTGGGATCGATCGGGCCATGGTCATGGCCGGCGGCGATAGCCGGATCATTGGCGACCGCTTCGGCAAGCCATGGATGGTGGGCATCCGGCATCCGGACCACGAGGATCAGGTGATCGTGCGGCTGCCATTGCGGAACACGGCGATTTCGACCTCGGGAGATTACGAGCGGTATTTTGACGAGGACGGCGTGCGTTATCACCATATCATTGATCCTCACACCGGCCACTCGGCCAGCAAAGTGCGCAGTGCCACGGTGCTGGCGCCGACCGCTACGCGCACCGACGGCCTGTCCAAGACCGCGTTTGTGTTGGGCCCCGAGGCCGCGCTGGAGATTTACAACAAGCTTGATGATGTGGATGCCGTGCTGGTGACGCCGCAAGGGAAGGTCCTGTATTCCAAGGGACTTCAGCCCCCACCCGCCGCCCATTAGACTTAGTCGAGGCCAGGGTGGGGTGTCGGACTGAGTTTCATTGGGCCCGATCACCGTACTTGAGGCGTCTGCGCGGAGCCGGTGCTAACCTACGGCAAGGGGGTTAAGGCCGCCCGCTGGCGAACAACCCAACGGGCATTCCTGGGCCGGATGGTCAAGGTGCAATAATGAGTCCCGATGACGCAGCGGTACGCGATTGGCTGAAAGCCCGGCGCAGCGAGCTGGAACACCGTTCGGCACAGGTGCGTTCCGATATCCGGCATGAATCCGATCCGCTGGTAGCCGATTTTGCCGATCAAGCCACGCAACGGGAAAACGATGAGGTGCTGGCACAGATCGGTGATTCGGCAGCCATTGAAATTTCCCAGATTCGGCACGCGCTTGCGCGGCTGGAACGCGGCGAGTACCGCTATTGTGCCCAGTGCGGCGAGGAGATTGCCGCCGAGCGGCTGCGGGTCATTCCTTACACCGATCGGTGTACGAGCTGCGCCAAGTAACGGGGCTGGCGGTCTCGTCGCGCCGCTTCACCATCGCGTAAGGCGACGGCTGTGAAGTTCAAAGGCCCTGCACGCCACGAATCAGCAGCGGAACGCCGGCTCCGCCAGCGGCGTCTGGCGATCGATGTGCTGGCAGTGATTGTGCTGATCGTCTGCATCGCCCTTGGCCTGAAATTACGGCCGCACCGGCCGCCGTCATCCGCAGCCAAGCCAGCCACACTGTCCGAATTGACCGATGCGCAATTCGCCGCGCCGGTACTGCTCGATGAATCGACGCGCTACTGGAAGACAGTGCTGGCTGGCTTCGACGCCCGGTATGAGGTGCCCCAGCTGCGCGTTTACGGCCAGACGCTTTCGGCTTTATGCGGCGCGAGCAGCCCAGTAGCGGGCCCGTTTTACTGCCCGACTGAGGAGCGCATCTATCTCGAGCAGGCCTTTATGGACGAAATGGATACGCGCGCCGGTGAGGCGCGCGAGCTCGCCCGCCGGTATGTCATCGGCCACGAAGTGGGGCACCACCTGCAAAATCTGCTCGGCACGACCGCGGTCGTCGAGCAGGCCCGCGCCACCAGCACCCCGGAAGTCGCCAACCGAACGCTCGTGGTCCTGGAGCTGCAAGCCGACTGCTACGCCGGTCTGTGGTTGCAGCGCACGGTTCAGGGGGGCGGACCCATCGCGGCGGCACGGATGTCCGCTGCGCTCGATGCAGCGTCCGCCGCCGGCGCCGCACGAGTGCGCAAGCTCGCGGGCAGCGCAGTGCTGCCCGACCCGTTCTCGCACGGCACGGCCGAGCAGCGGCACCGCTGGTTCGGCCGCGGCCTGAACGGCGGCACGATGAACAGTTGTGATACGTTCTCGGCTCAAGCCGCGGGCCAACTCTGAACCGCAGCGGTGCCGGCGCGTCGCATCAAGCCAGCGGATCAGCACCTCAACTAAGGCGTGGGGTTCCTCGCCTTGTAGGCGCGGATCGCGATGTTGAGCTTGTCGGCGAGCGCGTGCAGCTTGTCGACTTCGTTATTGCTGCGCAGCTCGTATTGCTTTTGAACTTTCGCCTTTTGCTCGGGCGTTGCCTTGTCGCCGAGCGCGGCAATCGCTCCGTCCTCTTCCTGCGCCAGGCAACCGGTGAAAGTCTGCACGTCCTGGTCATAGGCCTTGATGGCCTTCGAAGTCGCTACCAGCTCATCCTTGGTGGCAGTGGTGCTATCGGGAACCGTGATCGAAGCGACCGGGGCAACGCAGTCGGCGAAGGCGGGCGTCGCAGCTACGGCGGCCAGTGCCGCAAGGGGCAAAAACACTTTCATTATCAGCATCCTCGAGTAAATTCGACCGTAAGCACTCAGGCTTCCATGGCCGGGAGTTCGCCGGCAGGGGTGGCCTTAAGTTGATATATGCACCCGATACCGCGGCTCCCATGTTAAAAGCCCGCGCCGAAACTTGCCAGCGCCGGGCGTCCGTTGCCGGCCTCCCCGGGCCGAATGTGGCCTTAAGAATTCTTAATCGTGCTCCAGCCCGGTTGCCATGGGCCTGCTGGTTTGCGGGACAATGGCGACTGCCGTAAGTTCATGCCTGTCGTCAGCCGGAGGAGTGTATCGCTGTGCGCGCCAACCGAGGTTATTCGCGTCGGGCCGTGCTGCAGGCGGCGGCATTGGCCGGCGCCGGCGTACTTTTGGGTCGAGCCGTCCGCAGCGCCGTATCACATGCGCCCGTCTTTCCACCGCTTATTTGGAAGCCCATTCCGGCCACCGGCGAAATGCTGCCGGTGATTGGCCTCGGTACCAACCGCTTTTCCAACGCCGAATACGACGCCCTCAAGGTCGAGCTTGGTCGGTTCACGGAAGTCGGGGCCAAAGTCATTGACACCGCAGCGGCTTACGGCGACAGCGAGGCGGTTATCGGACAGTCGCTGGCGGATCTTGGCACGCGCGATCAGGTCTTCCTGGCCACCAAGCTTTCGGGCGGCAGTCCGACGCCCCCCAATACCGGCGGCGGAACTGCCTCGGCCAACGCGCCGGTCAACGGGCAGGACAGCCTGGATCGATCGCTGCAGCGGCTGCGCACCAGCCACCTGGACCTGCTGCAAGTGCATAACCTGAATGGCGTGGACGAACTGATGCCGCAACTCTTGCACTGGAAAAAAGCCGGCAAAATTCGCTACATCGGTGTGAGCACCTCCAACCCGCAGGATCACCCACGGTTGATTAAATGCATGCAGCGCTATCGGCTGGATTTCGTGCAGGTCGATTACTCCATCGGCAATCGTGATGCGGCCGCGACTGTGTTCCCGGTCGCGTTGAAGCGGCGCGTCGGCGTGATCGCTAACGTACCCCTGGGTGGCCGCAGCGGAGCGAATCAGGCCGCCAGCCGGAACCGGGCCTTGCCGCCGTGGGCGGCTGATTTTGGCGCGGCCACGTGGGCGCAGTTCATGCTCAAGTATGTGGTCTCGCATGCGGCGGTCACTTGTGCAGTGCCCGGCAGTACCAAAATCGAACATCTGCTTGATAACCAGATGGCCGGGCGGGGCTTCCTGCCCGACGCGTCCATGCGCAAGCTCATGGAGCACTACTGGGATAGCTGAAGTAAGGCCATGGCAATTCGTCCGATCTTAAGAATGGGGGATCCGCGCCTGCTGCAGGTGAGCGAGCCAGTGCGTGATTTCAATTCGCCGCAACTGCAGGAACTGCTGGCCGACATGCAGGAGACGATGGTGGCCGCCCAGGGCGCCGGACTGGCCGCGCCGCAGATTGGGGTGCCGCAACGCGTGGTGATATTTGGCGGCGCCCCGAGTCGCCGCTACCCGGATGCCGATGCCGTGCCCTACACGGTGCTGATCAATCCGGTGCTCGAGCCACTTGGCGATCTGGTCGCCGAGGATTGGGAAGGCTGCCTGTCCGTGCCCGGAATGCGTGGCCTCGTGCCGCGCTTTCAACGGCTGCGATACCGCGGCAGCGACCAGTTCGGACAGCCGCTGGACCGAAGCGTTGAGGGCTTTCACGCCCGTGTCGTGCAACATGAAGTTGATCACTTGGACGGCGTGCTGTATCCGATGCGCATCGAGGATATGCGCAGTTTCGGCTTTATCGAAGAACTGTTTCCGGGTCAGGACCTGCAGGACGAATAGCAGCGGCCGATCGGCCGCTGCGGGCGGCTGCTGGTTTGACAGGCTGCGGTCAGAACCAGATCATGACCGCAGGCAGAACTGAAAAAAATCGCCCGTGCATCCGCAAGACCACTTCTCCGCCTGCGCCACGCAGTATGCGGATTTCAGGCCGAGGTACCCGCAGGCGCTTTACCATTGGCTTGCCGTGACTGCGCCGGCACACAGCCGCGCCTGGGACTGCGCCTGTGGCAGCGGCCAGGCCTCGGCCGACCTGGCCCGCTATTTTGATGAAGTCATCGCCACCGATCTGAGTGCGGCGCAGTTGCGCCAGGCCAAACCCGATCTGCGCATCAGCTACCGAGTCGCCGTGGCGGAAGACAGTGGCCTGCCTGCAGCGCATTTTGATCTGGTGTGCGTCGCGCAGGCGTTGCATTGGTTTGACTGCGAGCGATTTTACGCCGAGGCACGTCGCGTGCTGCGGCCTAATGGCCTGCTTGCGGTGTGGTGTTACGGCGTTTGCAGTCTCGACTACGAACGCGGTGATGCCGACCTGCAGACTTTTTATCGCGATGTGGTCGGCCCTTACTGGCCACCCGAGCGCCGCTACGTTGAGAGCGCCTATCAAACGCTACCGTTTCCAACGCCGGAACTGGCGGCACCTGCGTT
>DASWBL010000115.1:0-16372 GCA_036390615.1 Steroidobacteraceae bacterium | reverse complement strand
GCACTTAAGCGCGACTTAGAAGTACAGGCACCGTCGGCCGATCGGCGCCCGATTCGCAGTATTTTTTTCGGCGGCGGCACGCCGAGTCTGTTTGAGCCCGCGGCACTGGCCCGGCTCCTTGAGACCATTGGCCGGTATCTGACCGTGCAGCCGGGGGCCGAAGTGACGCTAGAGGCCAATCCCGGCACTATCGAGCGCGGTCGCTTCGCCGATTACGCCGCAGCCGGCATTAATCGAGTGTCTTTAGGTGCGCAGAGCGTTGCGGCCGAGCAGTTAAAAAGGCTCGGCCGGATACACAGCTCCGACGACACGCGCCGGGCGGTCGCGGAACTCAACGCCGCCGGGCTCCCAAATTTCAACCTGGATCTGATGTATGCGCTGCCGGCGCAGGAGCCTTCCGGTGCCGTCGCGGATCTGGAGGCGGCCCTGTCGCTTAAGCCTACCCACCTGTCGCACTACCAGCTGACGCTCGAGGCCGGCACCGTCTTTGGCGGCTGCCCGCCGACGGATCTGCCCGACGATGATGCTGTCGAACGGATGCTCGCCGATTGCCAGGATCGGCTTACTGCGCATGGCTTTGCCCAATACGAGGTATCGGCCTACGCCCGCGGATCAACCGCGTGCCAGCACAACCTTAATTACTGGCGGTTCGGCGATTACTTGGGCATTGGCGCGGGCGCGCACGGGAAACTGAGCGATGCGGCGACGGGTGCGATCGTGCGCACGGTGCGCGAGCGCGAACCGCGCCGGTATCTTGAGCGCGGTGCCAGCACGGTGCCGGCACCACTGCCAGTGTCAGAAGCGCAGCGGCCGTTCGAGTTCATGCTAAACGCCTTGCGGCTGAAGGAGGGCTTTGCCGCCGCGCTGTTCGAGCAACGAACAGGCCTTGAATGGTCCGTAGTAAAGGAGACGGTTGAGCGATTACACCAACGCGGCCTGCTGTCGGAGCACGGCGAGCGTTGGGCAGCGAGCCCTAAGGGTTGGCGCTTTCTCAACGATCTGCTGACCGAGTTTCTTCCGGCCGCCGCCGAGAGGCATTTGACCGCAGTGCGAAAAAATCCTGAAGCACCGGGGGCTTAGATCATTCGCGGCCGTGGCGTACGCGTTATACACAGGCAAGAAAGGCAATGACCAAAAATGAGTGAATTACGTCTCAATTCATACCCGGTCCGGAAAATGACAGAGCTAACTCATTGATTTTATATGCTGTAACACAGTGGTCACTTTTTGCTCAACCGCAATTTAGGCGGAAATTTTCGTAATTTTTGCGCTTCGTGAGCCCCCTTACGCACAGAGTTATCCACCGATTCTGTGGATAATCGCCAAGTGGTCTGGTGGCGCCATCGGGCCCACTTGTGGGCTTTGGACCATGCGACTAGACTGCGCGCCCCCTATTTTTAATGCGGATCACGCAGGGACCCTTAAGGCCCCTGCGCGGATGCAAGCAAGGCTGGCACCCATGAAAGCGTCGACCCACCCGGACTACAAGGCAATCACGGTGACCTGCAGCTGCGGGAACAAATTTGAGACGCGTTCGACCCTGGGCCAGGACTTGAGCGTGGATGTGTGCTCGAACTGCCACCCGTTCTACAGCGGCAAGCAGAAGATCGTCGACACCGCTGGCCGCGTCGACAAGTTCCGCAAGAAATACGCCAACGCCGGTGCTGCGCGCTCATAGCGCGCGATACCGCACCGCTCGCCACATTAGTCACCTTATGTACGTGGTCCCGCTGTCGGGACCGCGAGGCTGGCGGCTACCTTGATTCCGCCGCGCGACCATGTAAGGCTCCGATAGCGAGCTCCGTAAGCGTTTGCGCTGCGGAAAACAGCGCTATCGACGTAACGCAGGCGGTATGAGCAGCAAGTTCTTCGAACTTACCAATCCGGCCACCGGAACGAAATCCGAACTCCCGGTGCTTTCCGGGACGATTGGTCCGGATGTGCTGGACGTCAGCCACCTGGCGCGCGACCAGGGCGTGTTCTCGCTCGATCCGGCCTTTTCTGCGACGGCGAGCTGCGAGAGCAAGATTACCTACATCGACGGGGATGCCGGGGTGCTGCTGTACCGCGGCTACCCGGTCGAGCAGCTCGCGGCCAAGAGTTCCTTTATCGAAGTGAGCTACCTCTTGGTGCATGGCGAGCTGCCGAACGCTGAGCAGCTGGCTGCCTATGCCGGCAGCATCGGTCATCACACGATGATCCATGAATCGCTGCTGCGCTTCTTCAACGGCTTTCACCACAACGCGCACCCGATGGCGATGGTCTCTGCGGTAGTGGCCTCGATGTCGGCGTTCTACCACGACTCGATGGACATTTATAACCCACGCCACCGGGAGATCTTCTCGCACCGCATCGTGGCGAAGCTCCCGACTATTGCAGCTGCCGCGCACAAGCATTCCGTCGGCCAGCCGTTCATCTATCCGCGCAATGACCTGGATTACTGCACCAACATGCTGCACATGTTCTTTGCAGTACCGTGCGAACCGTACACGGTCGATCCGACCGCGGCCGAGGCGCTGGATCTCTTGTTCATCCTGCATGCCGACCACGAGCAAAATGCCAGCACTTCGACGGTGCGGATGGCCGGCAGCACCGGCGCCAACCCGTACGCGGCCATCTCGGCCGGTGTCTCGGCGCTGTGGGGCCCGGCACATGGCGGCGCCAACGAGGCGGTGCTGTCGATGCTCGAACAAATCGGCACGGTGGAGAACATCCCCAAGTTCCTGGCCATGGCCAAGGACAAGACCGGCCACTCGAAACTCATGGGTTTCGGTCACCGCGTCTACAAGAATTTTGATCCCCGTGCCAAGATCATCCGCGAAATGTGCCACCGGGTGCTGGCGCGGCTAGGGCGCACCGACAGCCCGCTGTTTGAGCTGGCGCTGCGGCTGGAAGAGATCGCGCTCAAGGACGAGTACTTCGTGTCGCGCAAGCTCTATCCGAACGTGGATTTTTATTCCGGCATCATTTACAGCGCGCTGAACATTCCGCGCTCGATGTTCACGGTGATGTTCGCCATTGCCCGCACCGCAGGCTGGGTGGCGCATTGGCTGGAGATGATCGAAGATCCGGGCATGCGCATCGCCCGCCCCCGGCAGCTGTACACGGGACCTACCAAGCGCGAATTCAAGCCGCTCGCCGAGCGAGTCTGATTTGGACTCCGCCCCTGTTTGGGCAAGTTCGGGGCCGCTCCTGGCACCTCTTAAAAAGATATAGGGCGAATATCGGCCGTGCTGGACGAGGACAAGAAGTCGGCTCCCGGGGCAGCCGTGCAAGGGATTGCTTTACGGGCCATCGTTCTGCTGCCAATCGCAGTGATTTTAGGGGGCGCGAGCGCGATCAAACCCGACGCCTTGGATGTGCCACGAGAGATTACCTGTCTGGAACTGCCGGAACCGCTTTCGTTCACAGGCCATTACGGCATGTTCAAAGTGGATTGGATTACTAAGCTAGACAAGGGCGCCTATGTCTCCGAAAGGATAGACAGTAAGGGCACTTACTACCGAGCTCCCGCTGGAGGCGTGTCGATCACACGCGGGCCGGGAGGCCCGGCGGGAGGCGTACCAGGCATGCCTGCCAGGACCGACGGAGGAGTTTTCATCCCTGACGATGCCAATGAACCGGTACGCATTTATCGGTACTTCTCGACGGCCGAGGCACCTACCGACACAAGCGGCGTAGCAGCGACTTGCTCGTCTCTAGGGTATACGAAGAATCCGTCTGGCAAGGAAACCATCGTGATTCCGATTGCCTCAGTAAGTGGTACGAAAATGAGCTTCGGTCAAACAGTCGGTGTAAGCGTAGCGGGCGGCCTGATTGCTGGAGGAATTGTTTCGGCGATTATCAACTCCGAGGTAGGAAAGATCGTCCCCGGGCTGCCGATTCAGGATGCTCAGTTCATGGGCAAGCTGAGGGAGCTTGCGACGAACCGGGTTATTCTTAAGGAGATTCAGCCAGTTCCGGGTGCATCGCCGGCGACGAACACGGAATCCGCGAGCGGCAAGTAGTACGAGAGGCGGCTTTGGGTCGAAACCGGCCGTCGGTACGAACTCTGCTCGACGGTTCGCGAAGCAGTGCACTGATTTTGCACTGAATGGCGCGGCATCGTTGGCCTGACATGGACTTAGCCGGCGAACCAACGGACTGGTAGACCGCTGATCTGAATCTAAAGACGCTGACTCGCCGGCTTTTGCGCCGGACTTACCAGCTGACTTAATTCGGAGGCATCGGCCCGGCGCATCGGCCGGCCATCGACCGGGCTCACCGGTGCCTGACGGATCCCGTCCAGCGGAAACACCGTAACTTCAAACTTCTGCTGATTGAGCGCGAAGCGCAGTCCCGGGTAGCTTTTTGAGCGCAGCGCGTCGAAGCGCAGCCGCCGCTCCGTCACCTCGTGGGCGATGCCGCGATCGAGGAGCTTGAGCGCCACCGACTCGGCCCGTTCAGCGAACAGGTGCAGCTGCACATCGGCATAGGCCGTGGCCGTGCCACTCAGCACCGGACCGACGAGGCGCGGTTCGAACGCTGCCAGGTACTGCATCGCGTGCAGCGCCGCCTGGCGCTGCGCAAGCAGCGTCTGCTGATGGCTGTCGGCGCGAAACAGCCGCTGGTATTCAATCAGTGCCGCCTCCACCTCGGTGTTGCGCGGCATCACCGACTCGTCGCTCACCCCTAAGCGTTCGCCTGCCTTTCGCTTGGCGGTCAGGTAATCATGGATCCCCTGCTCGGCCATGATGCGCGCGGCCTCCTGCGCCAGGGCTTTGCGCAAGTTGTCGCTCCGACTGAAGTGGCGGCGGGGCATCGGCTCAGAACAGCGACTGGCCGCCCTCCGGGTTTTTGGTTGGCGGCTGTTGCGGTGCCAGCGCGTCAGGCGGCAGATGGTCGGCCAGGAACCACTCGTTGATGGCATCCGGCTCGTTGGCGCCGCCCACCAGGCCGCTGTGGGCGGACACTTTAAGCGAAACCAACCCGTCCGGCCGTGGCCGCGGCAAATCGGGCGTGCCGCGCAGTGCCTCGCGCATGAAATTGATCCAGATCGGCACCGCGGTAAAGCTACCTTCCTCTTTTTCACCCAGGGGCAGATCCTGATCGAAGCCGACCCAGACGGTGGCGACAATCTGCTGGTTGAAGCCGTTGAACCAGGCATCGCGGTCCAGGTTCGTGGTGCCGGTCTTGCCGGCAATGTCATTGCGGTTAAGCACCCGGGCGCGCACGCCGGTACCGCGCTTGATCACGTCGGCCATCATGTCATCCATCAGCCAGTCGTTCTGTGGCGTGATGATACGCGGCGCCCTAAGCGTTTCAGGCGTCAGCGAAGGCAGCCAGCTCGATGGCGGCACCGGTCCGTCCGGCGGTATCGCGGCCGGTGCCGGCGCCGGTGCGTCGTGATCCGTTGCCGCGGCCGGATCGGCGGCGGGCGCCACCGGTGTCGCCGGCAGGCTCCCCGCCGGTGCCGGGCAGTTCGCGCAGACCACTTTGGGCGTCGACTTGTAGACCACCTGGCCGGTGTAATCCTCGATTCGGTCGATGAAATACGGATCGATCTTGTAGCCGCCGTTGGCAAAGGCGGCGTAACCCGTTACGACCTGCAGTGGGCTGGCGGAAAGCGATCCTAAGGCGAGGGATTCGGTGTGCGGCATGGTGGCCGCATCGAATCCGAAGCGGCTCGCATAACTGACCACGTCATCGGCGCCTACCGTGCGCAGCACCCTGATCGAGACCAGGTTGCGTGAGCGGACCAGGGCCTCGCGGAAGCGGATCGGACCCAGGAAATCCGTGCTGCCGCCGGAGTTCTGCGGGCGCCATGACTGCTCGGCGCCCTTGTCGTCGGAGATATAGGGCGGTGCATCCATCCAGATGGAGGCCGGCGTGACACCGTGCTCGAGTGCCGCCGAATACAGGAACGGCTTGAAGCCCGAGCCCGGCTGGCGCTTGGCCTGGGTGATGCGGTTGAAGGCATTGGTGTAGTAGTCGAACCCGCCGACCAGGGCGGTGATCGCGCCATCATTGGGATTGAGCGCGACCATGGCGCCCTGGACTTCCGGCAGCTGCGCGAGCTGCGCGTTGCCTTTGTCATCGGCGATGACATACACGATGTCGCCTCGACGGACGGCGGGCGATCCCGGCGCGTGGGCCCAGTTAAGCCCGTCCGCGTCGATCTGCGCAAACCCGATCGAGCGCACGTACACCCGGGCCGCGGTCGGCGCCACCGAAATAACGATCGCCGGGTGCAGGATGCCGACGTCGCCCAAGCCTTGCAGCTGCTGCTCGAACCGGCTGGTCGGGGCGCCAGCTTCGAACGGCACAGTGCGGATCGGCCCGCGGTAGCCGTGACGGCGGTCGTACGAGATGAGGCCCAGACGAAGCGCGCGGTCAGCAACAGTCTGCAATCGCCCGTCGAGCGTCGTAATCACCCGGTAGCCGTTGTTGACCGCCGCCTCGCCAAAGCGGTTGACGATCTCCTGGCGCGCCATCTCGGCCACATAGGAGGCCTCGACGTCGATGCGCAGCGCATATTCCCGCGCATGCATCGGCTCGGCGTCGGCCTGCGCGGCTGTGCCCGCGTCCACGAAACGCAGCGCCACCATGCGTTGCAGCACGTAATGGCGCCGGCGGGTCGCTTCCTTGGGGTTGGTGACCGGGTTGTAGCGCGAGGGCGCCTGCGGCAGACCGCCCAATGTCGCCGCCTCGGCCAGTGTCAGGTCGGATAGCGGCTTGCCGAAGTACACCTCGGCGGCAGCCGCGACGCCATAGGCGCGCTGGCCGAAGAAAATCACGTTGAGGTAAGTATTGAGGATCTGCTGCTTGGAGAATTCCCGCTCCATGCGCAGCGTCACGAACACTTCCTGGAGCTTGCGGCGCACCGTTTTTTCCGGCGTCAGGAACATATTGCGCGCCGCCTGCATCGTGATTGTGCTGGCGCCCTGCGAAAACTCACGCGACGAGATGTCGACGAACAATGCCCGCACCATGCCGAAGTAATCGATGCCATGGTGCTGCCAGAACCGGTCGTCCTCGGCGGCGACGAAGGCCTCGCGCACCAGCGGCGGGATCTGGTCGTAGCTCACCGGGATCAGGCGCTTGTCGCCGAACTGGCCGATGAGCTCGCCGTCGCGCGTATAGACCCGAAGCGGCACCTGCGTGGCCACGCCGCGCATGGCATCGAGGGTCGGGAGCGAGGGGTATAAATAGACGTAACTGCCCGCCAGCGCATACAAAACGAGCAGTGCGAGGCCCGCGGCTGTTGCGCCCAAGCCAACGAGTAACCGAAACGTGCGGGACTTCACTAATTTACCACTCCGGTTATTGCCTTAGAGCACAAGCGCGTGTTGAAGTGCGCTGGCAGGGCCTGGCTCGGAGGCCCCGGGGTGAGCATGCCTTATTAGGGTGGGTCCGTGGCAGCGGGGTATCGGCCTGTTCCGTGAGCGCGCTCACGTTCAATTTAACTAAAGGCTGATATATATTTGCGGTGTTTACCAGTGTTAATTTCCACGCCATGTCGCGTATCTTACTGACAAGGAAGGGAAAACGTGTTCCTGTTCTCGCGTAAGTATCGCCAGTTACTTGGCCTGGATATTACGACCTCGTCCATCAAGCTCATCGAGCTTGCGATGGCCGGCGGCCAGTACCGGGTCGAAGCGTATGCCGCCGAGCCTACGCCCCCTAATTCCATGAATGAAAAGAGCATCGTCGACCCGCAAGCGGTGGGCGATGCGATCAATCGCGCCGTAAAACGTTCGGGCGCGCGCGCCACAGAAGTAGCGATCGCGATCAGCGGCGATGCCGCCATTACCAAGATTATCCAGATGCCGGGCGGTCTGCGCGACAGTGAGCTCGAATCACAGGTCGAGATGCAGGCCGACCAGTACATCCCCTTCCCGATGGATGAGGTCAGCTACGACTTTGAACTGCTCGGGCCCTCCGACAAGGACACCGATGCCGTCGATGTACTGCTGGTCGCTTCGCGCACCGATAACGTCGATCAGCGCCGCGCCGCGGTCGCCGCCGCGGGCCTGACCCCGCGGATCGTCGATGTCGAGGCCTTTGCGCTGGAGAACGCCTGCAAGCTGATGACGCATCAGATGCCCGACGGCGGGATCGATCGCAGCATCGCGGTGGTGGATTTTGGCGCGAGCAGCACCACGTTTAGCGTGCTTAGGAACCTGCGCGTCGTTTACACCCGTGACTTTACCTTCGGCGGCCAGCAGCTGACCGAAGAGATCATGCGGACCTACGGACTGACCATGGAAGAGGCCGGCCGCGCCAAGAAGGAAGGCGGCCTGCCGGGAAATTACCAGGCTGAGGTCTTAGACCCCTTTATTGATGACATGACCCAGCAGGTCAGCCGATCATTGCAGTTCTACCTGGCTTCGGGCAGCGGTCGCGAGCAGCCGGACAAGATCCTGATCTGCGGCGGTTGCGGCAATGTGCCTGGCGTGGCCGATGTCATCCAGAGCCGCGTCGGCATCACGGCCGAAAAAGGCGATCCCCTTGGGCAGATGAAACTTTCAGCCAAGGCCCGCGCTCAGGCCGTGCAGCGCGATGCGACGGCGCTGCTGACCGCCTGCGGCCTGGCCCTGCGGAGCTTCGACTGACATGCCAAGAATAAACCTGCTCCCCTGGCGGGAGACGCAGCGCAAAGACCGGCGGATCAAGTTCCTGGTGTCCTTAGGCGGCGCCGCGGTTGCGGCCCTGGTCGCGACCTTCGCCGGATACCTTCTGGTCGACTCGATGATCAATTCGCAGAGCGCCCGCAATGATCGCCTGCGCGCACAGATCAAGATCGTCGACAAGCAGATCGAGGAGATCAATGACCTCGAATCGCAAAAGCAGCGTTTTATCGCCCGCATGAACGTGATCGACAAGCTGCAGCGTTCCCGTTCCGAGGAAGTGCACCTGTTCGACGAGGTCGTCAATACGCTGCCCGACGGCACTTACCTGACTTCGTTCGTGCAGAACGGCCGGAAGCTCAAGTTCGAGGGCGTCGCCCAGTCATCGACCCGGGTCTCGAACTTCTACCGCGCGATCGATGCCTCGCAGTGGATGCGAAACGCCGATCTCGAAGTGATCGAGAGCACCGCCAAGAATGACAACGCGGGACTTAACTTCAAGCTAAGCGCCGATGAGACCAGCACCGCGGCCGACGATGAGCAGGCCGCTGGCGAGGCCAAGCCCAAGCACGCGGGACACGGGGGTGGCACATGAAGCTGCTCGACGAACTGCGTAACCTCGACCCGCGCGATCCCGGCCGCTGGCCGTTCGCCGTTAGGGCCGGGGCCGTGGGCCTGTGCTTCGTGGCCGTCACCGGGCTTTGCATGTATTTCCTGGTGTGGAATTCCTTGAGCCCGCAATTGCAATCGCTTCAGGATCAGGAAACGGCGCTGCGCGGGGAATTTCGCGACAAGCACGCCAAGGCCGTGAACCTGGATCTTTACAAGCAGCAGCTGGCCGACATCGAGAAGTCCTTCGGCTTCATGCTGCGCCAGCTGCCGAGCAAGACCGAAGTCGACAACCTGCTCGAGGATATCTCGCAGGTGGCCCTCGCCCAGGGCCTGCAGCAAAAGCTCTTTCAGCCGATGACCGAGGCCAAGCTCGACTTTTATGCCGAGCGGCCGATCCAGATCAGGCTGGATGGCAGCTATCACCAGTTTGGCCAGTTTGTCAGCGGCATCGCAGCCCTGGGGCGCATCGTCACCCTCCATGACGTGCAGATCAAACCGGTCACAAGCTCAAGCGTCTATGACCAGCTGGAAATGAACGTGACCGCCAAGACCTACCGCTACCTCGATGATGATGAGGTAGCGGCCGCGGAGGCCGAGAAGCGCAAGGCCGACCTGGCCAGGAAAAAGGCCGGAGGTGGCGCATGAGAACCTTTGGCGCACGATGCGCGGCGCTGCTTTGCGTGGCCGGCTTAAGTCTTGGCCTGCTTGCCGGCTGTTCGGGTCGCGATGCCGAGCTTGACCGGTATATCGATGAGGTCAAGCACCAGCCCGGCGGCCGCGTGGAGCCGCTCCCCGAGGTCAAGCCGTTTGATACCTATGCTTATTCGAGCTCGGCCAAGCGCTCGCCGTTTGTGCCCGGAGGGTCCGGTGCCGGCAGCGCGATGCGCAACCGGCCGGCGGATCGGCGCAATCACGAGTTCCTCGAACAGTTCTCGCTCGATTCCCTGAAGATGGTCGGCACGCTGAACCTCAAAGGCCAGCAGTGCGCGCTCGTCAGGGTCAAGGACGGGCGTGTGCAGCGCGTCGTGGTCGGGAATTATATTGGGCAAAATGACGGCAAGATCACATCGATTACGCCGAACAAGATCAGTATTACGGAAGTCGTTCCGGACAATCTCGGCGGGTACCTCGAGCGACCCGCAGAACTGCCGTTGAACGAGTGATCGGTAGGGAGTGCATGCGAATGAACCGAAGTATTGCCGTTAACCCGCTGCGCCTGGTGCTCGGCCTAGCCGCGCTCCTGGCAGGCGGCCTGCTGCCCAGCGTTGCGGCCGTGGCGGCCGACGCGGCGGCCAATCAGCTGCAGTCCATCGACGTGCAGACCTTAAGCGACAAGCAGGTGCAGCTGACGCTGCATATGTCCGGTCCCGCACCGGAACCGCTGTCCTTTACGATCGACAAGCCGGCACGCATTTCCCTTGACCTGGTCAACACCAGCCTTGCCCTGCCTTCGCGGCGCATTGACGTCCGTGCCGGCGGCATCGATACGCTGCTGGCCGCCGAGGCCAATGGCCGCTCGCGCATCGTTTTGAACCTCGACACGCTGCAGCCGTACTCGACCCGCGTCAGCGGCAACGACCTGATCGTGACGGTTGGCGCCGGCACGGTGATGGCCGCTGCCCAGCCCGCCCCGGCCGCGATCGCAACAGGCGGCGCGCGCGGTATCAAGAGCATCGATTTTAGGCGCGGCGAAGGCAACGTCGGCCGCCTGGTGGTGCGCCTGAGCGATCCGCGCACGCCGATCAACCTGCAGCAGCAGGGCTCGCAGATTTTCGTCAGCTTCAGCGGCACGGACCTGCCGAAGAACCTGCAGCGGCGCTATGACACGATGGATTTTGGCACGCCGATCACCGGCTTCGAGGCCGCGCGGCAGGGCGCCGACACCCGCATCGTGCTCGATGGCTCGGGCGATTTCGAACAGCTGGCGTACCAGTCCGACGATCAGTACGTCGTCGAAGTGCAACCGCGCCGGGCCGCCGCGACCGCGGTGTCCGACGACAAGGTGGAGTACAAGGGTGAGAAGCTGTCGCTGAACTTCCAGGACATCGAGACGCGCGCCGTGCTGCAGCTGCTGGCCGACGCCAGCGGCCAGAACATCGTCGTTTCCGACACGGTCACCGGCAGCGTGACGCTGAGGCTGCAAAGCGTACCGTGGGATCAGGCCCTCGATATCGTGATGCGCACCAAGGGCCTCGACAAGCGCCAGCAGGGCAACGTCATCATCATTGCCCCGGCCGAGGAACTTGCCTCCCGCGAGAAGGCGGATCTCGCCTCCAAGAAGGACATTCGCGAACTGGTGCCGGTGCGTTCCGAGTACATGCAGATTAATTACGCCAAGGCGGCCGATATCGCGGGGCTCCTCAAGGGTGTCAGCGTTGGCGGCGCGAGCAGCAGCAATTCGGTGCTCTCGAGCCGCGGCTCGGTCGGCGTCGATGCGCGCACCAATACACTTCTGGTCACCGATACCGTCGAGAAGCTGAGTGAGGTGCGCAAGCTCGTTGCGACCCTCGACATTCCGGTACGTCAGGTGCTGATCGAGGCGCGCATCGTGATCGTCAATGACGACTTCGAGCGGGACCTGGGCGCGGTGCTCGGCGTGACCGCGACCAGCACCGTCGGCAGCAACGGACTGTTTGAAACCACCGGCAATGTCGTCGGTACGGACCTTGGAGTTTCCTCGGCGATCACCAATCTTGGCACGTTAGGCACCGTCAATCCGGTGGCGGTCCCCACGGGGGCGACTGCGCCGGATCGCTATAACGTGAACCTGCCGGTGGCGACGCCGGCCGGCAGCATCGCCTTTGCGCTGCTTGGCAACAGCCACATCCTGGATCTGGAATTGTCGGCGGCGCAGACCGAAGGCCGCGGCAAGGTCGTCTCATCGCCGCGCTTCATCACTGCCAACCAGAAGCAGGCGACCATCAAGCAGGGCGTGGAAATTCCCTACCAGCAGTCCGCCTCGAGCGGCGCGACCACGATCCAGTTCAAGGACGCGGTGCTGGAGCTGAAAGTCACGCCGCTGATCACGCCGGACAACCGCATCATCCTCGACATGGATGTGTCCGATGACAGCGTCGGCACGGTGGTCGTGTCGAGCGGCGGCGTGAACGTGCCGTCCATCGACACGCGCGCGATCACCACGCAGGTGCTGGTCAGCGATGGCCAGACTGTGGTGGTCGGCGGCATCCTGCAGACCACGGAAACTGACAATGAGACCAAGGTGCCGTACCTGGGCGATATCCCGGTGCTCGGCAACCTCTTCAAGACCACGACCAAGATCAACAAGAAAGATGAGCTGCTGATCTTCGTGACACCGAAGATCATCAGGGAAGGGGTCAATGTTAACTAAGGCAGCCATGGGGTTCGGCCGCCTCCACGATCCTTCATCTTTGGGTGACGAATATGCGCATTGCTAATTCCCTGGCGTTCCTGCTCGCGGTGGTCGCCTTCAACGCCTTTACCGGTTGCGGCGGCGGCAGCAACGGCTGCAGCAACTTTGCCACTTGTAGCACCGGCAGCTCCGGGGGCGGCGGCAACGGCGTCGCGACCATTACGCTGACGACCTCGGTGGCCACGATCCCGACCGACGGCTCGGCGCTGGCGACCATTACCGCCACCGCGCTCAATGCCAACCGCAATGCGGTCACCGGCGTGACAGTGACTTTTTCGGCCAGCGCCGGCTCCGTCGTAGTGACTTCGGGAACCACCGATGCCAGCGGCGTGGCGACAGCGACGTTATCGGGAAGCGGCGTTGCTTCGGGCACCAATATCACGGTGACCGCGGCCTCCGGCGGCATCGACGGCACCATCCCGGTGCAGGTAATCAACGCGCAGCAGACCATCAGTTTGACTACCAGCGTACCGCAGATGCCGTCCAACGGCTCGGCGCCGGCCACCATCACCGCGCTGGTGCGCGGTGCGAGCAACCAGCTGCTGCCCGGTGTCTCGGTGAATTTCTCGGCCACCTCCGGTGGACTGTCGGGTACCAATCCGGCCGTTACCGGCGCCAATGGCGCGGCCACCATCCTGCTGGTGACTGCCGGCGATCCGACCGACCGGGTGATCACGGTGACCGCGACTGCCGGCAGCAGCACGGCGCAGATTGCGGTGAGTGTGATCGGGACGACCCTGAACCTGGCCGGACCCAATACGCTGATATCGGGCAATCAGGGCACCTACACGGTCGCGCTGACTGACTCAGGCGGGGCCGGCATCGGCAATAAAGCCGTAGCCATCACCGATTCGGCCGGCAACATGCTGAGCGCTGCCAGTCTGACGACCGATGCCGCGGGCAATGCCAGCTTTACGATGACCGCCGGTGCGGCGGCTAACGATACGCTGACCGCCACGTCCCTCGGATTGACTGCGCAGGAAGCGGTCACGATCAGCAACCAGCTGTTTTCGTTTACCACGCCGGCAACCGGCACCAATATTCCGATCAGCACGAGTCAGGCGGTGACGGTGAACTGGACCGCGGGCGGCGTCGCGCAGGTTGGCAAGACGGTCACATTCTCGACCACCCGTGGCATCTTCGGCGGCGTTGCCGGTGAGGTGTCCACCACGGCCGTGACGGACGCTACGGGCACGGCGACAGTCAATATTTCCTCGACTTCAGCGGGCCCCGCAGTCATCACCGCGAGTGGCACGGGCGTCACCGCGCAGGACAACGTGAATTTTGTCGCCACCGCACCGACCATGCTGGTACTGCAGGCGAGCCCCGATACGGTCCCGACTGAAGGCGAGAGCACTGTCAGCGCCACGCTGACGGATGCGAACGGCAATCTGGTCGCCAACCAGACGATCGACTTTCAGCTGCAGGATGTGACCGGCGGATCGCTGTCGGTCGGTACTGCGGTAACCAACAGCCAGGGCCAGGCGCAGACGGTGTACACCGCGAGCGGCACGGCGAGCGCCAAGAACGGGGTCACGATTACCGGCACCGTGCCGGCATTCCCGGCCCCGGCCGTACCGGCCGCGCAGGTGAGCCTCACCGTGGGCGGTCAGACCGTGTTCCTGTCCCTGGGCACTGGTGCCTTCATCAGTGAAAATACCGCCAAGACACAGTTCATCATGCCGTGGGTCGTGACCGCAGTGGATTCGGCCGGCAATCCGGTGGACGGAGTGAACGTCACGCTGGTGATCTCGACCGTGTCCTACGGGAAAGGCGGCTGGATCGCCGGCACGAGCCAGTGGGAGCAGACCGGGACGCCGAATGCGGTGCCCCCCACGATTACCGGGATTACCGTCTGCCCGGCCCTGACCAATCCGGTCTATCCGGGCAACATTGCCGCGGTGGCGCCATCCACGGTCACGACGAGTGCAGTCTCAGAGCCCGGCTCCGCTGCACTCAATGTGCTGTATCCGGAGGATTATGCCGACTGGGTTTACGTGTCGTTGACCGCTACGGCGACAGTGACTGGCACGCAGTCTTCCAGCTCAACGAGCTTCTGGCTGCCGATACTGGCCAGCTACGTCAACACGATAACCTCGGCAATTCCTGGCCAGACCAGCCCGTTTGGTGTCGGACCCTGTCCGTAGGCCCGCTCGGATTGCAATCAACAGCGGCCGCCTTTAGGGCGGCCGCTTTGTTTTATGATCCCGGATCATTCGGATCCGGCGTCGCATGATCGGCAGCAGCAACATTTTCCTGGTGGGCCCCATGGGCTCGGGCAAGACGGCCGTCGGTCGTCGCGTCAGCCGGCTGCTGGGTTATCCGTTCCTGGACAGCGATCAGGAAATTGAGCAACGCACCGGCGCCGATATCCCGCTGATTTTTGAGCGCGAGGGAGAGGCAGGATTCCGGCGTCGGGAGCGCGACATCATCGCCGAGCTGAGTGCCCGCGATCACATCGTGCTCGCCACCGGTGGCGGGGCGGTGCTTGACCCCGATAACCGCCGCCTGATCGCCGAGCGCGGCTGGGTGGTGTACCTGGAGACTTCCATCGCCCTGCAGGTCGAGCGGGCCGGCCGCACGCGGCACCGACCGCTGCTGCAGGGCACTGATCCGAAGATCAGGCTCGAGCAGCTGATGCTGATCCGCGAACCGCTGTACCGCGACGTGGCCAACTTTTCAATTTCCACCACCCGCCGGGGCGTCGGGCAGGTTGCCGAGCACATCGTCGCCGCGTTCCAGCTCGCGGCCGCAAGCGGTGTTACCCGCGCGTAAAGACGGCACGGTCACTATACTTGGCGCCGTTCGAAGGCCGCTGGCTGTCCGCTTAGGTGGCCCAAGGCCACCCGCAAGCGCCCATGAAAACTCTGACGGTCAAGCTCAAGGATAGCGCCTACCCGATATTGATCGGGCCGGGGTTGATTCAGCAGCCGCAGCTCTTTGCCGATCACGTGCCGGGAACGGATGTACTGCTGGTGAGCAATACCACGGTTGCGCCGGTGTACGGCGCACCACTTATCCGCAGCCTCGCGGGGAAGCGAATCGTCGAAGTCATCTTGCCGGACGGCGAGCAGCACAAAACGCTGGCCACTGCCGGCCGTGTTTTTGACGTGCTGGTCGCCAACCGCTTCGGGCGCGATGCCACGGTCGTAGCCTTAGGCGGTGGCGTGGTCGGCGATCTGGCCGGCTTCGTGGCGGCCTGCTACCAGCGCGGGGTGGCGTTCGTACAGGTGCCGACGACGCTGCTCGCCCAGGTGGACTCTGCCGTCGGCGGCAAGACGGCGGTGAACCACCCGGGCGGCAAGAATCTGATCGGGGCCTTTTACCAGCCGCGTGCGGTACTGAGCGACACCGAGCTGCTCGCGACACTCCCGGACCGGGAGCTCAAGGCGGGACTGGCCGAGGTCATCAAGTACGGGCTGATCTGCGACGAGGCATTCTTCAGCTGGCTTGAGCATCAGCTGCCGGCACTGCTGCGTCGCGACCCGGCGGCACTGGCGCACGCGATCCTAAGGTCCTGCCAGATCAAGGCCGAGATCGTCGCGCGCGATGAGCGCGAGCGCGCCGATCGGGCACTGCTGAACCTGGGGCATTCCTTCGGCCACGCCATCGAGGCGGCGACCGGCTATACCCAGTGGCTGCACGGCGAGGCCGTGGGCGCCGGGCTCCTGATGGCCGCCGACCTGTCGCGCCGGCTCGGCTATATTCCGGCCGAGGATGTCACCCGCGTCGAGGCGCTGCTGCGCCGCGCGGGCCTGCC
>DASWBL010000114.1:0-4330 GCA_036390615.1 Steroidobacteraceae bacterium | reverse complement strand
AGCGAATGCGCAGCCGCCGCCGAGGATTGCATATCTCATACGATCACACCCGCGTCTTTCCACACCTTGTCGATTTCGCGCCGCTCGCGTTCGGTTTCCTTGCCTTTGAAAAACGAGGCGACGACGCCGGCCATGAAGGTGGCTTGCGGGGCTGCCTGTTGCACCCGCTCTTGCCGCTCGATCTCGTCATAGGTCTGATTGTTGGCAATCAGCATGGCGCGCAGCCGATCGACATACGCCTTGTTGGCAAGTCCCAGCGCATAAGTGCGATCGTCGTGGTTCTTGCCGGAAGCGCCAATTTCGGAGCCGTCCTGCACCACCTTTTCCATTTCATGCAGCGTGGCGAGCGAGCGCACCCGCAACAGCCCGAGCGCGTAGTTGTCGCGCAACTGGTTCATCAGGGTCTGTTTGGTGGCCTGCGACGTGACGAAATTGTACACATAGTTGCCGCTCATCGAATCCGGGCGATGGTAGAGATACCAGCGCACGTTGTCGAACACGTCGGTCATCTTCATTTCGGCGGCGCGCGCCGACAGCACGCCCATGTCGCACAGCTGCTTCAAGTGCCGCAATTCCTGCATGATGGCGCCACCGGGCCCTTGGACTTCGAGGTTGATGCAGACGTTCTTGTAGGCGCCGGCAATGTGCGCCATGACCCACGTCAGCTGATACGTTTCCGGGTTGTTGGTGGCGTATTCGGCGACCTGTATCACCTTATCGGCGTAGCAGCGAACGAGCTGAATGGCGTGGTTGTCGTTTTCCTCGCCGCGGCCGTAAGCCGGATCGACGCCCATGGCATAGACGCCAAGCGGATGCGGTTCCTCCCAGACTTTCAGTTCGGCCTTGGCCGGGCCGTCAACCTGTTCGATCTCGGTGGCCAGAAAGTCGTTGCCCATATGGTAGCGGTAGCCCTTGAGCAGCGGCTTTTCGGTCTTGATGAAATTGATGTTCTCGGCAACCTTGCGCAGCGGAAAAAAGCTCGATCCCGACAGGATGAATGCCTGTTCGGGCGTCCACGGGAAATTCTGGTTCATCAAATCTTCGTTGGGTAACTGCGTGGTGCGATACCAGCGATGCCACGCAATCTGACCGGGGCTGATGTCGTAGCCGTAGCGGTCTTTGACTTCATGGCAGAGCCGGATTTCCTCATCGTCCATGCGGTCGTCCCAATAGTGCAGAAACTCCTTGCTGCCGGGCGCGAACGCATAGTCCTCTTTCATGTACCAGCCGATGAAGAACGCCTTCTGCGTCATGATATCTTCGGCCGCCTCGCCATAAAGATCGTGCCAATGATTGTAGCCGTGGGCAGTCGATTCCCACAGATACAGCCGATCGGGATGCTTTTGGGCGAGGCTGGCGCGCAGCGAGGCTATGCCTTCGTCTGAGGCCCAGCTGCCGACCTCGGTAGCATGGAGAAAGTTGAGCGCTCTGGATTGACCCAGAGTAGTGTTTGATCGCTTGGTTCCTGCCACCAGGTAGTCCAGGCAGCTTCCGTTATTGAGCTCCAGCAGATTTCGGTTGTGTCGCCTGATGCCGACGCGCAGTCCTTTGGGCAAGCTTTCGATGTATTGTTCAAGGAGCACACGGAACTTCTCCCGGTTTGGCTCGGTATCGGTGACAAGCGCGCCCTGCAGCTTGTCGTGAACCGACAGCCAAAACACATCAACCGCGAGACTGATGGTTGAAATGCCCAGCTGCCGGGCCTTCAAGCACTTGAAATCGTGGATGCCTTGGTCAAGCCCGATGCAGACCTGTTCAAGGAACTGCCGCTGGGCCCGGTACAGGATATTCGCCAGCGGCTGCCGCTCATGACCGACCAGTTCCTTGGAGCTGATCGACATATGCGACACGTATTCCAGAAAAATCGGCAGCCAACGCTGATTGGCACCGTCAACGGCCGGCAACCGCGTATCGCGGCGGGAGCGCTTAGCCATCCGCTACCTCCTTGCGCCACACCCGCTGCCCCTGCCACTTGCGCCCGTCATGGTCCGGCCACGCAATGCCGCCGTAGCGGTGCTGGATCGAGCAGGACCGGACCTTGCCAGACAGCAAGTTCCGCGCTGGCTTGAACACTTCCGTCCCACAGTTGCACCGGCACTGCCACCACATATGGCCGAAATTATCCCGATACGAACCGGACAGCACTGTCAGATTGCCGAACACCCGGCCGGTCAGATCAGTTCGTTTGCCTTTAGCCATTAAACGGGGCAGCGGCCGGGTGCTTTTTATTGCGCATTAGCGAGCCTCCCATGCGTGTTTTCTCCGTGGTTGTCAGGGTGCGGGTAGGGGATTAACCGCATCGGCGGAAGGATGTGGCCCGTAGCAGGACTGTCTGTGCGGGACGGCGCAAATCAGGTACGTAACTCAGCACGAGTTAGTAACCTTTGTCAAGCTTTGGGGCGGGGATGGGTGGTAGCCCTCGGCTTTACCGAGTTCAGTCCCATCGGTTCGGCCGCAACCGAGGCTCCACGCGCCAAGCAGCCCCTCGACCGGGCCTCAAATGCCATTCGCATAACATCTATTATGGAATATTTTGTCGCTTCTGACGCGACATCAACAGCTTAGCTGCAGCAGTTCACGGTTGTAGCAGCATAGCTGCCTAAGTCATTGATACTACAGTACTAGTACTGTCTGCTCGGTTCTTGTTCGGTTGTGCTCGGCTGCGTGCCTGGTGCTGGGAAGTCGCTGCCGAGGCCGGCGTGGCTGGACGCGATGGGCGAGAATTCTACACTCTGTCACGTATGCGCTGGCTATGGTGACGCTGCAGCCATGGTGCAGCGCGGTTACGGCGCGAGTCCGCTGCAGCTATGCGGTGGTACGCAGCGGTACTGCTCGGCACCGACAGTAGCACAGCTACAGTACTGGACTGGTTGCTTGACCGGCTAGTTGCCGGTGAAGTGTTCGCTTCACATTGAAGCTCACTTCATAGCACACTTTTGCGGCGATTGAATGGAAATGCGAGTTGTGGCCGTGGCTGACGCATTAGCGCGGCTGGGGTAGTTACTATTTGTAACCGCGAATCAGCAGCAGTGTCGGCGGCTGTAACAATTCGTGATTACGAAGCTATTGCATAGTACGCAATTATTTCGTATATAGAGCATACAAGTCGGGTTGCCGCTCGGCTCAAACAGCGAGGAAAGACAATGATAACAGAGTTAAAACCGATCACCGCACCAAGCGAATACGTCGCTGCGGGCGAGCCGTATGACTGCACCGGATTAATTGGCGAGCTCGGCTCCGACGCTCAGTGGCCGATGTACTCATATTCGCGGCCCGGCTCGATAGTGTGGAATGCAATCGCCAGTACCTTGAATAAAGAAGGTTGGACAGACGAAGAAATTGAGACCTGGCTTGCTTCGAAGAATGCACGATGGGCACTTGATGGTGAGCTCGGCGATGCTCTCAATGTAGCAGGTCAAGAATTTGCTAAGTCCATCACCAAATCACAGCTTGATGATTGCGATTGAAACCAGTGGGGCGCCAGCTTGCCGGCCGGCGCCCCTATCATCGCGGGCTCGACAGCGGCCAGCGAGGCAACCGAGGAGCGCACGCCATGACCACTAAGCAATATCTCGCCGCACTCAAAAAGCTAGGCTTACGGCCATCTGGAAAAGCGACCGCGGCCGCGCTCGGTGTCTCGGTGCGCCAGCTGCAATACTACGCGGCCGGCGCCCCTGTGCCCGAACCGATCGCCATAATCCTGCGCATGTTGCGCCAGGCTACGCCGCGGGCGCACCGCGCGTCCACGCCAGCAGCGCCCGCAGCCGCTCCAGCATCGTCCGGCGATGCTCCGGAGTAAATGCCGCATCGAGTGCCACATCAGCGGCCGTTTCTGTGGCAATGGCGGCCATTCTGATCATGCCACGGTGGAACGCCAGGCGCTTGTCGCACCAGTCTTTGACGGCTTTCTGCGTCGGCGGGTATTCCCGGCTCGCGGCCAGGCCAATGCCCGGCTCAAGGATTTCCTTGACGATGCCGAGCGGGTACAGCCTAAGCGTCGCCGTCACGCCAAGCGAATAAGCCTCCGGGTTCGGCGGATTCGCGTGCGGCCACTGGCCGAGCAACAGCTTGCCGTGACGCGCCGCCTGCTCGATCGTGGTCGGGGCCGCCAGTATCAGCCGGCTCGCCCGCGCCTGTTCCATGACCGATAATGGCATCGAAGGCTGCCATTGTTGGATTTGTACTGCCTGTGCCATGTTTGCCTCGCTGTTGCTGCTGTTTTGCCGTCCGCCGCAGCCAGCCCCTGAATGCGGCCGACCAGTTGGACTTGCGCGTAATCGCCCGGTTTGAATTCGCCTCGCACCACAGCCGCATTTCCTCGGCTGCGTCA
>DASWBL010000113.1:0-2383 GCA_036390615.1 Steroidobacteraceae bacterium | reverse complement strand
ACCATTGTGACTCCGGACGCGGATCCGGTTGGTAGCCAGGCAATGCTGGCCGTCCTCGAGCAATTCTTCGGCCCGGCCAACACTTTCTACCACGGCGAATCGCCGCCGGCGCAGTACTCGCGCGGCGCCGAGGCCGCCGGGCCACACCGCCGGCAGCTGCACGTTTGGACGCTGAGCGGGCCAGCCGAAACCTGGGAGACCCAGCTGCACGAGCGACTGCATCGCGAACCGGTGTTCGCGGTGATTTCCGGGATCGGCGGCAAGACTTGGGCTCCAGTGCATCGCTTTTGCGAGAGCGAATCGATTCCCTGCCTGCTGCCCAACGTAGATTTGCCGGTGGGTGAAGAGCAAGATTTCTACTCGATGTATTTTTCGGGAGGGGTATTGCTCGAGGCAGCAGTAGTGGCCAAAACTTTGCGTGAACTGCCAGTCCAGCATCGGCCGTCACAGCTGATTCAACTGTACCGTGAAGGGGACATTGGCGCAGAAGCGGCGGCGTCGCTGCAGGCGCTCGCGACGGATGCCGGCCTGCCAACGGTAAACCGGCCCTTGCCGGCGGACGGACCGGCTGGCGCAGTCGCCGCAGCGCTGGAGAATCTTGATGCGCGGGACGCAGTCGTGCTGTGGCTGCGACCCCCGGATCTTGCAGCGTTGCGTGGCGCGCCGCGCGACGGTACGTCGGTGTTCCTGTCGGGAATCATGGGCGGGCTAGAACACGCGCCATTGCCCAAGGCATGGCGCCAGGTTGCGCGGATGACCTATCCGTATGAATTGCCTGAGCTGCGTGCGGGGCTTTTGGATTATCCGCTCGGGTGGTTCCTGTTTCACAAGATCCCGATCACCGATGAGCCGGTGCAGGTCAATACCTATGTCGCCTGCGGCCTGTTGGCGAGCGCAATCAAAGCGATGCACCATTATCTCGTGCGCGACTATTTGGTCGAACGCTTCGAGGCCACGCCGGAGACCGCAATGAGCACCGGCTACTACTCGCATCTTAGTTTGGCGCCGGGCCAGCGATTTGCGTCCAAAGGCGGCTACCTGGTGCGCTTTTCCGAGTCCACGGGTGCAAAGATCGCGCCGACGAGCGACTGGATCATCCCCTGAAGAGCTGAGTGCCAATTGCCAGACCGGGCCGGAAGATCGAACGCCCGGCAGAATCAGGGCACCGACCATTCGCCAACGGCTGCGAGCTGCTTGCCCTAGGCTTCCGCATAGTGCACGAATTAACCACGCTTTGCGGCAAATCGCGGGCCTGGACCGAGGCTCAGGCGATCGATGCAACCGTTGAGTACGCGATGGATCAGCATGATTTCGATTTGCTCGAGCAGGCAGTTGCGGATGAGATCACGCTGCACGTCCCGGATGGCGTCCGACAGCACCGGGCAGGCTACGCACGTATTGACCTGAATGCGCCCGGCGACCAACGGGATTGCGCAGGTCGGCGCGTGTCGCCTGACACCTAGTTGCGCGGGAGCCCGCTGCGCTGGCGTCGAATTTCTGCGCCGCTCCGTCGCTGCGCCGGCGGCTCGCTGGCCACCGGTGCGGGCGCGTGCAGCATGATTCGCGGCCAATCGAACACCGTGCCAGCGCGACTTACGTCATGAAATTGCCAGATTATGTATGCAAAATGAGTGAATCGCGGCCGATAGTCGCGTGGCGACGCCATTTGCGGGATTGGCCGCGTGGCGATAACCGAACAGCTGTGCCAAGATCAGTTTGTGTCGACGCGATGCGGGCGCGACGCTGAGCGAGGCACTCCGCCTCTCACAACCAGAGCAGTCTGACCGCGATGGGGTTTATCTCCAGCAATGATCCGGACCGATGCGTCAGCAGAATCCAGTTTAGCCTCGGCTGAGGCCGCGGCCGAGATCTGGCCCGGTTTGAGAGTGCGGCGCGCAGCACGCACGCGCTTGGTATTAATCGATGATCATCTGGTCGTGCGCGAGGGCCTGGCGGCGCTGTTGTCGATCGAGCCGGACCTGAAGGTCGTCGGCATGGCCGCCAGCATCGGGGAGGGCATCCAGGTCATTCGCGAAGTCGAGCCGGATCTGGTGCTATCGGATCTGACGTTGCCTGGCTGCAGCGGCGGAGCGGCGGTGCGCTCGTTGTGCGAAGTATTTCCGGGAATCCGCATTCTAGTGCTGACCGTGCACGATTCGCTGGAAACGGTGCGCGCGGCGTTCGGCGCCGGGGCCACCGGATACGTCTGCAAGGACTCTTTGCGGGACGAGATGCTGTATGCGATCCGTCGGGTCGCCGCCGGCGGCCGCGCCACCTGCTTTGCAGTTGGCGATGCCATTGTGCGCGACTGGCTCGAACGTGATCGTGGCGGCCAGCGCAAGGTCAACACGCCGCTCAGTGCCGAGGACGAAGAAGTGCTGCG
>DASWBL010000112.1:0-3854 GCA_036390615.1 Steroidobacteraceae bacterium | reverse complement strand
AAACTGGCGCCAACCCTGTTAGCCGGAGTGCCGGCCATCGTCAAACCGGCCACGGCCACCAGCTACCTGACCGAGCTGGTCGTGCGGCGCGTCATCGAGTCACGAATTCTTCCCGAAGGCGCACTGCAGCTCATCTGCGGCGGAGTCGGCGATCTGTTTGATCATCTGACCAGCCAGGATGTCGTGTCATTTACCGGTTCGGCCAGTACCTCGCAGGCGCTGCGCCGCCACCCGCGCGTTGTTGAACGCTCGGTGCGCTTCGTCGCCGAGACCGATTCGCTTAATTCGGCGATCCTGGGAGTCGACGCCAGGCCCGGGACACCGGAATTCGATTTATTTGTAAAAGAAGTCGTCAGGGAGATGACGACCAAAGCGGGACAGAAATGCACGGCGATCCGCAAGGTCATTGTCCCGGCGGCCGTTTGTGCAGACGCTGTCGGCGCGCTGCAGTCGGCCCTGGCCAAGGTAATTGTGGGCAACCCGCGCCTTGACTCGGTCCGTATGGGCCCACTCGCCGGTCTGGGTCAACGGCAGGAGGTGCTGGGCCGGTTGGCACGATTGCGTCAAGAGGCCAGAATTGTATCCGGGGACGTGGAGCGATTTGAAGTGCAGGGCGCCGATCGTGCGACCGGGGCATTTGTGCCGCCCATGTTGCTGCTTTCCAGCGACGGCAATGCCGGGCGAGCAATGCACTCGGTCGAAGCCTTCGGACCGGTATCGACAGTAGTACCCTATGATGGTACGCAGGAGGCGATCGAAATCGCACGCCGTGGCGACGGCAGCCTCGTCGCTTCAATCTTTACCGCGGACCATCAACTGGCGGCCAACATGGTATTGGGCCTGGCCTCGCACCACGGCCGCATTCTTGTAGTCAATCGGCAATGCGCCAAGGAATCCACCGGGCACGGGTCGCCGCTGCCGCATCTGGTGCACGGCGGCCCGGGTCGCGCCGGCGGCGGCGAAGAGATGGGCGGGATCCGCGGCGTGCTTCATTACATGCAACGGGTTGCGATACAAGGATCGCCCGATACGCTGACGGCTGTTGGTCGGCGCTGGATTCGCGGCGCGACTGAACTGGATCCCGGTGTGCATCCGTTTCGAAAGCCGTTCCACGAACTGGCGATTGGCGACACCTTGCGCTCCGGGCGCCGCGAAGTCACGGTTGAGGACATTGAGCAATTCGCGGCGCTCAGCGGCGATCGGTTTTACGCACACATGAGTGAAGCCGATGCTGCGCGCAATCCGCTATTTGGCGGGCGCGTCGCTCACGGGTACTTTTTAATTTCCGCAGCCGCCGGCTTATTTGTGGATCCGGCCTATGGACCGGTACTCGGCAATTATGGGCTCGACAATTTGCGGTTCGTAAAGCCAGTCAAGCCGGGCGAGCAGATTCAGGTACGCCTGACATGCAAGGAAAAATCGCTGCGCGCCGACAAGGGTTGGGGGGAGGTGCGGTGGGATACCGAGATAACCAACCAGACCGGCGAAACTGTGGCGTCTTACGACGTGCTCACAATGGTCAGTATTCACGCCGTCCCCGACGCAATCAAGGAGGCTTAATCCGTGTTCAAGTTGCTCGCGCTTTACCGCCAGCCTGCTGATCCGGAGGCCTTCGAACGTCACTACACGACTGTGCACCGTCCGATCGTGCAGAGCATTCCAGGGCTTGCCAAGCTGGTAATGAATCGTTGCACTTCGCCGCCTTGGGGCGGGGAGTCACCGTATTACCTGATTGCCGAAATGCATTTTCCGGATGAGCAGACCTTTGCCGCTGCCATGGCATCGCCGCAGAACCGCGCCGCGGGCAAGGATCTGCGGCAATTTGCTGGCAATATCGCAACTCTTGTCACTGTCAGGGAAGAATAAGCGTGGCTATCGACTTAGGCCGATATGGCCGCGATTTTCCCAGCCTGAGGGCGCTGGAGCCCAAGGACGGCGTACTCGAAATTGTCATTGGCGATGAGACGCGCCTCAATGCTGCCGATGAGGCGACACATCGCGACCTCGCGCTGATCTGGCGGACTGCTGATCTCGATCCGGCGGTTCGCGCAGTGCTGGTACGTGGGGCGGGCGAGCATTTTTCGTCCGGTGGCGACTTCGAGATGATCGAGCAAATGATGGCCGACGAGGCTACGCTGCTGCGCGTCTGGAAAGAGGCCAGTGATCTGGTCTACAACATGGTTAACTGCTCCAGGCCGGTCGTGTCCGCGATTCGCGGTACGGCAGTCGGTGCCGGACTCGCTGTGGCGCTGCTGGCTGATATCTCAGTTGCCGGCCGAAGCGCGCGGATTCTGGACGGCCATACGCGTCTGGGTGTCGCGGCGGGAGATCATGCGGTGCTGATCTGGCCCATCTTGTGCGGTCTGGCCAAGGCCAAATATCACCTGCTGACCAATAAGCCGCTTTCGGGTGCCGACGCCGAGCGCATCGGCCTAGTATCGGTTTGCGTTGATGATGCCGAGGTGTATTCAGCCGCCCTTGACGTGGCCTGCCAGCTGGCCGCGGGTAGTACATCAGCCCTTCGCTGGACCAAACATACACTCAACAACTGGCTGCGTCTCGCGGGGCCAAGCTTCGATGCATCGTTGGCGCTGGAATTTCTCGGCTTCCGCCTGGCGGACTTGAAGGAAGGGTTGCGGGCGGTAAAGGAAAAGCGGCCGGCCAAATTTCCGGACTCGGGAGCCAAATAGCACCGGCGGGCGAGGCCGCGTATCGGGGCCGACCTTGCTAGGAGCTGGCGGATCGCCGGATTGTTTGGAGGTGCGATTCCGTACTGACGGCATCGTGCGGTAGTTCTGCCCGGGAGCCGGCATCCAGCAACTGCCCGGCCGCGACCGGGATGCTGAACAGGTACCCTTGTGCAAAGCGACAGCCGAGCGACTTTAATGTGGCGAGTTGTGCGGGCTCCTCGACACCCTCTGCGAGGCTCGCCATGCCGAGGTTATCGACGAGGTCGACCGTTGCCTTGATGACTGCCAGAACATCCTGGCTGGCGGTCAAATCCTTTATAAAGGAGCGGTCAATCTTGATGGTGTCGAAGGGATAATCCCGCAGGAATGCCAGCGAGGAGGTTCCCGTGCCGAAATCGTCCATCGCCAGGTGCACACCCAGGCACTGCAACGCGTGTAACAGGTCATGCGACGCCTTGGGATTGCGCATGACTTCGCGCTCGGTGACTTCAAGTTGCAGACAGCTGGGCGGCAGCCCGCAGCGCTTCAGCGTGGCGCAAACCTGATCCAGCAACTGATTGCCGAGGGCCAGTTCCGCTCGTGAGATATTGACACTTACGGTTCGTGGCGCACGCTGTGGGTCGAGCTTTTGCCAGTTGGCCAATGCCTGGCAGGCTTCATTCAGGACCCACTCGCCGAGAGCAACGATTAGTCCGGAATCTTCGGCGATCGGAATGAATTCGGAAGGCGTGATGGGACCCAGCATCGGATGATTCCAGCGGCACAGGGCTTCAGCCGAAATCATCCGCCCACTATCGAGCTCCAAAATAGGCTGAAAGACCAGGCTGAGCTCAGGCGTGCCGATAGCCCGCCGCAGGTTTGTTTCGATCGCCACATGGCGAGTCAACCGCGTGCGCATGGCCTCATTGAATACTACTGAACAGGCGCGGCCGGAGCGTTTGGCCTCGTACATCGCCACATCGGCGTTGCGCACGACTTCCTCGGCGCTTGCCTGACCCTGCTCGCTGGTGACGATGCCAAGGCTCGCGGTGGAGTGCACTTCGGCACCGAATATGGAATAGACCGGTGCAAGCGCGGCGAGAAGGCGATCGGCAATCCGGTTCGCGTCGGCGGCGGACTTCAGGTCATTGATCAGCACCAGAAACTCATCACCGCCGAAGCGGC
>DASWBL010000111.1:0-6299 GCA_036390615.1 Steroidobacteraceae bacterium | reverse complement strand
TGCTTGGCTGCCAGCGACGCGGCGAGGCCCGCCGGTCCGGCGCCAATGATCAGGACATCGAGCGCCCCAGGCGCCTTGACCCCAGCCTTGGCAATGGCTTCGAGCGCCTGTTGGCCCTGCAGCAGCGCGTTCTTGATCAAGCCCATGCCACCAAGCTCTCCGGCGACGTAAACGCCCGGCACGTTTGACTCGAAATTTGGCTTGAGCACCGGAATGTCGAGGCCGCGCCGCTCGGTGCCAAACACCAGCGTGATGGCATCGAAGGGGCAAACCGTTTTACAGGCGCCGTGGCCGATACAGTCGGTCGGCCCAACCAGCGCAGCTTTGCCGTTAATCAGCCCGAGTACTTCGTGATGCGGTTGCTCCGGGCAGGCGGCGACGCAGGCGCCACAACCCAGGCAACGGCTCGGATCAATAAGCGGGTGCAGCGAAGCGGGCTCGGTCATGCCCGCCGCCACCGAATCCTCATGGGTTTGAAGATGTCGGGCGTGGATGCGCTTCTGCCGCAGCAAATAGAACGCGCCAATGAGCACTAGCGGCAAAGCATAAAAAACGGCAAACCACAGATCCATAGGTACTCAGCAGCGTGGGCTAGAGCTGGGACGCTGGGCTTGCGAGCCTAGCGCCGGTACCGACAAAGATTCTGTGACATGGTTCATGAGTCAACCTGTCGCACGCCGACCACTAAGGTGTCTCCTACCGCGGACAGTGACTATCTGCCTGCCACCCTATTTATAATGGGTCGGGGCGAGCTTTGCGCCTGCCGCGGAGGCAGGCGCAGGGTCGATTTTAGTCCGTGTATTTTGCGAGGGGAATTGGTTTGGAACTGTTTTGGCTGCTGGCCGGGGTCCTTATTACGCTGGCGACGCTGGTGCTGCTGCTGCCATGGCTGCGCACGATTCCGCGGCTCGGCCCGCTGCCGGCCGTTCCCCGGCCTTTGGCCATTGGCGCCGCAGCGGTGCTGGTTGTAGTCCTAGTCCTATACCGGTGGATCGGGCACCCGGAGCAGGCCGTTCCGGCCGCTTCAGGGTCGATGGCCACAGCGAGCGCGGCCGCCGGCGCTGCCGCGCCCGGCAAGGCCGCCGCGGGCTCGATGAACAGCGCCATCGCGGGACTTGAGGCGCGATTAGCCAAAAGCGGTGGCTCTGCTGATGACTGGGAACTGCTGGCGCGGTCTTTTGAGTTTTTAGGCCGCCCGGCCGATGCGGCCAAGGCGCGTGCCCACCAGCTTCCGCCGCTGCCTGTGCCAAGCGCTGAAGCGAGCGCGACACCGAACCCGGTCGCGGCAGCTGCGCCGGTGCTCTCAGCCGATTCCCTGCAATGGCTCACCAAGGCCGCGGCCGCGCGACGTGATAAGCATCCGGCCGATGCGGCGGCCATTTACGCGCAGCTCGCGAAGCACGATCAGCTCAACGCCGATGGCTGGGCCGATTATGCAGACACTGCGGCGACGCTCCAGGGCGGCAAACTCGCCGGCGCTCCGGAGTCCTATGTCGATCGCGCACTGGCACTCGATCCGCAGCACGCCAAAGCCCTGTGGCTCAAAGCCAGCGCAGCGGAGGAGGCCGGACACTTCGATGCAGCGGTCGGAATTTGGCAGCGCCTGCAGCCGCAGCTCGCGCCAAATTCTGCCGATGCGAAGATTGTCGCAGCCAACCTGCAACAGGATCAAAAGCTGGCAGCATCCGCGAGTGCGGCGCCGGCTGCCTCGGGCGCGGTCATTCGCGGGGAGGTTGCGCTGGATAGATCACTTAGCTCCAAGGTCACCGCCGGCGCGACGCTGTTTATTATCGCCAAGTCGGTGGGTGCTCCCGGACCGCCCGTGGCGGTCTATCGCGGCACAGTCGGCAGTTGGCCGGTGAAATTTACACTGGATGATTCACTGGCAATGATGCCCGGTCGCAACCTTTCCAGTGCCGGCCAGGTCACGGTGGAGGCGCGTATTTCGAGCACCGGGCAGGCGCTTCCGGCCAGCGGTGATCTGCACAGTCAAAGCACGGTAGTCAATCCGGCCGATCACCCGGTGCTCAAACTTCTCATCGATCGGGTGATCAGTTGAACGTCACGGCCGCCAACGTTACGGTCAGAACCGCGGCGGCGGCTCCTGCCGGTACGGTTCGCCGCCTGCATGCGCCGATACTATGGGGCTGCGTGGTTGCGGTGCTGATCCTGTGGGGATCCCACGCGCATCTGGAGCGCTACATCACGCCGGAGCGCGGCCTGGGTTACTGGCTCGGCATTACCGGCGGCTCGATGATGCTGCTGTTGCTGGTGTACTCGGCGCGCAAGCGGGCCATGTGGCTGCGCTGGCTTGGTTCCATCCCGGCCTGGTTTGAGATTCACATGGTGCTCGGTGTGGTCGGCCCGGTGCTGGTGCTGTTTCACGCCAATTTCAGCCTCGGCGCCACGAACAGTAACATCGCGCTTTTTTGCATGTTGCTGGTCGCCGGCAGCGGAGTGATCGGCCGGTATTTTTACACTCGCATCCACGCGCGCCTGGATGGCGAGCAGGATTCGCTCGAATCGCTGCAGGCCGTTGCCGAGCGCATTCGCACCCAATCGACGGCGATCACCTTTCTGCCGGGCTTGCTCGATGCCCTGGACGCCGAAGAGCAGCGGCTTATGCACCCGGCCGAGGGTCGTATCGGCCGGGCTCTGCATGTTTTTACTTCGGCGCTTCGCGCCGCGCTCGCCCGCTACCGTTTGCACCGGCAGGTTCGTCGAGCGGTTCTGGCGGCGGTCGCGCGCGACCCTGCGGTCATTCGGCCCCACGCGCGCCGCATTGCCGCGGTGGCCCGAACCTATGCCGACCGACGGCTGGATGCCTGCCGGCGTGTCGCGGAATACCGACTGTATACACGGCTGTTTTCCTTCTGGCATGTTCTGCATATCCCCTTATTTTTCATGTTACTTATTGCAGGAATTGCCCATGTCATAGCCGTCAATGTGTACTACTGAGCTGAGGCATGCGGGGGCAAGGGATTGGTAGGTACTTCAAGCTGGCGGGGCTTATGGCGATTTCATTGCTAGCAAGTTCTGGCGCACGGGCGACGTCGGCAGAAACCCTGCTGATGCCGGGCAAGGTCACGCTCGCCCACGTGAAGCAGGAAGAGCAGTGCAGCGCCTGCCACGACCGCTCCAATGTACGTCCGCAATCTGCGCTGTGCCTTGATTGCCACAAAGAGATTGCTGCTGACGTGCGTGACCATCGCGGCTACCACGGCCGCATGCCCAATGCCGGAACCGGCGAGTGTCGCGGCTGCCATACCGAACACAAAGGGCGGGATGCCGACATCGTGCAGTTGAGCCGCGCCCAGTTTAACCACAGCCTGACCGACTTCGCGCTCGAAGGCGCACACCGTTCGCTCGAGTGCGGCAGCTGCCACAAGGCGGGTGAACGCTGGCGCGGCAAGGTATCGCTGACCTGCGTGGGTTGCCATAAAAACGATGACGTGCACAACGGCCAGTTCACCGCCTCCTGCGGTGATTGCCACGGCTCTTTGAGCTGGAGTGGCGGGAAATTTGATCATGACAAGACCGACTTCAAGCTAACCGGCGCGCATGTAAGCACTACCTGCAACGCCTGCCATATCAGCGGGCATTACAAACAGACGCCGACGTCCTGCAACGGCTGCCACGCCACCGACGATGAGCATCGAGGCGCGCGCGGACCGGATTGCGGTAAATGCCACGTGACGAAGGATTGGAAAACCGCGAAGTTTGACCACTTGAAGGAAACCGGCTACGAGCTGCTCGGTGTACATGCCAAGGTGGATTGCCTTGCCTGCCACCGCAATGGCAATTACAAGGAGAAGATTCCCAAGGACTGTTACGGCTGCCATCGCGCCGATGACTCCCACGCCGGGCGCTTTGGGGGAAAATGCGCCGACTGCCATGACAACGACGTATGGCACCCGGTGAAATACGATCATGCGGCGCGACACAAGTTCGCGCTGGAAGGCGCCCATGCCAAGCTCGACTGTCACACCTGCCATACAGCGCCAGCCGCGACGCAAAAGCTTGGCAAGGATTGCGTGAGCTGCCACCGCAGCGAGGATCCGCACGGTGGCAAAGTTACCGGTGGCTGTGAGAGCTGCCACGGGCAAAACAGCTGGCGCAGCGAAATCCGCTTTGATCACGACTTAAGCAGTTATCCGCTGCTCGGGCTGCATCGCATCTTCAGCTGCGCGCAGTGTCATTCGACCTTGGCCTATGGCCGGGCGCCGGTGACCTGCATTGGCTGCCATAGCCAGGATGACGTGCACAAAGGCGGATTGGGCAAGAAGTGCGAGAGCTGCCACTCGCCCAACGGCTGGTCAGTGTGGGTCTTTGATCACGGCAAGCAGACTGGATTTCCGCTGCTTGGTGCGCACAGCAAGCTCGAGTGCGCCGCCTGTCACCGCGAACCGCCCGGGCAGGTAAAGATGTCGCACCAATGTATTGCCTGTCACCGCAAGGATGACCGACACTTGGGCCAGTACGGTGAGCAGTGCGACCGCTGCCACACCGCCTACTCCTGGAAAGGCGCACGGATTCAGTAAAGGAGCGGCAAAGAAGCATGCTTCGACGTATCGCCTGCCCGTGGACCGCCCTGATCGCAGCCGCCGCTTCGCTGCTGGCGTCCGGGTGGGTCATGGCCGCGAGCGCGCCGCCGAGCATCACGCTTGATTTTGACCACCTGACGACTGGGTATGAGCTGGATGGCGTGCATCGCGACCTGCCGTGCGAATCGTGCCACCTCAACGCCGTATTCAAGGGCACGCCTACGGACTGCGGTACTTGCCACATCACCGGTTCGCCGTTCAATGCGACGGCGAAGACGGCCACGCATATTCCGAGCACCAACAATTGTGCCGCGTGCCATAACACGTTCTCTTTCCGTCCGGACGTGCACTTTGACCACGCCGAGGTGCTCGGCAGCTGCGTGAGTTGCCACAACGGCACCATCGCCCAGGGCGAGGGGCCTACGCACCCGTCGACCAGTCAGGACTGCGCAGCTTGTCACACGGTAATGAGCTGGAACCCGACCAAGGCGGTGGACCACTCGCAGATCCCGCTGGCCGTGGCCGGCTTCTGCATTGTCTGTCACAACGGCGTGCAGGCGGCCGGGCAGAATCCGGGTCACCTCGCCACCGCGCTGGAGTGTGGCGATTGCCACCTGACGACCACCTGGCTGGGAGCCACGTTCAATCACACCGGTATCACGACCGGCTGCTTCAGCTGCCACAACGGCTCGAAGGCCGTTGGCAAGCAGGGCAACCATATGCCCACGAGCAATCTGTGCGAGAACTGCCACACAACCGGCATCGGCACCGCGGCGCCGGCCTGGGCGCCGTCGCAGTTTGATCACACGCAAATGACCGTGACGACTTGCCAGACCTGCCATAGCGGTACGGTCAAGATCACGACCGGTTTTGTCTCCGGGCAGCCGGTCAATCACGTGCCGCCGATTCCCTCGACCATCGATTGCGGCGTTTGCCACGGCAACGTGCCAACCGCTGAAACCTGGACCGTCCTTGCCGCCAGCATACCGGTGCTGCATTCCGGCCTGAACGTGAACAACTGCCTGCTTTGCCACGCCGGCGAGACTTTCGCTGGTGTACCGGCGCCGTACATTCCGATGTCCGTCAGCGGCGTGTCGCCGACCAAGGCCACGCCGCTGTCGCCACCGCATATTCCGATCCTGGCCGGGGCCGATTGCAGTTCCTGCCACTCGGCCGCCTATCTCGCTGGTGGCTTCGGGCCAGCCACCGCCATGAGTGCAGCCAAACACGCCTTTGTATCGGGCGCCTGTGATACCTGCCATGAGGCAGGGCTGAGCTTTTACACCGGCAGCGGCACCGCCCTGCAGACGCGCCCGGCCGATCACACCGCCCCCAACATGGCCGCGCCGAACGACTGCAGTAACTGCCACGAAACGACCGACTGGACCAGCAAGGCGTTCCCGGCCGGACACATGCCCAATCCTGGTAATCAGGCCTGCAACGTGTGCCACACCGCGTTGCCGGGCAACTACACGACACTGGCGTCGAACGCAATTTTGCATACCGGAATCAGCGGCGGTTGCAGCCAGTGCCACGGGGCCAGCGCGGCGCTCACGTTCTACAACAATTTCACGCCCAAATCCGCGGTGCTGACGCCCGCCCATATTCCGTATCTGGCCGGTACCGAGTGCAACGCCTGCCACAGCAGCGGCAATTATGCGGTTGGCGGCTTCTCCGGCATGGTAATGACGGCGGCGACGCATGCCTTTGTCGCCGCGACCTGCGATTTGTGCCACGAGGCCGGGTTGAGCTTCT
>DASWBL010000110.1:0-9161 GCA_036390615.1 Steroidobacteraceae bacterium | reverse complement strand
AGGCCTTCGCTGTGCTGCGCGATCAGGGGCTCAAGGTCCGCCGTCCCGACCTGACGCTTGCGACCATGGATCATTCCACGCCGACGCGCACCGAACAGGTGTTTGGCGGTGCGCCGATCACGGTCGAATCGGCCGCCGCGCAGATCGATCAGCTGGAGAAGAACTGCGCCGACTTTGGCATCGAGCTGCTCAACCTGCGCCACGCCGAGCGCGGCATCGTCCACATTATCGGCCCGGAGCTCGGACTGACTCAGCCGGGCAAGACCGTGGTGTGCGGCGACAGCCACACCAGCACGCACGGGGCGTTCGGCGCCCTCGCCTTCGGGATTGGCACGACTGAAGTCGGGCATGTGCTGGCGACCCAGTGTCTGCTGCAGCGGAAGGCAAAAAACTTCGCGATCAACGTCACTGGCAGCCTGCCGGTCGGGGTCAGCGCCAAGGACATGATTCTGGCCATCATTGGTCAGATCGGCGTCGGCGGCGGCACCGGATTTGTACTCGAGTACCGGGGGCCGGCCGTCGCGGCGCTGAACATGGAAGAGCGGATGACCGTGTGCAACATGTCGATCGAGGCTGGCGCCCGCGCGGGCCTGATCGCCCCGGATGAGACGACCTATGCCTACCTTCGCGGCAGAACCCGCGCGCCGCAGGGCCGCGCTTGGGAGCAGGCCGTGGAGCAGTGGCGCGCTCTGCCGGGCGATGCCGGCGCGCGCTTTGACCGCGAAGTGACTGTCGACGGCGGGCGACTCGAGCCGATGATCAGTTATGGCACCAACCCCGGAATGGTGATGCCGATCGGCGGCAACATCCCCGAACGCCACGACGATCCGGTGTTCGATAAGGCTCTCGCCTATATGGGCCTGCGCGCTGGCGAGCCGATCCGCGATCAGGCGGTCAACGTCGTATTCATTGGCAGCTGCACCAACGGGCGGCTCTCGGACCTGCGCAGCGCCGCGGCGCTGCTGCGCGGCCACAAGGTCGCGCGCGGCGTTCAGCTGCTCGTGGTCCCGGGCTCGCAACGCGTCAAGCAGCAGGCCGAAGCCGAGGGTCTCGACCGGATCTTCATCGAAGCCGGCGCCGAGTGGCGTGAATCGGGTTGCTCGATGTGCATCGGCATGAATGGCGACAACGTAGCGGCCGGCCAGTACTCGGTCAGCACCAGCAACCGCAACTTCGAGGGCCGCCAGGGTCCGGGAGCGCGCACGCTGCTGGCGAGCCCGCAGACGGCGGCGGCCTCGGCGGTGCGCGGCCGGGTGACTGATCCACGCGAGCTGCTCGCCGGCTGACCACGATGGAACCCATCCGACAGGTTTGCTCGCGCACCGCCGTGCTGCCGGCTACCAACATCGATACCGACCAGATCATTCCGGCCCGGTTCCTGCGCGCCACGACGCGCCAGGGTTTCGGCAAGCATTTGTTCGCCGACTGGCGCTTCGATGCGAGCGGCGCGCCGCGACCTGATTTTGTGTTGAATCTCCCCGAAGCCGCCGGCTGTCAGGTATTGGTCGGTGGCCGTAACTTCGGCTGCGGCTCCTCGCGCGAACATGCGCCCTGGGCGCTGCTCGATTATGGATTTAGGGCCGTGATCAGCGAGCAGATTGCCGATATTTTCTACAACAATTCGCTGAAAAACGGCCTGCTGCCGATCGTCGTCGATGCGACGACGGCCGCCTGGCTGATCGCACACCCCGGCGTCGAAGTGCGGATCGACCTGCAAGCGTGCACGCTCACGCTGCCTGAAGGTGTGACGGTGCAATTCCCGATCGAAGGCTTTGCGCGCCACTGCCTGTTAAATGGCATCGATGAACTCGGATACCTGCGCTCGCAGGAACTGAAGATCCGCGCCTTTGAGCAAACGCGGCCGTGAAGGCGCGCATTGCGGTCATCGCCGGCGACGGCATAGGACCGGAAGTTACCGCCCAGGCCGCACGCGTGATCGCGGCGATCGCGTTGCAATTTCACCATGAGCTGGAGCTGATCGAAGCGCCGTTTGGCGGCGTCGCGATCGACCAGTGCGGTGATCCGCTGCCCAAGGCTACGCTCGATCTGTGCCTGGCAAGCGACGCGGTGCTGCTCGGTGCCATCGGCGGTCCGAAATGGTCATCGCCCGACGCCAAAATTCGGCCCGAGCAAGGGCTGCTGCGCCTACGCCGTGAAATGGGTGTCTACGCCAACCTGCGACCGGTAACGGTTCATCCAGCGCTGCTCGATGCCTCCACGCTTAAACCCGAGATCGTGGCGGGCGTTGATTTGATCTTCGTGCGCGAATTGACCGGCGGCATCTATTTCGGCGCCAAGACTCGCACGGCGACTGAAGCGAGCGACCTGTGCAGCTACTCGGTGGCCGAGATCGAGCGCATCGTGCGGGTCGCTGCCCGCCTGGCCCGCGCCCGCCGTGGCCGGCTGCTGTCGATCGACAAGGCAAACGTGCTGGAGACTTCGCGCCTGTGGCGAAGCGTTAGCGAGCGCGTGGTGCGTAGCGAGTTTGCCGAGCTTAGCTTTGAGCACATGCTGGTCGATGCAGCGGCGATGCATCTGGTCCGCCGCCCAAGGGATTTTGACGTCGCGGTAACGGAAAACATGTTCGGCGACATCCTGACCGACGAGGCATCGATGCTGTGCGGCTCGCTTGGCCTGTTGCCGTCGGCTTCGCTCGGCGACGAACGGCGCGGACTATTTGAGCCGATCCATGGTTCGGCGCCCGATATCGCCGGACGCGGCGTTGCCAATCCTATTGGGGCGATCCTGAGCGCCGCACTGCTGCTGCGCCATTCACTCGGCCTTGAGAGCGAGGCGCGAGCAATCGAGGCCGCGGTATCGGCCGCTATCGATACCGGCGCACGGCCAGCGGATCTGGCCGCTGCCGGTCAGCCGTCATTGTCGACGCAGGCGGTTGGAGATGCCGTGCTAAAAGCGCTGGCAGCTGGCGGCGCCCGCTAGCTGAGCGGCGGACTCGTCGCCCTAGACTTTCGCTCAACCCCGCAACAATAAACGTCCGGCGGGACTTTGAGCACCCTCTTGCGCTTCGCGGGGTTTAATCATCGAGCCCGAGGCCTTTCAATATCCTCGGCACATGTTTTTCCACGCGCGCGGCACGAGTCGCCGAACGCTTTGCTGCAGCGAAATACAACAAATACCCTTTCTGCCTTCCGGGAGTGAGCGCATGAAAGTCTTCGGCCAGTTGTGGGTCATCATCCAGGCGTACTTGAAACTCTTGCGGGCAGTCGAATTGTGCCGCGCTCTTCATCGCCACCTTGGCGCCGGATTTCTCTACCTCCATGGCCTCCCGTAAGTAGGCCTTTACTGTTGCTTTCTGATTGCCAATGTTCGCAACGGAGGTAAAGCGGATTTGCCTTGCAGCCTGCACATTCTTAGTTTGCTGAATGAGGATGCGCGCGGGGTCTTTCAGCAAAGCGCCTTTCATGAAGAGCAAGGCGCAATAGTCCTTGAACCCGTGGATCAAAACCACATTGCCGCCATCGAGATCGTAGCAGGCTTGACCCCATTTCAATTGTTCATTGAGTCCCGACGCGAGGCAGAGCTGGCGGAGCGCGGCAAATTCAGCGCTCCAGCGTTTCTCCTTGCCGTGAATTTTACTGACGAGCGGATTCATCTCGCACTAACATTCGGTGCGCAAAAAACACCGTCAAGAGGGGTACGCCGGCCCGAATCAGATCCATGGTTATTGATTGTTAACGACCTGGCCGAACGCCGTCAAACCCGCAAGGCGACCCACCTTTGGCGCTACATGAAAGCGTGCAACTCCAGAAATGCCAGTGTCTGGTTCTGCGGCGGACTCTGCGGAATGCCCTGGTAGCGACGGAATCCGGCTCGCAGCTGCAGAAACGGAAGCGGCGTGAACTCATACAGCGCGCTCCAGCGCGTCTGAGTATTGTTGGGCACACTGTGTTCCGGGTCGTAATACTCGTAGGTCAATTTGAGATTGTGGCCGGCGTGGATCAGCCAGTTTACCTCCCCAAGCGCCGGCACCATGGTGCGCGTGCCTTCCGGATAACCGGCCTGCCGCACCAGATCCAATTCGCCAAGCCAAGTCAGTGGCCCGGTACGCAAGCCGGCGAACAGGCCGACCATATTCCGATTGCCGGCGTCCGACTGCGTGAACGCGCCGGCCGCGCCGATCCGCCACCGTGATTGCACACGCACCAATTGGCCGCTGACCTGGTAGCCAGTCCCGGTGCCGGTGTTGGCGGCCCCATTGGTCACATCCAACTGGCCCGACCAATTGCCCTTCTCAAGGCCCAGTTCAACGCCGTTATCCGGCGTACTCATATTGATACCCGTGACTTCCCGGACGAACGCCGTGTTGTCCTGCAGCCGCCAGCCGAACGGCAGATAAAAGCGGCCAGCCTTGATGTACCAGTCGGAGGTATCGCCGTAGCGCGCGTACGCCTCCATGGTCTGCGCACCACCCGGAGCCACCTGCTCGTCGACGTACATGCCAAGGACGTTCGGGATCACGCTGATATCGGTATAAAGACGCAGCTGCTCGAGGGCAAATTGCTGCTGCGTCGGCGACTGCGGGATCGTGGTCCGCGACCAGTCGGTGCGCAGATCCCCGCCGATGCGAACAATGTTTGGCAGTACTTCCCCGAGCCAGACAGGGGCGCCCGCGGGCAGTGTGGATGCCGGCATCACGTTTTCGGCGTACGCGAGCCCTGCACCGTTACGCAGGCCGCCGCCAGTCGGATTGACATGGCACGCGACACATTTATAGCCCATCTGCAGGGCGAGGTACGGTTCAGCGTGAGCGGCCTGTGGTGCACTCCACGCGATGGCAGCGAGCAACGAAAGCAGCGCGACAATCCTTCGCTCGATAAATCGATTCTTATTTTTCATGGTGTGTCAGTCACTGTGAATCGGCTGATGATTGGATCGCCGACAGCATCCTGTTGCGGCATGTTGAGGAGTTCACCGTCGCGGTCGCTGAGCCGGCTGCCGGGCTGCGCGCCAAGCACGAGCCGATATTGGCCGGGACTCAATGTTTCACCCGGAACCAGCAACAGCGCGCGCGGATTGCCGGGCGGTACGGTCAATGTAACCGGCACTGACGTGGTCGATTCCGACCCACCGGCCTCGGCGCTTCGCTCCAGCCGCGCTGATGCGGCGCTGATCTGGGTTGCATCGAGCTCGTGCGTGAAACCGATGACCAGCTGTCTGGCCGGTGCCTGTAGCACGCTGCCATCCTCGGGCGTTACGACCATGACCCGAAACTCGGCTACTGCCGCCGCCGCTGCGCCAGGCTGCGCGCCATCCGTTATCCACTGGGCAATAAAGGCGATGGTGCTGGCTGGCAGCGGCCCCTCACCCAGCGGCATCTGGGCGCCCACTGCCGCATGGCCTTCAAGCTTCTGAATAATGTAGCTGTCGGCCGGGTTGCCAGGATCGACCCGCAATATGCCTGGTACTTCGGCGCTCGGTATATTCACGAGCAAGTCATAGCTGTGAGCAGCATCCAGCATCAGGCCCTGCGGTGCGCCAGCCCCGCTATGGCACACGGAGCAGATTGGTGTGAAGACATCGGCCTGAAGTGCGTCAAAATCGGCCGACAGCGGCACTAGGCCCGAACCGCCGCCAGAAAGTGGCTGGCCGTCGCTGTTGAGTCCCGCACCGCTCCCGGAGCAGGCGCTAACGATCATGCACAGCAGCATCGCAGCCAGCAGCCGATAGCGGTCTATTGCAGATAGTCCATTCCGCATTGGTTCCTGACTCCCCTGCAGGCTGCTGGCTGACGCCGGGTTCTTTTCACGCTCCTGTAAGTGCCGGTACGCGGCCGACTGGTTTCATGGGACTACGCCGCGCGGTGGCCATGTTGCGGTGATTTGTCGGTCTTGCGGCAATAAATTACCAATCCAGGCAACCGTTTCCGGCGGCAGCGGGACTCACTCATGCAGAGGATGTTTCTGCGCACATCGGGGACGCCGTTATGAATTTCTCGAGCCTGCCTTCAAGACTAAATGCCGTGACCCGGCTGGTGACCGGCATCGCGCTATCGGGCTTTGTAGGGGCGCTGCTCGGCCTCAACGGCTGCGGTGGCGGTAGTGGTGGCTACGGCGGCAGCAGCAGTGGCGGAATGAATCAACCCGGCTATGCGATCACCAACCTGGTGGCCAACAGCGCAGCCGAACCCGCCAATCACATAGATGCCAACCTTATCAATCCGTGGGGCATCTCATTCGGGGTGGGCGCCCCGGTGTGGGTAGCGAACAACGGGATGTCGAACTCGACCCTTTATGACGGCAACGGCGTAATTCAAACGCTGGTGGTCGCGCTGCCGGCCGGCACTGCCGGCGCTAACGCTCCTACCGGTATCGTGGCTAATGCGACTACCGACTTTAAGGTCGCGATGGCGAGTGGCACGCCGTGGCCCAGTCAGTTTATCTTCGCCGGTTTGGGCGGCACGATCACTGGCTGGTCACCGGACTCCAACGCGACCAACGGCATCATCGCTTTTGACGGCGGCGCCGCAGCTGCGGTTTTCACCGGCTTGGCGATCGGCCAGGACAGCGGCGGCCATAATTTTCTGTACGCCGCCGATTTCGGCCACGCGAGCGTCGATGTATTCGACGCTACCTTTGCGCCGGTCGTAACCGCCGGTGGCTTTGTCGATGCGATGGTTCCGGCCGGCTACGCGCCGTTCGGCATCCAGAATATCCCGACCAGCGCGGGCGTGACGCAGATTTACGTTGCCTACGCGCAAATCGATACCACGACGCACCAAGCTGCAATTGGTGCCCACCTTGGTTACCTGGCAGTGTTCGACGCGCAGGGCAATCTGATCACACACCTGGTATCTGGTGGCGCGCTCAATGCTCCCTGGGGCATCGCGCTGGCGCCCGCCACCGGCTTTGGACCCATGAGCGGTGGGCTGCTGGTCGGCAACTTTGGCGACGGCTGGATCAACGTATACGATCCGAGCACTGGCGCCGCCATGGGCAACCTGATGCAGCCCAGCGGTTTGCCGGTGGCGATTCCAGGACTTTGGGGCATCGCCTTCGGCAATGGAACCAACAGCCAGTCGGCCAATCAGCTGTTTTTCGCGGCCGGCATCAACAACCAGGCTGGCGGGCTATACGGCCGCATCGACTACGGTACCGCAACCGGTACGAGCAGCGGCGGAGGTTACTAGGCGAAGGCGACCCACGATTGCGAAACTGCGCATCCGGGCCGAAGGGCCCGGATGCGCGTTTCAGCAACCGCGCCGCTCTTCGCTCAGAGGCGCTGCGTCGGCAGGTCGATTATGCGCACATGGAGCGGCTGCGCGGCGACTCGCGCGAGCCAGGCGCGCACGTGCGGATACGATGCCAGGGAATGCCCGCCCTCTTCCGCGACATGCGTGTACGCGTACAGCGCGATATCGGCCACGCTGTATCGGTCGCCAACGAAGTAGCTGCGGCCGGTCAGGTGCTTTTCCATGACCGCCAGTGCTTCGCGGCCGCGCGCCAGTCGCTGCGGAATTTCCGCGTGCCGCGGGCTATCCGCCGGCAGGTGCCTGGCAATAAAGCGCGGCGTCGCCACATAAGGCTCGTGGCTGTATTGCTCGAAAAACATCCACTGCAATACTTGGGCGCGTGCATATCGTTCCGTCGGCAGAAATTCGGTGCCCTCGGCCAGATAGCACAGGATCGCGTTCGATTCCGCCAGGAACCGGCCATCTTCCAATTCAAGGGTCGGAATGCGTCCATTGAGATTCTTGGCGAGAAACTCGGGCGTGCGCGACGCACCATGGTAGATGTCAAGGTCGACATGGCGGTACGGCACCTTGAGCTGCGCCAGCACCAGCCGGATTTTGTAGCCATTACCGGAATCAAGATTATCGTAAAGCGTAATCATTCAGGCTCCACCGCCAACAAGACTAGCCGCTATGATGCCCGTTTCTGAATGACTGCGACGAGCGCCGGCGACCGGCCGCTCCTGCCGCGTTGGTGCGAGATTATTCGTGCGGCCAGATCACCCGCGCCAACCGCCCTCAGCAAACGCGCACCGTCACCCAGCCGACGCTGCCGAAAAGCCCCGGCAAACTACCGCCAGCTTGTTGTCGTCCGGATCCCTGACGTAGGCAGCGTAAAAATCCGCGTTGTAGTGTGGCCGGATGCCCGGTGCGCCCTCAGAGGCGCCACCATGCGCCAATGCCGCGGCGTGAAAATCCTGTACCTGCTGCCATGACTTGGCCTGCAGCCCGATCATGGTGCCGTTGCCGGCGGTCGACGGCCTGCCGTTGAATGGCCGACAAACCCAGAGCGCCAGTTGCACAGCGCCGGCCTGCTCGTAAGTACCCCAACCCGCCCAATCGTCCCAGCCGGCCTCGCCCGAGACGTCGCAGCGCGACAGCCCGAGCGTACCCAACACGGCATCATAGAAGCGGGCCGAGCGCGCAAGATCGTTGGTGCCGAGACAGATATAAGTGAACATTTAGTCAGTTCTCCATCCGAATGCCACATTGACGTTGATCGTATCCAGGTCGGTGCGGGCCGCGCGCCCGCGAACGCCCGCTGGCATCGCACCGTCGACCAGTCCGGTCGACTTACGCTACGCTTCCATCAGAACCGATCCGCGTGACCGATGAATTACCAACTGCGTACGGCAACATTGGGCGATGAGCCCGCGCTGCGAGCACTGATTGCCCGCTCCATCCGCGAACTCGGGGCGGCTGATTATGCGCCGGCCCAGATCGAAGCGGCGTTGCGCGAAGCGTTTGGCGTCGATACGACGCTTATTCGTGATGGCACCTATTTTGTCGCTGCAACCGCGACCGGCCAGCTGGTCGGCTGCGGCGGCTGGAGCTGGCGGCGCACATTATTTGGAAACGATGCGCGCGCCGGCCGCGATGCGTCGCCGCTTGACCCGAAGACGGATGCGGCGAAGATCCGGGCTTTTTTTGTCGATCCGGCCCATGCGCGTCAGGGCATCGGCCGGGCGGTGCTGCACCGATGCGAGGCCGAGGCGGTGCGCGCAGGATTTTCGCGCTTTGAAATGATGGCGACCTTGCCGGGCGTTCGCCTTTACGAGAATTGCGGTTACGTCGCCGGACCGGCGACGGATTATCCGCTGGGCGACGGGCTGAGCATTCGCTTTGTCCCGATGAGTAAAAACGCAGCCGATCAAACCGCCGACCTCTGAATTTCAGGACCAAGAACGAGCGC
>DASWBL010000109.1:0-8510 GCA_036390615.1 Steroidobacteraceae bacterium | reverse complement strand
CTGTTCATCCGCCCGGGATACCGGTTTCGCGTGATTGACGGATTGCTGACGAATTTTCATCTACCGGGCTCGACATTGCTGATGCTGGTGGCGGCCTTTGCCGGCCGCGAGGCGGTACTCGGCGCCTACGCGCATGCAGTGGCGGCGCGCTATCGTTTTTTCAGTTACGGCGACGCGATGCTGCTGTGGCCGGCGCCCGGGAGCCGCGCATGAGCCTGAAATTCGAAGTGCTGGCCACCGACGGCGCCGCCCGGCGTGGCCGCCTGCAATTGCCGCACGGCGTGGTGCAGACCCCGGTGTTCATGCCGGTCGGCACCTATGGCACGGTTAAGGGCATGGTGCCCGCCGAGCTCACCGCACTCGGCGCCGAAATCGTGCTCGGCAATACCTTCCATTTGATGCTGCGGCCCGGCGCGGACGTGGTCGCGATGCACCGTGATGGCTTGCACGGGTTCATGGGCTGGGACGGACCGATCCTCACGGATTCGGGTGGTTTTCAGGTTTTCTCGCTAGCCGAGATGCGCACCATCACCGAAGCGGGGGTGCGGTTTCGTTCGCCGGTCGACGGCGCTGAAGTATTCATGGGACCGGAGCAGGCGATGGACGTGCAGCGCGCCCTGTGCTCGGACATCGCCATGGCGTTTGATGATTGCACCGGATTTCCGGCCACGCTCGAGCAGGCGCGCGAGTCGATGGAGCGTTCGATGCGCTGGGCCGAACGCAGCTTCACTCATTACTATGCCTACCCGGCGCCCGGGAATCTGTTTGGCATCGTGCAGGGCGGAATGCATGAGCAGCTGCGCCTCGCCTCGCTCGAGGCGTTGCTCAAGCACGACTGGCCGGGGCTGGCGATCGGCGGGCTCGCGGTCGGTGAGCCCGAAGCGCAGCGGCTGCGGATGCTCGAGTGCACGCTGCCGCTGATGCCCGCTGACCGGCCGCGCTACCTGATGGGCGTAGGTTACCCGCAGGATATCGTCGCGGCCGTGCTGCGCGGCGTGGACATGTTCGATTGCGTGATGCCGACGCGCCATGCGCGCAACGGCCACCTGTTTACGGCCGCCGGTATCCTCAACATCCGCAACGCCGCCTACGAGCGCGACACCGGCCCGATTGACCCGGAGTGCCACTGCCTGACCTGTGCGCGGTATTCCCGGGCGTACCTTCGGCACCTGGATCGCTGCCAGGAGATTCTCGGGGTGCGCCTCGCAACCCTACATAACCTGCATTTTTACCTTGACCTGATGAGCCAGATCCGTGCGGCGATCGAGAGCGGTACGCTGGCGAGCCTGGCTGCCCGGATCGCTGCGATTCCGCGGCGCGCTGCGCCGCCTGTGGCATAATGCCGCCCCTTTGCGGGCAACGGGTGCACAAGGGCTCCCAAGTGCCCGCCGGCAAAGGCAAAAGAGGCTGAGGCGAATACGATGAACGGATTGATCAGCAGCGCATACGCACAGACGGCGGGCGCACCGGGTGGCGGCAGCAACATTCAGATGTTTTTTCTGATTGGCCTGGTCGTTATTTTTTATTTCATGCTGATCCGCCCGCAGCAAAAGCGGGCCAAGGAGCATCAGGCGATGCTCGCCAAGCTTGCCAGCGGCGATGAAGTGGTCACCAGCGGCGGCATTCTCGGGCGGATTACCGACGTAGGCGACACCTTCATTACGATCGAGGTTGCCGACGGGGTGAGGATCCGCGTGCAGAAGGGCCAGATCGGCCAGCTGGTGCCCAAGGGCACGATCAAGGGAACCTGAGAGCGCACCATGCTCGAATACGCACGCTGGAAATACGTGCTGGTCACGCTCGTCACGCTGCTCGCGCTGTTCATAGCACTGCCCAACTTCTTTGCCCAGGATCCGGCGCTGCAGATGTCGCGCAAGGACCACGTGCCGATCGGCGTGGAGGCGCGCGCGGCGATCGAGCAGCAGCTGCTGGCGCGGCAGGTGACGATCAAGAGTGATTACCTGACCCAGGGCGGACTGGTGCTGCGCTTTGGCTCGGCGGCCGAGCAGCTCAAGGCCCGCGATGCGGTCAACGAATTGCTGGCCAACGATTACCGCTCGGCAATGTCCTACGCATCCCGTGCCCCGGCCTGGCTGCGCGCGATCGGCCTCAAGCCGATGAAGCTCGGCCTCGATCTGCGCGGTGGCCTGTACCTGCTGTATGAAGTGGACATCAACGGTGCGGTCACCCGGCTGCTGGAGAGCTACGAGCAGGGCTTTCGCCGCACGCTCAACCGCATTCACGTGAACTTCACCGATATCGAGACGCTCGCAAGCGGCACCAGCACCATCGCCAATACGCTTCGGGTGAAGCTGCCCGCCGGTGCCGACACCAGTGCCGCGGTCTCGGCGCTGCGCAAGGACAACTCGGACCTGACGTTCAGCGTCGTGAACCTGCCCGACGGCACCGGTATCGACATGGCGCTCAGCACGGCGCAGATCAAGGCCCGACAGGATTACTCGCTGGACCAGGACCGGATCACGCTCGACAAGCGGGTCAATGCGCTCGGCGTGTCCGAATCGATCGTGCAGCGCCAGGGCGCCGATCGCCTCAACGTGCAGCTGCCAGGGGTGACCAACTCGGCCGAGGTCAAGGATCTGCTCGGCAAGGTCGCGACCCTCGAGTTTCGCATGGAGGACTCGCAAAACAGCGCGGTCGAGGCCGAGTCGCTGGGCCGCGCCCCGCTCGGCTCCAAGCTCTATAAGTACGAGGGCATTCCGGTATTGCTCAAGCGCGAAATCATCGCCACCGGCGACCAGCTGACCAACGCCACGACCACCACGAGCCAGAACGGCCCCGCGGTTTCGCTGCGCCTGAACGGCCAGGCGGGCGATGCGATGTTTCGCAACACGACCGCCAACGTCGGCAAGCGCATGGGCGTGGTGTACATCGAAAAAAGCAGCGTAACAACGCAGGTTGACGGCAAGCCGGTGACTCGCGACATCACCGAAGAGCGGGTCATAAACCTTGCCACGATCCAGGGCGTGTTCTCCAACAGCTTCGAGATCACGGGCCTCAGGGCCGGCGAAGCCACCGATCTGGCGCTGCTGCTTAAATCCGGGTCGCTCTCGGCGCCGGTCAAACTGGTCGGCGAACAAGTGATCGGCCCAAGTCTCGGTCAGGACAATATCGACAAGGGCGTGCGCGCGCTGATCATCGGCATGCTGGCCGTGTTCGTGTTCATGGCACTTTACTACCACGCCTTCGGCATGGTCGCGAACGCCGTGCTGCTCGCCAACGTCGTGCTGCTGACGGCGCTGCTGTCGATGCTCGGCTCGGTACTGTCACTGCCTGGCATTGCCGGCATCATCCTGACCGTTGGCATTGCGGTGGACGCCAACGTGCTGATCTACGAGCGGATAAGAGAGGAGCTGCGCCACGGCATTACGCCGCAGGCGGCGATCCGCGCCGGTTTCGAAAAGGCTTTTTCCGCGATCCTTGATTCAAACGTCACGGCTTTCATCGCCGGCTTTGTGCTGTATGTGATTGGCAGCGGGCCGATCAAGAGTTTTGCCATCGTACTGATGCTTGGAATCCTCACTTCGATGTTTACCTCGCTGGTAGGCAGCCGGGCACTGATCACGCTGATGTACGGCGGCGCGCGGCGGATTGAGAAGCTGTCGATAGGCTGAAGGAGCGAATCGTCGTGGAATTTTTCCGCAGGAGTACCAGCTTCCCGTTCATGTCCACCCGCAAGGTGTGGTACGGGTTGTCCATTGCGCTGATGCTGGTCTCCTTTGGCTCGTTCATGCTGCGCGGGCTGAACCTTGCCATCGACTTCAAAGGCGGTGTACGCATTGAGGCGGCCTTTACGGCCGCGGCCAATCGCGATGCCGTGCAACGCGGCCTGGCAGGCGCGGGCTTTGCCGAAGCGACGGTGCAGAACTTCGGCTCGGCCAGCGATCTGACCATCCGCCTGCCGCCGCAGTCCAACCAGGACGGTGCCGCGATCCGCGCGCGGGTCGACGCCCTGCTCAAGAGCATCGATCCGCGGGCCGAGGTGCGCAGCCTCGAGGTGGTCGGACCGCAGGTGGGCAGCGAGCTGCGCACCTCGGCAATCGAAGCCATCAGCGCCGCGCTGCTGCTGATATTCGGCTATATCGCCCTGCGTTTTCATACCTGGCGACTATCGCTGGGCGCGATTCTCGCGGTACTGCACGATCCGATTCTGGTGCTCGGCGTGTTCTCGATCACGCAGACCTCGTTTGATCTGACCGTGGTCGGCGCGATCCTCGCGGTCATCGGCTATTCACTCAACGATACGGTCGTGGTCTTTGACCGGATTCGCGAGCGCTTTGAGCTGGCGCGGCGCCTGGCGCCTATCGAGGTGCTGGACCAGTCCATCAACCAGACGCTGTCGCGAACCATCATGACAAAGGTCGTGACGCTAATTGTCGTGGTCGCTTTATACGTGCTCGGCGGACCGGCGCTGCGCGGCTTTTCCGAGGCCCTTATCATCGGCATCGTGGCCGGCACTTATTCATCGATCTACATCTCAAGCGCCATTGCGCTCGACTTTGGCCTCAAATCCGAGCATTTGCTGCCGAGTACCGACAAGCGCCCCGTCGACGACATGCCCTGATGGCATTTATTCAGCCACGCCTGGTCGCGCAAGGTCCCGCCGATGCATTTTGATCCCGAAGTCGCCACCCGGGCGTACCTTGCCACGCTGTCGGCCGCGGCGCATAGCCGTTCCGATGCCTATTTCGAGGGCGGCTACTGGCTCATTCTCTGGGATTTCCTGCTGGGCCTCGCTGTGGCCTATGTGCTGCTGCGCACCGGGCTGTCGCGGCGAATGCGGGGGTGGGCCGAGCGCTTGACCCGCTCGCCGTGGCTGCAAACTGCTATTTATGCCGCGCAGTATCTGGTCATCACCACGGTGCTGCTGCTGCCCTGGGCGGCGTACGAGGAGTATTTCCGCGAGCACCAGTACGGCATGTCGAATCAGACCCTGTCGTTGTGGTTAGCCGACGCCGCCAAGGGCCTGGTGGTCAACCTGATCTTCGGCACCGTGGCGTTCGTGCTGATTTATGCGGTGATCCGGCGAGCGCCGAGAATCTGGTGGCTCTGGGGCGCCCTGGTGACGGTGGCAATCTTATCGGTGGCGATTGCGGTCGGACCGACATACGTGGAACCCGTGTTTAACAAGTTCTATCCGCTGCCCGAAAGTCCGCTCAAGGCGCAGATTCTGTCGCTCGCCCGGGCCAATGACATTCCGGTCACCCAGGTGTATGAATTTGACGCCTCGCGGCAGACCACCAAGATGAGCGCGCACGTAAGCGGCATGTTTGGTACCGCGCAAATCAGCATGAACGACAACCTGATGAACCGGGGTTCGCCGGAAGAGATTAAGGCGGTGCTGGGCCACGAGATGGGCCATTACGTGCTCAATCACGATACCAAATCAATTCTGTCGTTCGGCCTGGTCGTGGTGATCGGTTTTGCCTGGTTGCCGTGGGCCTACGGAAGGATTTCGCGGCGCTTCGGACCGCGCTGGGGCATTGGGGATGTGGGCGATGTGGCCGGGCTGCCGCTGCTCGTCGCCCTGTTTTCCTGCTATCTGTTTGTGGCGACGCCCGTCACCAACACGATCACCAGGACCACAGAAGCAGAAGCCGACGCCTTTGGCTTAAACGCTGCGCGGCAGCCCGATGGCTTTGCGCAAGCCGCGCTGCATCTGTCCGAGTACCGCAAGATGCAGCCTGGCAAGTGGGAGGAGATCATATTCTTCGACCACCCCAGCGGCTGGAACCGCATTTACCACGCCATGGTGTGGAAGGGCGAGAACATAGATACGCCGGACATCGTCCAGTACGACGCCGATCATCACCCGCCCGGCACACCCTAGCGTCGCTCCTCGCCGCCAGCGCGAAATTCAGGCGCGCTGCTGCGCCCGGTTGAAGGCGCGCAGCCTACTGTGGTGGCGGCTGCAAAAGTAATACCACCCAATCCCGAGAATCGTCCAGATAACCGTATCTGTCGGCTGATCCAAGTATTTCCAGTTGTCGCATAGCTAGGCGCGCAACAAGTAGGCAATTTTGCCGACATCCGATGAGTTCGCCGCTCACAGCACCACCCCTGCTGGCGGATGCGCTCTTTAACTATTTGGGCTACGATCGGCCCGGTCGCAAGACGCCTATTTGCGGACGGGTTCACTAGAATGGCGAAGACTCGAATTTTGGCGCGCATCTTCCAGCACAAAACAGTCGCGCAGATACAGGCAGAGCACCAGCACAGTGAGCTAAAGCGCTCCTTGGGCGCGCTTAACCTGGTGCTTCTGGGCATCGGCTGCATTATCGGGACAGGTATCTTCGTTCTCACGGGTCGGGCCGCAGCCCAGTTCTCGGGTCCGGCGATCATGCTCTCCTTTGTGATCACTGGACTGCTGTGCGCTTTCGTGGCGCTCTGCTACGCCGAGCTTGCCTCCGCTCTCCCCGTGTCCGGCTCCGCCTATTCCTACACCTATGCTTCGATGGGAGAGGGGGCGGCCTGGGTCATGGGCTTACTGCTGCTGTTGGAGTATGGCCTCGCAGCCGCAACGGTCGCGGTTGGCTGGTCCGGATATTTCACCAGCCTCCTCGCCGATATGCATCTGACGATCGCGCCGGTGTTGACGGCGGCGCCTGGCGTGCCGGTTAAGGATGCTTCCGGTGCGGTCATCGCAACCGGGGTCATGAACCTTCCGGCTATCGTGGTTATCGGTCTCGTGACGCTGCTGCTGGTGCGTGGTGTCACGGAGTCGGCGAGGGCAAATAACATCATCGTTGGCATCAAGCTGGTGGTCGTCATCGCCTTCATTGCTATCGGCTCACATTACGTGCACCCGGCAAACTGGTCACCGTTCGTGCCGGCGGAGATTCCCGCTCGGCCGCCGGGCACCAATATGGACGTTTGGCACCAATTAGGTCGGGCGCTAGTCGCCGTAGTTACCGGGGATAACTCCTTCAGGTACGGTATTGGCGGGCTCATACACGGCGCAGCAGTCATATTTTTCGCCTATCTCGGCTTTGAGTCTGTATCCACCGCTGGCGCCGAAGCCCGCAACCCGGGAAAGGACATGCCGATTGGCATCCTAGGCTCCCTCGTAATCTGTACGCTGCTCTACATCGCGACGTCCGCAGTGTTGGTCGGCATCGTGCCGTACGCCGCGCTCGATACCGCCGCGCCACTCGCGGTAGCGGCGAACCAGATGGGACTGCCGTGGTTCGCGCTACTGGTGAAGATCGGGGCGCTCGCGGGTCTTTCAAGCGTGATGCTGGTGCTGCTCTACGGCCAGACTCGAATTTTCTACACCATGAGTCGCGACGGGCTGCTGCCGAAGTCGCTGGCGGTTGTCCACAAGAGATTTAAGACCCCCTGGATAAACACCATCATCGTCGGCGTAGCTGCGATGGGTGCAGCAGGTTTTCTGTCGCTCAGCGCCCTAGCGGACCTCACGAATGTCGGTTCACTGACGGCGTTTGCCCTTGTCTGCGTGACGGTGATTTATCTGCGCACGACAAATCCCGACCTCAAGCGGCTATTCAGGACGCCGTTCTATCCGCTGACGCCGATCCTTGGCGCGCTCATGTGCGTTGTTCTCCTGATGAGCTTGATGTCGACGCCGGAGACGCGGAAGTTTTTCCTAATCTATCTGGCAGTCGGAATAGTTGTGTATTTCGCCTACGGAATCCGCAGCTCCAACCTCGGGCGCGGCATTGTCGTCACAGGCCATGAGGCTAGCCCAATGGAGTTGCCACACAAAGGCGACTGATTCCTGGAACCGCGAGCGAGCCGGTTCGCTGCTGAACTACAAAATGGCGGTCCTTAGGATTGAATCGTTATTAGGCAGACTTTACTTTGCGGGCGCCCGGCGGCACATGTAAGGCAATAGCTTCAAGCAAATCCTCGTAAACGCGCGGGCAGCCGGCTACCAGATCCCCGCCCTGCGTGTACTCCTCACCGGTCAGCGTACCGACGCGGCCGCCAGCCTCGAGGATCATCAACGTGCCGGCGGCCGTGTCCCACGGCTGCAGTCCCATTTCCCAGAACCCGTCCACGCGCCCGGCTGCCACGTAGGCCAGATCGAGCGCCGCCGCACCCGGACGGCGAATGCCGGCGGCGCGGCCCATGATGTTCTTTAACATAGCGAGGTACGCATCGGCGTACTGCACATTTTCCCTGAACGGGAATCCGGTGGCGATCAGTGCGCCATCGAGGCTGCGTTGGCGGGTGACGCGGATGCGGCGATTCTCCAGCTGCGCGCCGGCGCCTCGGGTAGCGGTGAACAACTCCTGACGCATCGGGTCATAGATCGTGGCCACTTCGAGCCGGCCCCGCACCTGGGCGGCAATCGAAACCGCAAACACCGGGAAGCCGTGCAAAAAATTGGTCGTGCCATCCAGCGGATCGATGATCCACACCGTCTCATTATCGCCGTCGGCGCCGCTTTCCTCGGCAAGAATGGCGTGCTCGGGGTAGTGGCGGCGGATGATGGCGATAATTTCCCGCTCGGCCGCGACATCGACCTC
>DASWBL010000108.1:0-4767 GCA_036390615.1 Steroidobacteraceae bacterium | reverse complement strand
CAAGCAGCTGATCGCCCGCTTCAAGCTCGATGCCGACTCTGACCCGCAAAGCTACGCGCTCGGCCTGAAAGAGCTCTGGCAGTTGCCCGCGGGCCGCACTGAACCTGGGCTGATCCAGCACACCTCGGGCTGGCCGGTTGACCGGCGTACCTATGGCGGGAGCTTCCTGTATCACCTCGACAAGAACCGGGTCTATGTCGGCTACGTCGTCGGGCTGGACTACGCCGACCCGCGCTTTGAGCCGTTCGAGGCCTTCCAGCAGTTCAAGAACCATCCGCAGAACCGCGGCCTGTTCGAAGGCGGCGAAATCCTCGCCGCGGGCGCACGCGCCATCGCCGCCGGCGGCTGGCAATCGCTCCCCAAGATGGAAATGCCTGGCGCGCTGCTCATCGGTGATGCCGCAGGCACCCTCAACATGCCAAAGATCAAGGGCATCCACCAGGCGATGCGCAGCGGCATGCTCGCCGCCGAGCACGTTGCCGAGCACAGCACGGCGCAGGGCTTTGATGCGCGCTGGCGGGCATCGGTCGGCGGCCAGGAGCTGCGCAAGGTGCGCAACATCAAGCCCGGCTTCAAGCGCGGCCTGTATACGGGCATCGCCAATTTCGCGCTCGAGACTGTCACCGCCGGACACACGCCGTGGACGCTGCACAACAATGCAAGCTACGCGGCGATACGTAAGCTCGATGAGTATCAATCCCCGGATCGCGGCTGGGGCGAGCGCACACTGCCGCCGCGCGACCGGCTGGCCTCGGTTTATTTTGCGGGCACCAGCCACGATGAGCACCAACCGGTGCACCTGCACGTGGCCGACACCAACGTCTGTGCCACGAAGTGCCTCAAGGAATATGGGAATCCGTGCACGCGCTTCTGCCCGGCCGGCGTGTACGAGATGATCAGCGACGGTGCTGGCGGTCAGAAACTGCAGATCAACGCAGCCAACTGCGTGCACTGCAAGGCGTGCGACATCAAGGACCCGTACCAGATCATCACCTGGACCACGCCCGAAGGCGGATCAGGTCCGAACTACCAGAATCTCTAGGGGCACCTGCAGCCGGATCAAGCGGCGCGCGCGTGCCGGTGGCGCGCCGGGGGCGCATCCAGCCGCAGCGTCAGGCACTTGGCCGAACCGCCGGCCTTCAGAAACTCCGACAGGTCATATTCGTGCAGGCGATAGCCGGCCTGCTCAAGCGCTGCGCGCAGCGGCTCAGTGGCGCGGTGCATGAACACTTCGCGCCCGAGGTTGACCGCATTGCAGGCAAATTGCGCCGCGTCCGCGGCACTGGCGGCAATGCGTTTGTCGGGCGCGATGCGCCGCTCGATCTCGGCGCGGCTGGTCGGATGGAAGGCATCCGGGAAATACAGTACATGCCCGCCCGACAGCGGACAGAAGCAGGTATCCAGATGATAGTAGTGCGGATCGGTGAGCCGCAGCGCAACGATGTCAAAACCGAAAGCCCGATTCAGATACACCAGCACCTCCGGCTCGCTGCGCAGGCCAAGCCCGGTCCACAGCACTGCGCGCCCGGCGTCGTACAGGCAATCGCCGGCACCCTCGAACCCGATGTAATCGGGCAGCTCGAGCAGCGCATAGCCGTGGCTACGGAACCAGTCCTTGAAGTGCGCTTCCTCCGCGCGCCGCTCGTGCGGCTGAAAATGACTGGCCATGACCCGATCATCGATCACGACGCCGGCGTTGGCCGTAAACACCATGTCCGGCAGGCCCGGCCGCGGCTCAAGCAGCACCACTTCAGCATGCGCGGCGATGCCAGCGCGCAGCCGTTCCCACTGCTGGGCCGCGAGCGCCAGGCGCACCGCGCCGCGCTGCATCCAGGGATTAATGACGTAGTTGACCTCGAAGTACTTCGGGGGACACATCAGCACCTGCGTTGCATTCACGGGGTTGCTCCTGTCAGATGATTAACGGCCCCTGCGGGCCGCGCCGCTGCGCCTAAGCGCCCTGCCGCGGCAGAAAAATCTCGGCGATCATGCAGCGGATGCCGCCGCCGCCGCAGCGCTCGATGGTGTCGATTGAGCACAGCGCCGGCCGGGCGTGCAGCTCAATGAGCTGCCGCTGTGCGGCGCTGAGCGCCTGCCAGGCCCGGGTCGAGATTGCAACCACCGGCCCGGCGCGCCCGCCATCCAGAAATAGCACGTTGCCGGCGAGCTGGCCGATCTGCTCGCTGCTCAAATCGAGCAGCTGCTTGCCGTCGCCCTGCAGCTGATCGCTCACCGCGCGTGCATCGGCCGCTCTGGCGAACAGCGCGCTGCAAAGGATTGCCAGTGTCGGCCCGACCGACATCAGCACATTGGTGTGATAAACCGGCTGACCACTGCGGTCACGGCTGCGAAACGAGATCGCGCGGTAATCGAGCGCGCGGCAAAACGCATTGAGTGCCGTGGCGCTGGTCCGCGCCGACAGGGTTGCATAGGCAACGCGGTGCGCCCGGTCCAGCACCAGACTGCCGGTGCCCTCCAGATACTCGCCCTGCTGCTCGTAATGAGTCAGATCCACGGTGCGATGAATGCGCCAGCCCTCGGCCCGCGCAAGGTCTGCCAGCTGCTGCGGTTGGCGCTCGCGCCGGCGGCTTGCCGCCGCCATCGGATACAGCACCAGCGTGCCGTCCTCGTGGGTCGAAAACCAGTTATTCGGAAACACGGCATCGGGCGTATCGGCCGCTGCATCAGCGGCCAGCATCGCCACCTGCACGCCGGCGTCGGTCAGTGCGCGCACCGCGCCGTCAAATTCGCGCTGTGCGGCCGCCAGCGTCGCCGCGCGCGACTCGCTGCCGACGCTTTGGAAGGCGTTGCTCACCAGCGTTTCCGGATTCGCATAAAAACTGGCCGGCCGCACCAGCAGCACGCTGTCGGTGCACTGGCGTTCCGGCGTCGGTGCCACGCGCAGGCCGGCCGGCTTCACGCGGCAAGCCCCGTCACGTAACCAAACAGATCCTTCGGGTCAACCGGGTCCGGCACCAGCGCCGTGCTTTTGCCGACGCCGAGCTCGCGCGCCCGGTCAAAGACATAACGCAGCGCCGAATAATCCTCGAGCGCGAACCCGACCGAGTCGAAGATCGTCACTTGTGTGGCATCGCTGCGGCCGATTTCCTGGCCGCCGATGATCTGCCACAGCTCGGGGGCCGTCGCATCGGCGCCGAGCGACTGGATGTCGCCCTCGATGCGCGTCTGCGGCAGGTATTCGACCACGATGCGTCCGCGCCGCAGCAATGCGACGTCCAGCTCGGTCTTGCCGGGACAGTCACCGCCGATCGCGTTGATATGCACACCGGGGCCGATCATCGCGTCCTTCAACACCGTTTGCAGTCCCTTGACCGCCGTGGCGGTCGTCACGATCGGCGCGCCGCGCACTGCTTCGGCCACGCTGACACACGCTGTCAGCTTCAGGCCGGAGAGCGCCAGGTTGGCGGCGAATTTTTTCATCGCCAGCTGGTCGGTGTCAAAATAACGGATCTCGCGAATGCCAAGACAGGCCTTGAAGGCGAGCGCCTGGAATTCACCCTGGGCTCCGGTGCCGATCAGCGCCATGGTCCGCGCGCCCGGTACCGCCAGGTGCCGCGCGGCGACCACCGAGGTCGCGGCAGTACGCAGCGCCGTCAGCACGGTCATTTCGGAAATCAGCCGCGGATAGCCGGTCCCGACATCGGCGAGCATGCCAACCGCAGTAACGGTCAGCAGTCCCTGCGCCGGGTTGCCTGGATGGCCGTTGACCAGCTTGAAGCTGAACCATTCAGAATCCGAAGTCGGCATCAACTCGAGCACGCCGCGCTGTGAATGGGCGGCCAGCCGTGCGGACTTGTCAAAACGGGCCCAGTGGCCGAAATCCGTCTCGATCCGGTCAGCCAGTTCGCGCAAAAAGTTTTCCACGCCGATTCGGCGCAGCAGCCGCGCAAGCGTCGGCGTATCGATGATCATGACCATAGGGCACCTCGCTTAAGGGCCCAGTATGGCCGGCAGCCGGCGCAGGCGGCGCGGTAATGGCGGTGCTGCGCCGCAGCCACTGCGGCCGGTACCGCCCGGCGGCGCAGCACTTGCGGCGCCGGCCGGCGGCTTTAGGATTCGGCCGCGGCCACGGTGGCAACCGGGTAGCCGGCGAAGAGCTTGGACTCGGCCATCACGACCACGCTGACGACCTTGGCGACCCCATGCTTGCCGTCGGTCAGCTCATCGTTGAGCCGCCGGTAGTGCGTCATGTCGCGACAGACCACGTGCAGCAGATAATCGAAGGCGCCGCTCAGCTGAAACGCTTCGGTCACCTCCGGCAGCCGCGCGATCGCCTGTTCAAAGCGACGGAAATCCCCCGGCGTGTGATTGCTGAGCGTGACTTCGGCAAATATTTCCAGGCAGGGGCCGAGCTTCGGCAGCGCGATGTCGGTCAAGTAGCGCCGGATCACTCCCTCGCGCTCGAGCCGGCGTACGCGCGACAGGCACGCGCTCGGCGACAGCCCGACCTGCGCCGCCAGATCTTGGTTGGAGATCTGGGCGTTGCATTGCAGCTCTTCGAGCAATTTGACGTCCAGCCGATCAATCTCCAGCTTCATGTTTTGTCCCCATCCGGCCGAATGCCGCCGCGCCAGCCGATTTAGCTTTAATATCCAATAAGGGTTCTTTATTCTGGATAATTACGATCAATTAAGTCATCCAGTCTACCGCAGGGACTGCCTCATGAACGCGCGACCCGGACCGCAGCCCGATATGCATTCGATCGACGACCTGCGCGCGGCGCTGCGCCGGCTGGCGCTGCAGGAT
>DASWBL010000107.1:0-3389 GCA_036390615.1 Steroidobacteraceae bacterium | reverse complement strand
GTTCTCCGTAATCACACGCACGAAGGTCGGCGCTTGATTACAGTGGAGGCATGAAGCTCACATCACTTTTAGTAATCGTAATTGATACAAACAAATGTCAATTTTGATCGAAAAATTGGCGATTATTTTAGTAACCGCTCGACTGAACAATAATCGGCCGCGGCCGCCCGCGGAAGTCTTGCGGCGGCGTTACGCGTTGGGGCCATCCGCTGATGGAGGTGCGAATGACCAGTACGTTGGCGCGAGGACAACGACAATCGTGCCGATTTTGACGCGATTGTAGAGATCGATCACGTCCTCGTTGGTCATGCGGATGCAGCCGGAGGAGATGGCGCGTTCGGGCTGGTTGGTGCCGTGGATACGGTACTGCGTGTCCTTGCCACCGGAATACAGATATAGCCCGCGCGCACCCATCGGATTTTGTGGCCCGCCGCTCACGAAGGCCGGGAGGGGCCCAAGCCGCGCGTGTTCGCCAGCGGTCGGTGTCCACGACGGCCATTCCTCCTTGCGGCCAACCGTGGCGATGCCGCTCCAGGCTTGCACTTGTTCGCCGACAGTGATGCCGTAGCGGATCGCCTGGCCCTTCGGCAGGATGTAATAGAGAAACTTATTGCCGGTATCGACGACGATGGTGCCAGGTCCTTCCCTGCGCGTGTACTGAACGATGTGACGCCTGTACTCCTCCGGAATGGTCGCCTGCGCGTACGGCAGATTGGACATCAATCGCTTGTCGCGGGCGCTCCAGCCGGCCTCAGTCGTGGGCGCAAGCGTTGCCTGCATGCAGCCACTAAGCATCAAGGCGATAATTGCAAGGGCAATCGCGCGCCAGGGACTATCAGAGATTCCAAAACCGTGCACCTTGGAGTCCAATTTTTGAGGCAGAATATCGGTTAATAATCAGTTACCGCTGCTACTTACCCTCAGACTTGACCCCACATGCAATTTTTTTGGTGAGCTTTGGTTAACTCTCTCCGTCTCAGCGCGGCCTAGGCATTTGCCCGAGGCTTTTCGATTTTCGCAATCATCGCATCAGATCCCGGCTGAGTCCCTGAAGGCCGCAGTTGAGCGAGAAGGAGGTCAAAGCGCTTTTGCAAAGCATCACGGCGTCGATCGTGCCTACCTAAACATGATTTTGAACGGTAAAAAAACCCGTCAGTGATTCCATTGCAGGTTTATCGGTCTTCGCAAGGTTTATATCGCCGAAAAGTCGGCCAAGGACTAGAGCGAAACGAAAGCGCGCCCCTTCACGTCGTGAGGAGCGCGCTCTTCCGTTAGACCGGCCTGCGCAGACACCTCAGTGCTGCATCATTAGTGCCAATTGAACAGGTAGTTGATCCCAACCGTCACTGTTTGCACGTCACGATTGAAGATACTGATATTGCGGCCATCAATAACACCGCCGTCGAATCCCACCGGCACCGTAAAGTTTTTGCTGTTTAAAAACAGCCGGTCGTACTCGAGTTTGGCTGTCCAGTTAGGCGCAAAAGCCCATTCGACGCCCACTCCCCCAACCGGGCCGTTGTTGGAATTGCTGTTTGAGAAATTGATCGAACCGCCGGTATCCACATCAGTAAGCGTAATATTGTTGACCCCAGCCCAACCCCAGCCGCCCTTGCCGTAAATCAGCCAGGGGCCACCGGTCCCAGGATTCCAACCCCACCCACTGGCACCAAACAAGTTAAACGCATAGCCGACTCGCCCAGTCACCGTCGCTATCCATCTGTCATTAGCAGACAATTGGAAAGCATTACCTCCAAGTAAAAGGCTATTGGTTGAATTATGGTTGTTGGCTAGCCAGTCGAAATCTCCTTCGACACCGAGAACCAGCCAGTTCCATTGATAATTGGCACCCACCTGGCCGCCACCAGTGAATACGGCCTGTTGTGAGTTATGCAGGCTGTTGCCAAAGTCATTGCAACACACACTGGCTTCAGTCCAGGCCGCCCCGAGGTTGCCGCCAATATAGAAGCCGGTCCAATTGAACACCGGAGGAGGGACAAAGACGGGGGCCGGCGGCGGGGCTCTCCTGACCGGACCCAGGTCGGCCGCGGATGCAGCATGACTTGCAGCCAGAGCAACGGCGGCAGCAGCAAGCAGTGTCAACGAGTATCTGCGCATCATAATGCCCCTCTCGAATAATGGCCCCTTGCCCGCCAAGCCGCTGCGAACGCCGTAAGCCCCGATCGCTAGCGCGATCATAGCGCACTAACGCATGAGACCAATTATGCAACCAGGTGGAAAACACTGATTTGCTGGCGGCGTGGCATTTCTGCAACGCGCTGTCCCGTTCGGTCGGACAAAGGCCGATATGCTAAACAGTTCAAGTCCTTACCGAGAAATTACCTTTAACCGAGCAGCCAATTTTCCTCTTATGCGTAAGTAAGCGCCAACCAACTCTCCCGGGGGCAGCCGGATCGAGCACTGGGCGCTCAATGAGATCTTGTTCTGCTCTGCAAAGAGATCGATCTCACCGGGCGGCCACTATCCCGCCCGCGCTGTCGCGGTTTCTAACCTTCCGGCCAAGAGACCATAACTTTCCCAGTCCGCCAGCCGATCCCAAAGCTGCTTCCCGCATTCAACCGATGGGGAAGTCCAATGAACTAGAATGCGCGTTCCGAAATCACGAATTGGGTCGCAACCCGACTGCGCGCATATCGGGATCAGTCACGACGGCGATTTGCAGACCAGGTTCAGCAATGATCGCCACGCGCTTTTCAGGACCGACGGCACGGGCCGATGTGAGGGGTCGGGGCCATTACCAACGGGTTCAAGCATCGCCACCGTGGCATGGCATTGGCTTTGCTAAACGCGGAGAGTGGTATTATTAACCCGCGGGGACCTTAGATGATGAAACTTATGCTCAAGGGCACTATTGCGGCCATCTGCCTAACAGCGAGCTTTGCTGCGCCAGTGGCGGCAGGGCCGCTTGAAGATGCTATCGCTGCATATGGCAAGGGCAATTACGCGACTGCGCTACTTCTGCTTCGCCCATTAGCAGAGCAAGGCACGGCCAGAGCTCAGATCCTGCTTGGCGTGATGTACTCCCGCGGTCAGGGCATGGCGCAGAACTATGGCGAGGCAATGAAGTGGTACCGGCAGGCTGCTGACCATGGCGACGCCACCGCGCAGGTAGCTGTGGGGGCGATGTTATGCCAATGGTCTTGGCGTGCCACAGGACCACGCCAAGGCAATGGAGTGGTTTCGCAAAGCTGCGGATCAGGGCGAGCAATGAAATGGTACCGCCGCGCTGCCGATCAGGGTTACGCCAACGCTCAGAGCAATATCGCCATTATGTACAACACCGGCCATGGCGTGCCGCAAGATTACGCAGAAGGATTGAAGTGGTCTCGGCTCGCCGCTGAGCAAGGCTTTGCAGCGGCGCAGTATTT
>DASWBL010000106.1:0-8494 GCA_036390615.1 Steroidobacteraceae bacterium | reverse complement strand
GATCTTCTGCATCAGCGCTGCGGCGGCGCTCAGCAGCGGCGCGCCGGCAGTGAAGCAGGGCGCCGCGTACTTGGCAATGACCGATTTGATCGGCACAAATGGCGACTGGGTGCGAAATCGCGCTGCCTCGAGCCACGGCGCCTCGATCGGCCGCGGCGCATAGGCGAGGCCCTCGGCCACCTGCTCCCACGGCCGGCTGGCGGCCGGATCCGGTCGTTCGCGTGCCAGAACCTGCACCAGGGTGCGCGCCGTGACCTGCAGGCGATCATGCGGCCGATCCAGCTCAAGGAGGGTCACCTGATTGCCGAAGGCGTCCACATGCGTGCCAATTTCGCCCGGCTGCGGCAGCAGCTCGAGTGTGAAATCCTCGCAGCTCTGAGTTTCGGTCGCGCGCGGCGCAAGATGCAGCAGATGATGTGCGTGCGCGACTTCGCTGCCGTAGGCATACACGGTCTGGTGACGCACCTGGTAACGCACCGGCTCGCTCACATCGCCACCGAGCGCAGCTCACCGGCCACGTGCGAGAAATAACCCATGGTCAGGCGGTTCGAGACCTGCTCGGCGGCGGCAGCCAGATCGGTCAGTTGCCCGGCCAGGAGCATCCGCCGCTGGGCACCGTCGGTGCCGGTGCCGTCGAGATCCTGCTCGGCGCTCTGCAGCAGCGCCGCGACCGCTGGCTGCAGCTCATCGGCGGCGGGGCTTGGCGCCTGCTCCAGCTCGCGCAGCGTGCGCTGGATCTTCTGCCACTGAAAGGCCAGCGCGCGCGGATTGCTGGCGTCGAATACCAAAAGCTGCATGACCGTGCCGAGCTGCGGCGCGGCCACATAGCGAGTGCGGTAAGTAATGCTGCTGCTGCAAACATCCAGCAGCCAGTCGAGCGGGCCGCGCTGCGGCAGCACACCATCGCCGAGCAGCGCGGCGAAGATCTCGGCCAGAAATTGCACCCGCTCTAGCCGGCGCCCGAGCATCAGTAGCCGCCAGCCATCGTCCTGAGTCATATCGTCGAGCGCAAAGCCGCTGAGTGCGGTCAACGACACCAGCAACCGATCGAGCGTCTCCACTGGCTCGGCGTGGCTCTGCCCGGCTTCATGAAACTGCCGCTGCATCAGGCTGATCGAGCGCCAGTGCGCGGCCGACAGGCGGCTGCGCGCCTGCGTGGCCGCCCAGCCGAAGCGCCCGAGGTCCGCGGCCAAGCCGAAATTCAGGCGCCCCTCATACAGGCTGACCAGCGGATCGCTGTCGGACTCGAGCACACCGCGGACCACGCAGGTAGCAAGCGCCTGCGTCCACACGGTGCGCTCCGTGCGCATGGCAAGCGTCGCCCGCAGCAGCCGCGCCTTGTCTTCGCAGCGCTCCGAGTAGCGGCCGAGCCAGTAGAGATTTTCCACCAGTTGCGACGGTAGCTCCGCCTGCCGCACCTGGCGCGGTGGCGGTGGTGCGACGGCCGCCAGCGCCACCGCATCACTCCCCGGCATGACCCAAACATCCTTGCTGCCGCCGCCGCGCTGGCTGGAGACGATATCGCTGACGTCTTCGGCAGCGATGCGCGCCAGTCCGCCAGGCATAACCTTGTAGCCCTGCGGCGTCCAAACGGCATACAGCCGCAGGCTGAGCGCGCGTGGCGCAAGCCGCAGCGCCCCGCCGGGGCGCCACACCGGCGCGTGCGACAGCATCACGCGCTCCGAGGCTGCATACGCGTACGGCCGCCCGCGCAATCGCGCCAGCAGTGCCGTGCGCTCACGGGCGGTCAGCTGCGCGCCGAATACCGACTGAAAGCGCTGATTGGGGAAGGTGCCGCGGATCACCAGCCGCTCGAGGTTCTCGGTGACGTACTTGAGGGCCGGGCGCTCGCCACACCACCAGGTGGCGACCGAGGGCAGCCGCAGCGACTCGCCGAGCAGCGCCTGGGCGGCACCCGGCAGAAAGCCTGACCAGGCCGGGGACTCGAGCACGCCACTGCCAAGCGCATTGGCGAGCACAACGCGCCCGGCGCGCACGGCGCTGAGCAGGCCCGGCACGCCGAGCGTCGAGTCCGCGCGCAGCTCGAGCGGATCGCAAAAATCATCGTCCACTCGCCGCAATATCGCGTGCACGCGACGCAGCCCGGAGAAAGTCTTCAGGAACACGCTCGCCGCGCGCACCGTCAGGTCCCGGCCCTGGACCAGCGGCAGCCCGAGTCGGCGCGCGAGATAAGCGTGCTCGAAATAGGTCTCGTTGAACGGGCCGGGCGTCAGCACGACCGTCAGCTGCGGCTCGCTGTCGAGCGGCTCCATCAGCCCCGAGCGCAGCTCGGTGAAAAAACCATCAATCGACCGCACGCCAAAGTTGCTGATGAGGCGGGGCAACACGCGCGCGACGATCTGGCGGTTCTCCAGCGCGTAGCCCGGGCCCGAGGGCGACTGGGTGCGATCGGCGAGCACGCGCCACTGGCCATCCGGCGTGCGTGCCAGATCAACCGCGTGCAGATATAGCCATACGTCGCGCAGTGGCCTTAACCCGTGCGCGGGCCAGAGGAAGTTCGGGTGTCCATAGGCCAGCTCCGGCGGCAGGATGCCCTGGCTCAGCAGCTGTTGCGGACCGTAAAGGTCGCGCAGTATTTCATTGAGCAGCCGCGTGCGCTGGATGACTCCCGCCTCCAGCTGCTGCCATTCTTCCGCGCCGATGAGCAACGGCAACGGGTCGAGCAGCCACGGCCGGTCCTTGCCCTGCGGGTCGGCATAGACGTTGTAAGTGACGCCGTTTTCGATCACCAGCCGCCGGGCGAGCTCGACACTGCGACGCACGGCGTCGGCGCCGCCTTCGGTCAGATGGTCGATCAGGCCGCGCCAATGCGGCCGCACCGTGCCCGCGTTGTCCAGCAGTTCGTCGTAGCGCTGCGCGCTGCCTGCGTACAGTAAAGAGGAATCGGCGGCCATCTGCCTTGGATCGGTCACGCGTTGCGGCGCAGATCCAGAGTAAACGGAAATTCCGCGTTCGTCGATTCGGCCGGCACGGCCACGGCACCCGGCGAATGGCCCATGCGGAAGAACCGCGTCAAACGGCGGCTCTCCGCTTCGAAGGAATTGACCGGAAAGGTGCCGTAGCTGAGGCCGCCCGGATGCGCGACATGGTACTGGCAGCCGCCGACCGAGCGATTAAGCCAGGTATCGAGCAGATCAAAGGTCAGTGGCGCATTGACACCGAGCCGCGGGTGCAGCGCCGACTGCGGCTGCCAGGCGCGATAGCGCACGCCGCCAACGTATTCGCCCGCGGTGCCGGTCGGCCGCAGCGGCACGCGCCTGCCATTGCAGGCCACGACGTAGCGATCCGGTGCCAGCCCGCTGACACGCAGTTGCAGCCGCTCGACCGAGGAATCCACGTAGCGCACCGCGCCGGCCGCCGAGCCCTCCTCGCCCATCACGTGCCATGGCTCAAGCGCCTGGCGCAACTCGAGCTCGGTACCGGCTACCGCATAGTCGCCGTACTTCGGAAAGCGGAATTCAAAATGCGGCGCGAACCACGCCTCATCGAGCCCGTAGCCGACCGCGGCCGACTCGGCGAGCACGTCGCGCAGATCCTGCGCGATGAAGTACGGCAGCATGAACCGGTCGTGCAACTCTGTGCCCCAGCGCGCCAGTCGCGCCGGCCGGTACGGCTCGCGCCAGAAGCGGGCCACCAGCGCACGCAGCAGCAGCTGCTGGGCGAGGCTCATTTGGTAGTGCGGCGGCATCTCGAAGGCACGCAGCTCGAGCAGCCCGAGCCGGCCGGCAGCACCCTCAGGTGCATAAAGCTTGTCGATGCAAAACTCCGCGCGATGGGTGTTGCCGGTCACGTCGATGAGCAGATTGCGGAACAACCGGTCGGTCAGCCACGGCGGCGAGGCCACCCCCGGCGCCGGCAGCTGCTGCATGGCAATTTCAAGCTCATACAGCGAATCGTTGCGGGCCTCGTCGACGCGCGGCGCCTGGGAGGTCGGGCCGATGAACAGTCCGGAAAATAAATACGACAGCGCCGGGTGATTGTGCCAGTAGGCCAGCAGGCTCCCCAGCAGGTCGGGGCGCCGAAGAAAGGGCGAGTCCGCGGTGCTCTGACCGCCAAGCACAAAATGATTGCCGCCGCCGGTGCCAGTGTGCCGGCCGTCGAGCATGAACTTCTCGGTCGCGAGCCGTGTCTCGCGCGCCTGCCCGTACAGGAACTCGGTCCGCTCTACCAGCTCCTCCCAGCGATGGGCAGGGTGAATATTGACCTCGATGACGCCGGGGTCCGGCGTAACTTTGAATACATTGAGGCGTGGATCGGCCGGCGGCTCGTAGCCTTCCACCACCACCGGCTGTTTCAGCGCCTCGGCGGTGGCTTCGACTGCCGCCACCAGCTGCAGATAATCCTCGAGCTGCGCCAGCGGCGGCATGAATACGTACAGCACTCCGCCACGCGCTTCGGCGCAAAGCGCGCTGCGCGTGATGCCGGTGGCCGATTGGCCGGGAGCCGGTGCCGGCGCCGCCTCGGCCGCAGCCGGCGCCGCGCCGGCCGGCCGCGGCTCGCTGGGTCGGCGAAGCTGCTCTGCCTTGGGGAGCGGCGCGAACTCGTCGAGCGGGTCGGCGGCATGGACATATGGCTGATCGGCGGCACTCGCCCACGGCAGCGAATCGAGCGGCAAGCGATAGCCGATCGGCGAGTCGCCCGGCACCAGAAAGCAGCGCTCGGCACGCAGGAACCACGCTCCGGTCTGCCACTCGCTCCCCTCCGGCGAGCGCGCCAGCGGCAATACGTGGCCGGCCGGCTGCGCCAGCCCGCCGTCGTCAAACAGCCGCATCAGGCGGGCCCGCTCCATTGCATCCTCCAGATGCGAATCGAGCGGATCGACGTTGCTCGGCAAGCGCCGTTCGCGCCACAGGTAATAAAAGGCGTCCTCAAAAGCCGGGAACGCAAAGTCCGGATCGAGGTCGAGCCGCGCGGCGACGCCGCGCACGAACGCCGCCGACGTTTCGTACGTGGCACCGTAATCATGCGACTCGTCGGCCAGCAGCTCGGCATCGCGCCAGATCGGCTCACCGTCGCGCCGCCAGAAGCAGCTCAGGGCCCAGCGCGGTAGCGGCTCGCCGGGATACCACTTGCCCTGGCCAAAGTGCGCAAGCCCCTGCGGCGCGTAATGCCGGCGCAGGCGCTGATACAACTCGCGCGCCAGGCGCCGCTTGTTGGGCCCCATGGCTGTCATGTTCCATTCGGCGCCGTCCGGATCGTCCATCGACACAAAGGTCGGCTCCCCACCCATGGTCAGTCGCACGTCGGCCGCCTCAAGCACCGTATCGATGCGCCGGCCGAGAGCGACGATGCGCTGCCACTGCTCGTCGCTGTACGGCTTCGTGACCCTTGGTGCCTGCCACAGGCGGCGCACGCTCATCGTGTGGGCAAACTTGACCTCGCACTTCTCGACGGCACCGCTGATCGGCGCCGCCGCCGACGGCTCGGGCGTGCAGGCGAGCGGAATATGGCCTTCACCGGCCAGCAGTCCCGAAGTCGGGTCGAGCCCGATCCAGCCGGCACCGGGCAGATAAACCTCGCACCAGGCGTGCAGGTCAGTGAAATCCCGCGTCGGGCCGGCCGGCCCCTCGAGCGGTGGAACGTCGCTGACCAGCTGGATCAGATAGCCGGAAACGAAGCGTGCCGCGAGCCCCAAGTGGCGCAGCAGCTGCACCAGCAGCCAGGCCGAATCGCGGCACGAGCCCGAACCGAGCCGCAGCGTCTGCTCCGGCGTCTGTACGCCCGGCTCCATCCGAATCAGATATTTGATGTCCGCTGCCAGGCGACGGTTGATGGCGACCAGAAAGTCGTTGGTGCGCACGCGCGCCAGCGGAATCTCGCGCAGGTACGCTACGAATCTGTCAGTGGGCGCCTCGCAGCGAAGATACGGGCCGAGCTCGGCGACCTCGGCTTGCTCATAGGCGAATGGCGCCATCTCGGCGTGCGGCGCGAGGAAAAAGTCGAAGGGATTGAGCACCGCCATCTCGGCGACCAGATCGACTTCCACGCGCAGCTTTCGGGTGCGCTCCGGAAACACCAGGCGCGCCATGAAATTGGCCTGCGGGTCCTGCTGCCAGTTGACGAAGTGCTGGGCCGGCGTGACCTTCAGGCTGTAGGCGAGCACTCGCGTGCGGCAATGCGGCGCGGGCCGCAGCCGCACCAGCTGCGGACCTAAGCCGACGTCGCGGTCGTAGTCATATTCAGAGACGTGATTGAGTGCGACATGGATCGACACGGGAGCGCCCCAGCCCAGGCAGAGAATCGGGCCCCATGATGCCGCAAACCTTGCGCCGCCGGCGCAAACGTTCGGGCGGCGACGCAATGTCAAATCGCGCCGCCGGCAGTACTGCCGGCGCCCAGCTGCAGCGCGGCAATCCGCGTCCGCGGCGGACAAAAAAAAGCCCCGCATAGCGGGGCTTGAGGTATTGCGCGGAAACGGGGGGGTCTTGTTCCGCGACTTTGGGACTTAACCGGACTGGCGTCCGGCGCTGTCCATACGGTCGATGATACTCGCCTAGATTAGTTTGTAAAGTGAACTGTTTGTTAGGTTCACATTACCAAATCTACATATCCATGCCGCCCATGCCACCCATGCCGCCCGGAGCGCCGTGCCCATGCTCGGCCTCGTCCTTCGGGGCCTCGGCCACCATGACTTCCGTGGTCAGCAACAGCCCGGCCACCGAGGCCGCGTTCTGCAGTGCCAGGCGCGTCACCTTGGTCGGATCCAGGATGCCGCCTTCCAGCATGTCGCCGAACTCGCCGGTTGCGGCGTTGTAGCCAAAGGAGCCCTTGCCGTCCTTGACCTTGTTGAGGATCACAGCGGCGTCTTCGCCGGCGTTCTCGACAATCTGACGGAGCGGTTCTTCAATCGAGCGGTGCAGGATCCGGATGCCGACCGTCTGGTCCTCATTGATCCCTTCGAGCTTATCGAGCGCCTTTTGCGCGCGGATCAGGGCCACGCCGCCACCCGGGACCACGCCTTCCTCGACCGCCGCGCGCGTAGCGTGCAGCGCATCTTCGACGCGGGCCTTCTTTTCCTTCATTTCGACTTCAGTAGCCGCGCCAACCTTGATCACGGCGACGCCGCCGGAGAGCTTGGCGACGCGCTCCTGCAGCTTTTCCTTGTCGTAATCGCTGGTGGCTTCCTCGATCTGCTGACGGATCGACTCGACCCGCGCCTTGATGTCCGAAGTCTTGCCAGCACCATCGATGATCGTGGTGTTTTCCTTCTCAACGACGATCTTCTTGGCTTCGCCCAGATCGTTTAGCGAGGTCTTCTCGAGTGACAGCCCGACTTCATCGGATATCACGTTGCCACCAGTCAGCACGGCGATATCGGCCAGCATGGCCTTGCGCCGGTCACCGAAGCCCGGGGCCTTGACCGCCGCGACTTTGAGGATGCCGCGGATGTTGTTGACCACCAGCGTGGCGAGCGCTTCGCCCTCGACGTCCTCGGCCACCACCAGCAGCGGGCGGCCAGCCTTGGCGACGCCTTCGAGCACCGGCAGCAACTCACGGATATTGGCAATCTTTTTGTCAACCAGCAGCACGTACGGCTTTTCCAGTTCCGTAGTCTGGTTGGCCTGGTTGTTGATGAAGTACGGCGAGAGGTAGCCGCGGTCAAACTGCATGCCTTCGACCACTTCCAGCTCGTTTTGCAGTCCCGAGCCTTCCTCGACCGTAATCACGCCTTCCTTGCCGACCTTTTCCATCGCATCGGCGATGGTCTTGCCGATGTGCTCATCGGAATTGGCCGAGATGGTGCCGACCTGGGCGATGGCCTTGCTGTCCTTGCAGGGCTTGGAAAGCTTCTTGAGCTCCTCGGTCACGGTAATGACGCCCTTGTCGATGCCGCGCTTGATGTCCATCGGGTTGCGGCCCGAGGCGACTGCCTTCAGGCCCTCACGGATGATGGCCTGCGCGAGTACGGTGGCGGTCGTGGTGCCGTCGCCGGCCTCATCGGAAGTGTTGGAGGCAACTTCCTTGACCATCTGCGCGCCCATATTCTCGAACTTATCCTTAAGCTCGATCTCTTTGGCGACCGACACGCCGTCCTTGGTAACGGTGGGGGCACCGAAGCTCTTCTCGAGCACGGCGTTGCGTCCCTTGGGGCCCAGCGTCGCCTTGACGGCGTTAGCCAGGATATTCACGCCGCGCAGCATCCGCTGGCGGGCGTCATCACTAAAACGAACTTCTTTAGCTGCCATGGTGATCAATCCTCATTAAAAATTAGCGGGTCAATGCGCTTACCGTGGTTACTTAGTCTCGATGACGGCCACGACGTCTTCTTCGCGCATGACCACCAGGTCTTCGCCGTCGACTTTCACTTCGGTGCCGCTGTACTTGCCGAACAGGATCTTGTCGCCGACCTTGACGTCGAGCGGACGGACCGTGCCGTCGTCAAGAATCTTGCCCTTGCCGACCGCGAGTACTTTGCCTTCGACGGGCTTTTCCGCCGCCGTATCCGGAATCACGATGCCGCCTGGTGAGGTAC
>DASWBL010000105.1:0-27958 GCA_036390615.1 Steroidobacteraceae bacterium | reverse complement strand
AGTATTCAGGAGCGCCCGAGGCAGGAACGTGTCGCGCAGACCATGCCCGGCGATGCGTTGCGGTGCATCTTGCGCGTGCCCTACGATCATGGCCTACACGCCAGGCCGGCAGCGCTGTTGGTTGCCGCGCTCAGACCCTTTAAGGTCGAGGCCCGTGCGGAGGCAAATGGGCGCACCGCGGATATGCGCAGCGCCACTGCGCTGATGTCCCTCGGCGTCCAGCTCGGTGATCCGCTGCAGATCAGTCTTTCTGGGCCCGACGCGCGCGCGGCGCAAGCGGCACTTGAGCAACTGCTGACTGCGCCTGAAAAAACCCGCGCGTCAGCTGCCGCGCCGCGTTCCAGTGCGCCACCGTCTTCGGAAGACAACCCGGATCAATTGCGCGGTGTCACAGCAGTCCGTGGTCTTGCCATCGGCCCAGTCGTGAAATTCGTTGAGCCACCGATCCCTGTTGTCGAGTCCGGCGCCGGGCCGCTGGCGGAGCGACAGGCGCTTGGGCAGGCACGGTCTGCTGTACGTGATCATCTGACCGCGTTGCTGGCCAAAGCCGGCGCGGCGCAGCGCGCAATACTAGAGGCGCACGTCGAGTTGCTAGATGATCCGCAACTTATCGAATCGGCCGAGCTTTACGTCTCGGAAGGCAAAGGTGCCGGCCACGCCTGGCGCGCTGCCACACGACAGATTGCCGAACGGCTCCGTGGGATCGGCGATGTGCGTATGGCCGAACGCGCCGCTGACCTGCTGGATCTGGAATCCCAGGTACTGCGGGTATTGCACGGCGAGGCGCCGAGCCTATCCCGCAGCCTGCCGGAGCGGGCGATAGTGATAGCCGAGGAACTTCTTCCCTCTCAGTTGCTCGGACTGGAACTGAAGCGTGTTGCCGGCATTGCCATGGCAGGCGGCGGGCCAACTTCTCACGTAGCGATCATAGCCGCTGCGCACGACATTCCGGTTCTGGTTGCTCTCGGCGCAAGCGTTCTCGGTATTGAGGCCGGTACGATCGTGATTCTCGACGCCGAGGATGGTTATCTGCAGCGCGCACCTAGTGCCGAACAGCTATCTGCCACGCAGCAGGAGCTGGCGCGCCGCGGTGCGGAACAGCTTGAAGATCGCAAGGCCTCCCAGGAGCACAGCCGGACTACCGATGGCGTCCGGATCACGGTGTACAGCAATATCGGGGCGGTCGCCGAGGCTAGCGTAGCGGTTGCCCAGGGCGCCGAAGGCTGCGGTTTGCTGCGCACAGAATTTCTGTTTCTTGAGCGCAGCCAGGCGCCCGATGAAGACGAGCAGGCCGAACATTATCAGCAGATCGCCAATGCTCTAGGCGGCCGGCCGTTGACTATCCGCACGCTCGATGCTGGCGGCGACAAACCAATCCCGTACCTGCCACTGCCTCATGAAGAAAATCCGGCACTGGGGCTGCGCGGCATCCGCACCAGTTTGCACTACCCGCAGTTGCTGCAGACGCAGTTGCGCGCCATTCTGCGAGTCGAACCGGCTGGTCAGTGCCGCATCATGCTTCCGATGATCACAGGTCTTAGCGAAGTGCGGACCGTGCGCGCTGCTCTGGAAGAAGCGCGTCGCGCCCTTAGCAAAGATCTCGTGCCTGCACTGGGGATCATGATTGAGACCCCGGCTTCAGCTCTGCTAGCCGAGCAGCTCGCTGCCGAGGTGGATTTCTTTTCACTTGGAACCAACGACCTTTCGCAGTACACACTGGCTATGGACCGCGGACACGCACAAATGGCCGCCGAGCTCGACGCATTGCACCCAGCTGTATTGCGCTTGATCGGCACAACGGCTGAAGCAGGTCATGCCCATGGGCGTGAAGTGGCGGTGTGCGGCGCGCTCGGTTCGGATCCTGTGGCCATTCCATTGTTGATTGGGCTCGGCGTTCGCGAGATTTCGGCGGTGCCTACGTTGATTCCGCGACTCAAGAGCCTCATTCGCAAGCTCGACAGCGGCGCCTGCCGGCAGCTGGCCAAAGAAGCACTCAAGCAGATTGACGGCCGGTCCGTGCGCGCGCTGGTTAAGAATTGGCAGGAGCGGTGCTAAGTCATGCTTGCTAGATTTGTCGCCGCTTTGCAGCCCCTCGGACGGGCCCTCATGCTGCCGATCGCCGTGCTGCCGATCGCCGGATTACTGCTTCGGCTCGGGCAACCGGATCTGCTCGATGTGGCATGGATCGCTGCCGCTGGTGACGCCATTTTTAACAATCTCGGCCTCATTTTCGCGATCGGTGTCGCGGTGGGTTTTGCGCAGGAGAATCATGGTGCCGCTGGACTGGCTGCGGTCGTAGGCTATCTAGTCACGACCAATGGCGCGCAAGCACTGATTAGCGTTCCGCCGGATGTGCTGGCTTCATTGACGGGTAACGTTCGTGAGTTGGCTATTTCCGATTACAAAACCCACGAAATAGCCAAGCTCGGCGTACCAATTGGCATCATCAACGGACTTATTGCCGGTGCGGTTTACAATCGCTACCACGACATCCGCCTGCCCAGTTACCTGGCTTTCTTTGCCGGCCGGCGCTTCGTACCTATCGTATCCGGCGTCGTTGGCATGGTGCTGGCAGGCGCGTTCGGTTGGAGCTGGCCGTACCTTGAGCGTGGCATGGACAGCCTGAGCACCGCGATTTTAGGTTCCGGGTATGTCGGTTTGTTCGCCTACGGAGTTTTAAATCGCGCGCTAATCGTCACTGGCCTGCATCACATCCTAAATAACCTGGCCTGGTTCCTGCTCGGCAATTACCACGGTGCTACGGGAGACCTACACCGTTTTGCCGCCGGTGATCCGACGGCCGGGCAATTCATGAGCGGCTTCTTCCCGGTCATGATGTTTGGCTTGCCGGCCGCGTGCCTGGCGATGTACCACACGGCGTTGACGGATCGGCGCAAAGCAGTGGCTGGGTTTCTTATGTCCCTTGCGTTTACGTCATTTCTGACGGGCGTAACCGAGCCGATCGAATTTACGTTCATGTTCCTGGCCCCGGTATTGTTCGGGATCCACGCCGTACTGACAGGCCTTGCCATGGTGTTGATGAAGTACGCGGGCGTGCATCTCGGGTTCAATTTTTCGGCCGGCTTTATTGATTATTTGCTCTATTTTGGTCGCGCCACGCGACCCTGGCTACTGTTGCCAATCGGTGCCGCTTACTTCGTCATCTATTATGCGTTGTTCCGGTTTTTCATTGTTCGTCTGAATCTGCATACGCCCGGACGCGATCCAGCACTAGCGCCGGTTAACGCAGCCAAAGTCGACAGCACCGATGCAGACCAGGCCAAGGCCTTCATTGCGGCACTAGGCGGAGCAGCGAATCTGCTGCAGGTCGATGCGTGCACAACACGTCTGCGACTTCAGGTCGCTGATCAGTCGCGCGTCAGTCCTGAGGCGCTGCGACAACTTGGCGCAAGCGGCACGGTACGACTGTCCAATCAGGCGCTGCAGGTCGTCCTCGGTCCGATCGCCGATCAGGTGGCCAGCCAGATCAGAGCGCAGCTCCGTCTCACGATGCCACCGACAGCTCAGCCAACAGCGGTGTCGCAGGCCACGTTGGCAAACACCGCTCCTTATCCGCAGCTCGCAGCGATCTTGGCGGCCCTTGGCGGCACCGCCAATGTGGGTGAGGTGCAGCCCGTAGCCGGTCGGGTGCTGGTGCGCGTGCAGCGAGCGGACGCCATAGATTCGGCAGCACTCGATCGTCTGTTCGAGCGCGGTGTGTCTCATCCGGCCCCTGGCCGTCTACAGCTGCTTGCGGGTCCCGCCGCCGCAGCGTTGGCCGACGGATTACTCGCTTCAATACAAGTCGCACGCTGACTATTTTCGATCGCTATTGAATCGGGGACTCGGGCTGCATGGGTCCCGCTCCGAGCGGCCGCCGTTGTACACTGCCGCGATGCGCTTATTGTTTGTTTGCCTCGGCAATATTTGCCGCTCCCCGACGGCTGAAGCGGTACTACGTCACCTGGCCGCCGCTGAGGCGCCGGAATTGCACTTGCTGGTTGATTCGGCCGGTACGGGTAATTATCACGTCGGCCAGCCGCCCGATCGCCGGTCGATAGCGGCTGCTGCGGGCCGGGGCATTGATCTATCGGATCTTCGCGCGCGCCAGCTGGTGCGGGAAGATTTCGAGCGCTTCGATTTTTTGCTCGCCATGGACCGGCAAAATTTGCTCGACATGCATGCGCTTGCGCTGCCAGTACAACGACGGAAAGCGCAGCTCTTTCTGGAGGCGGCCGGCCATACTCCGGAACTTGAGATTCCGGATCCTTATGAAGGAGGCCCGGAGGATTTTGAACTGGTGCTGGATCTAGCCACTCAGGGTGCCCGTGGTCTCATCGCCCGCTGCCGGCGAGCCGCGGCATCTGGGAAAAAAACCGTCTAGATCTCGTTGACTCGCAGACTATTAAGAGTGCCCCGAAGGATCGGCTTCTCAGTTCGCTGCCAACTCGAACGTAAAGTGCACTTCTCCGCTTAAGGCACCTGTTGTATCCCAGCTCCACTCCCCAAACCAGACACCACCGCGCGCATCCACACAAATCAACGTCGAGCAGCGCGTGCCGTAGCCCGGCGCGCGGATGAACGCGCTGGACAGCAGTCGCTCCCATTCCTGGCTGACGCCGGTACGCGGCAGCATTCCGTCCGGCGCCGGCCGGTCGTCGCGAAGCAAATCCAATAGGTCTGCAGTATCAGGTAGGGATTGCAACGCTGTGGCCAGCCTGGACTTGGCTTGCCGGACCTTCGGCCACGGGGTATCCAGCAGATGATTAGACAATCCGTATACGCCCGGTTGCAATTCGCGGCCAGAGCCGCTGGCGCTTTCGTACACGCCAAGCCGCGGCCCATCACTAAATAAGACGCTGAAACCGTTATAGCTCGGACCTGCATCCCGCAACTGCGCCAGCGACTGCTCGAGCGCTTGGTCTGAGTTGAGCAAATCCATGACCAGCATGCCACGACTACGTGCCGTGGCAGCCTGAGCGCCCGGCTGGCGGAAATTGGTGAGGCCCGCAAAGCGCCCACGTTTCGTAATTCCCAGCCAGGTACCGCCCGCCAGCCCATCGCGACCCGCCAGCAGTTGCGGGTGGTCCGGCCACCATTGGGCCGGCAATGCCGGCCGCGAAAAGAACTCATCCCTATTAGCCGCCAATACGCACGGAAACTGCGGATGCACGCGCCACGCAAGCAGTATCAGGCACACGGTCGCACCGTGGCGCTATGTTCGCCTACCGAGGTGTTCTTACGCTGGTATCTGAGATTCATGTTTCCCAAGACCTGTGTTGGCATCATCAATCGGCAGCGTTCCTGACTCAAGCGGCGGCCGCCGCCCTTTTCCGTTACGGGTTGTGCAACGCGGCCCGGGCCAGCTATGGTGGCGTGCTATGCCGCAGCAATCCCCTCACTGGCGCCTGGCCCTTTCACTGGCAATATTGGCCGCCGTCTGCTGGGGCCTGCTTCCAATAGCATTGCGCGTTGCCTTGCAAGGAATGGATGCGCTTACCATCACTTGGTACCGCTTCACCACCGCGGCCGTGCTGCTGGGAAGCTATTTGATCATCAAGGGGCGGTTGCCCAGGCTGCACCGGCAATCCACCATCACTACGGTGCTGATGGTCGTGGCTATTGTCGGGTTGACCGTCAATTACGTGCTGTTTGTCCTTGGCGTGCAGTTGACAACCCCAGCGATTGCCGAGACCGTTATTCAGCTATCGAATGCCTTCCTGCTGCTCGGCGGTGTGGTTTTTTTTAAGGACAGTTTCGGTGCCGTGCGTTGGTCCGGCTTCGCCGTGCTGTTCGGTGGGCTGCTGCTGTTTTTTAACCGCCATCTACCGCTGTTGTTTGTCGGCGGCTCCAGCGCGGGGCTCGGCGTATTGCTGCTGGTCATCGGCGCACTAAGCTGGGCTGGTTATGGCTTGGCACAGAAGCAACTCATGCTTACGTTCGATGCGCCGCAGACCCTGCTGTGCCTGTATATAAGTGGCGCCCTGCTGCTCAGTGTCTTTGCTCACCCGATGCACCTGAATGCCTTGAGCCTGCGCCAGCTATTGGCGCTTATTTTTTGCTGCCTGAATACGCTCGTGGCTTACGGGGCCTTCTCGGAATCGCTGCGACTGTGGGAAGTCTCGCGTGTCGCCGCCACCGTTGCCACAGCCCCGCTGTTCACCCTGCTCGGGGCCGCCGCCACCGCCCGTTGGGCAACAACGCTGTCGACACCTGAAGATCTAAACGCACTTGCCGTGCTTGGCGCAGGCTGCGTGGTGGCAGGATCGGCAATGTGTGCGCTTGGGGCCCGGGCCCGTTCGGCTTCCGCGATCCGAACCGCATAAGCGTCAATCGTTGAATCAGTAGTCAATGCCCCGGATCATGGGTTCGTCATTGTCGGCGGCGCCTGCGGCCCCTATTGTTGGTACTGAACTTAAATTGCGGCGTCCGGTCGTTTTCAAAAATGTCTAAAGCAGTCGTTTTGCGCGTGGCGATGGTATTCATCGCGTCGGCAGCACTGCCGGTTTGGTCGGCAAATTCGGCAGATGCCGCCGCGGGGACGGCGGGCGCAGGCACAGCAACCGAGGAAATCGACGTTATCGGCACTCGTGAAGGCCCGAGGATGTGGAAGATCACCCGCGATGGCCACGAACTTTGGATCCTCGGCACGCTGGCACCCTTGCCAAACAAGATGGTTTGGCAATCCACTACGGTAGAAACGGTACTCGCCCAGTCCCAGGAAGTGATATCCGGCTCGCCGAGCATTGGTATCAACGCAGGTCCTTTTGCCGCGCTCCGCCTATATCTGCAGTGGCGCAAGGTACAGACCAACCCGCAGCGCACGACGTTAAAGGACACGTTGCCGGCACCCATGTACGCGCGGTTCTCGGCGCTCAAAGACCGGTTCGCGCCGCATGACTCCCGGATCGACGAGCTGCGGCCGATTTTCGCCGCGTTACGATTGTACGATCGGGCCATCGAGGCATCACACTTGACGCGTCACAACGACATTCAGCAGATGGTCCTTAAGCTGGCCCGCAAGCAGAATGTTCCGATCCACGTATCAAAACTGACCATCGATGATCCGTCCGCAGTGCTGAAAGATTTCGGGAATATTCCACTCGATGAAGAGCTGGCCTGCTTCAGCAGCACTCTCAGCAGCCTGGAGACGGACCTTGGCACCATGCAGATGCGGGCTGGCGCCTGGGCTCGGGGCGACGTGGACACGCTTCGGCGTCTTCCTTATGTCGATGAGGAATCCATCTGTGTCAACGCGGTCTCTGCCTCGGCGCGAGTGAGTGACCTAATAACTCGCGCCCGCGACGCTTGGCTTGCTGAAGCCGAAAGTGCGCTTGCGCGCAATCACTCAACGGTCGCGTTGCAACGTATGAGCGAGTTACTCGGGCCGACCGGACTACTCGAATCACTACGCGCTAAGGGATACCAGATCGAGGGCCCATGAGGTCCGCGGCAGCCACGAAATTGCCGGCGCTCGTGGCTTAATTGCGCTTCCTTGCCTTATGATTGCGCCATGGACACCGAAACCACAATGGCGGGTGGTAAATCGCGCCGCGGCTCGAGGATCTTCCTGATCACTTTGCTGCTGCTGATCGCAGTGATGGTCGGGTATGTTGAATTGGCACTGCATTGGTCGTACTCCGACGGTGATCGGGTCGGGGTCCTGCAGAAGATTTCGAGAAAAGGCTGGGCGTGCAAGACGTATGAAGGCGAATTGGGGATGTATGTCGTCGCCGGGCTGACGCCGCAGATTTGGAGTTTCACGGTGCGCGATGCGGCAGTAGCGCAACGGTTAAATGCCAACTTGGGTCAGCGGGTAAGATTACATTATACGGAGCATCGCGGCTTGCCGACTTCCTGCTTCGGTGACACCGGATATTTCGTCGACGACGTGTCCCCGGCACCGCTCTGAGGTTACGCCGCCCGCTTAGTCGAGCGTAAATCGGCCACCGGGCCGTTGGCGAACAGTTCAGCGCCTAACCGGGCGAGCGCGCAGTGAAACCCGCTTGGCACCCACCTGCTGCTGACCGACTTCCAAAAACCCCAAGCGCTCATGAAATGCGAGTGATTCCGGATTAGGCGGCAGCACGTCGATCTCGCAGGCAATGGTAGCCGCACCGATCCGCTCGGCATGCCTCCATATGTCTTCGTAGAGCATCCGGGCAAAGCCTTGCTTGCGCGCCATGACGCCCACGACGATTCGATCAATATAGACGAACCCGTGGTAACGCGCCGCAAACCAGCCGTAATTGGGACTGTCGTAAATCGCATTGTCCGCAAAGGCCAGCATGAAGGCCACGATCCCGGCGGGGGAATCAATAACGCGATGGTAGCTGGCTTGCTCGTGCAACTTGGCGAGTCGCTCAGCGTCCAGCGGGCTTAGAAAACGCACCGATTCAGCATTGAGTGCAAGGATGGCCGGAAAATCCGACAGATTCACATCTCGAATTTCGGCTAACCCGCGCATCGTTGTCCTAGGGTCTCAGGCTGGATAGGTCAGCGCAAGGGCGCGTTGCACTGCGTGCAGCAACCGCCTTGTAAGCTCCCTACCCCACTGCACCCGGTTCACACAATAGCTGCCGCTTAGCTAACGCCGCTCTCTCATGCTTGGCTGAGTTCGCCGTTGACAGAAGATTGCGCACCTCGAAACCAGAGCTCCCGAATGTATCGACGGCCGCCCTCAATCCCAAATTGAACGATCACGTCCAGCACCAGACGCAGCAGTTGCAATATGTCGGCCCGCGGCATGTCCCGGCCGGATGGACATTCTTTTATAAGCAGCACCAACTGTTCAAATGCCAACGCGCAGCTCGACGCATGCACGCTTGTAATGGAGCCTGGATGTCCGCTGTTAACGTTGCGAAGATAGTAAAAAGCCTCTTCGGAACGAAGTTCCGCCAGTAGGATCCGGTCAGGCTTCAGGCGCAGGCAACATTCCAAAAGCTGTTTAGGGGTCACACGTGCGAGACCTTGTCCGTCTTTGGAATAGAAGAGGCGTACGTGATTGGGGTGCCTGTCGAGCACCAGTTCGCGCGCATCCTCAATCGTAACTAACCGTTCGGTTGCGGGTATCTCGAGAATCAAGGCCTTGGTGAGCGTCGTTTTGCCAGACCCGGTGGGGCCCGATACCAGAATATTGCGCCTCTGACGAACGGCGGCTCGCAGGAACGCCGTGAAATCTCGCTGCATTAACAATTGACCCAGTACCGCATCGCGCTCAAGGTCCGGCGCTCCAGATACGGCTGTTTGATCGAACAGGCCACGTTGCTGCAATTGGTCAATGGTCCACAACTCATCGGCCGGGCGGCGGATCGAAATGGCGACTGTGCGTTCCGTGGTAGCAGGCGGTAAGACGATTTGCACGCGCTCGCCTGTTGGCAGCGAGGCTGACAAAAGTGGGGATTCGGGCTCCACGCGCTGCCGGGTAGCATTTGCGATCAGCTTCGCAAACCTTAAACACCAGTTAAAGTCAGCAAACGGCAGCGTGACACGTTGCCAGCCGTGGGCGCGCTCGATAAACGCCTCACCAGGCCGATTAATGCATAGCTCATGGAGAGCTGGATCCTCAAGCCAAGGTCGCAAGGTCCGCAGCGTTAAAAGGAGTGCCGATCGCTCGTCACTGCTGCCATTGAGATCATTGCGGCGCGAAGGCGGAACATCAACGTCGCTGTAAGACATATACCGAACTGAAGTCAACGTCCCTGGCTACGATGATTTGAATTCGGTCCCCATTGCGCTTGACGACAGTTGGTGGGACGCCGACGGTGCTTCTGAGCACTTCCGTTAATACATCCCTCCCCGACTCAGGATCAAGTTCCACCGTAGTGCCGTTACTGCCTCGCGACTCGGCAGCTACCGCCGTCTGGATTGCACCATCAACTACCGATATTAAAAGTGCGACGCCGAACCGGTCCCAAAAATGCCTGTTCACTGTACCGGGCAATCCTGACCGTCCAAGCTCGTCGGCGCCCGGAGACATCAGCGGAACGGTCACCCCTGCGGGTGTACGCGCTTCTGTCCAAACAACGAATATTCTTGCGCTGCCCGCCTGCACGGCACTACGCGTCTCTCCAAATAGCGTCGTGCCACGCTCAATGAGCACTACCGACCCATCAGCGCTGTATATGTCCGTGGCAGTCAAACAGGTCACGAGCCCAGGAAGCGTTGAATCCATCGCCGTGATTAGCGTCGCATCAATGGTTGCACCTTTGGGCAGCAACAGGTGCCGGGGGCCTACCAGCCTGGCAATGGCTGGCGAAGCTTCAGTTGTTCGAAGCAAGTCCGCGAGCTTGCCGGACTCCGGTGAGCTCCCGGTACCCGGCACCGTGGCAGACACCGTTGTTGGGGACGCGCCTGTAGTCGTTATCGTGGGTTCCGATGCCCGCGCAAATACTGGCGACTCAAACTCCCTCTGCAGTCGCGTCGCCGCTGCAGGCAAAAGGCGGCTCTTGGATACTGTCGCATCGTGGTCGGCGCCCCAGCCATTGGCCTCGCCGGGCGTGGTGCCGGCCGATGTTGCCCCCGTAGCAGCCGCGTCTTCCAACACATTGCCAATCAAGTAGCCTTGCGGCGCCGAACTTGAACCTGCGGGGCTCGGCTGTGCATTATTTGCGTCGCTTGGAGTGGAAGCCGCCCAGCTAAAGTCGAGCGGCGCCAACGCCGCCTCAGTCTTGCTGTCGCTCGACGCGGCAGTCGCTTTGTAGGCGCGGCCACCAGCCGGTCGCTGGGCCGCGTGCCCGTAATACCACCACAAAAATACTAAGCCAAGACATCCTATTACACCCACGCCCAAGATATTCCCAACGCGCGCCTGGGTTGACCGCATTCCGGTAACCAATACTTTGCTGCGGCTCAAGGCCGGTTGATCCATACCACCAGCAGAGGCTTTTACCTCGGCACGAGGAATCACCGGTCGCCGGCGAATGAAACCCCACACGGCACGAAACATTGTGCCAGGCCTAGGGCTCATTGGCGCGCTCCGATGCGATGCCGCGAGTGACCAACGGGGATATTGTGCCCGTCGGGACCGTAGGCGTTGCCTGCAAAGAGCCGTGGTTTTCAACACACCCGACCAATTTGCCACGCCGCAAGATGAACCGTGCGGCGATGCGATGCACGATAAGCGCCGTGCCAGTCACTGAGAAATTCACCAGCGATTCGGAACCATCATCGTTGCGAAGGAATACCGCTGGCAGCTCCGTGGCCGCGCCGAATTCCAGCCACGTGTGCACACCGTTGTCGTAAGCCTTGAGCGGCCGAAGCGATGGCGGCCCGCAGTACCAGTAATTGAAGTTTTCAGTTGCCATGCCAATCCGCAATGCCTCGTCAATCGCCGCTCGCTCAGATTTCGCCGCTTCAACAATGGCGATTACCTCCGGGTATACGAACCGCACCGCGTAGATAATTTCATCCTTGGCACGGTCCGGTGCCCGCGTTAATACCGTGTAGTCAAATCGATAATGTCTCCGGTCTGTTAGCACCGTAAGATTGGTCACCACGCCGCCAGCTTTCGGTTTCAAAAACAAGTGATTGCCCTGCGCATCAAAATTCACGCCCTGAATATCCCCGGCCGCCAGGCCTTTGAACACCTCGCCGGGTTCGAACTCGATGTCCAAGGCGTACCCTACGTAGCCCGTTAGTCGGTAGACCTCCTCGGCATCATAAGTGGCCGTACGTATGCGCGAATCGACTTGCCCTCGTGCCGGCATCATGTCGGCCTCACTGCAAGGCGCCATCAATACAAAGCTGCCCGCCAATGCGCCGAGCGCGGCAATGCGATTCATGGCTTCCCCTTAGTTGGGGCGCCGGCAGAGTCAACCACTTCCGGCTCCGTGTGGTAATCAAGCACCCGGAATCCCAGTGGATTCCAGGCTCGTGTCCGTGGATCGCTTGGTGGTTCGGCATAACTGAACTGGATGGTAGCGATCCAATGCGTGATCAATTCCGCTGAACCGCTACCGTGCCGCACTGCGCGGATGAACCTGACCTGGGCCAGGCCCGCGCCGGCAGCGGGCTCCAAAAAGCTGATTGATTGAATTTGCGCGCTTACTGTGCTGCCGTCGCGGTACTGATTAAGCGGCGAGCTCGGATTGGCGCGGTTCCACATGGCATACCATTCTTGGTTGCGTCGCGCATTGTGAAATGCGCCGCACTCGTTATAGTCCTGCTCCGCGGACGCCGGGTTGTAGCGCTCGCAGGTAAGTACGTAGTGCGTGAGAAAGTAGCGTGAGACCACTTCAGGCAGGTTTTCATGGCCCGCGAACAGCGGCACCGGATCGACGGCACCAGTAGTGTTGTCGACCCTAATGAGATACGGCTCGACGCTCTTCAACGGCGTCAGCAACGCCAGAGCGACCAGCGCCAGCAGCGCTAAAGTAATCGCGATTGCCGCCACGAACCACGCCCGCCGCGCCGTTAGGCGAGCGGCAATTACAGAATCAGCGTCCCATGAAGACGCCTCGCGCAAATAAGTAAGCACAGATGCGTCTTCCGCCACGTTACCGTCCTCCTTCAGGTTTACTTGGTTGTCGCTCGGCTTGACCCGTGTTCGGGCAATAACGGACTATTTATCGGTTGTAGCCGACCCGCGCATTGCGTATTGGCTCCTCGTGAGGCACATCCTTGCAGAATCAGTCCGAGCAAGAGGACCACCACCAATACCTTCGCCATTGACAACCTCTGTCGTACAGTTGAAGTGACGTTTCAGGATCCGGCGGCTACGGCTTGCCGCCCCAGCCAGGAGACCGACCGGCTCAACGCACCAAAGCTGTTGAGCGACACGCCACTGGCAAGACCTGCCGCAATTGGCATGACTTGCCGCATTAGCAGAAAGATTAGTACCGCGGCAAAGCAGACCCGGACACCATCCGCAATTTGGATGCCGGTCCCGAGAGCTGCTGTTTGCTGCGCTGTAACCGTAAGCACGTGCATCAGCAACGTGGTCGCCAGGGTGGCCAAAATGGCGATCAAGCCGTAGTTAGCCAGCTGCGAGATCCATGCATCGAAGAATCTTCTGGAAACGTTGAACAGTAACGTGCCAATAAACAATGGCCCGAGTGCCAATAGTATGGAGAGCGCGATTTTTGAGAGGGAGAGCAAAAAAATGGTGTAAATGGCCGCTAGCCCGATGGCAACGTAGACGAAGGCGCCAGCAAGGTAATACGAGAAATTGCCATCCAAAATCCCACCCTTCTGAATTAGGGCCGATGCGGCATCGCCGCCGTCGAAAATAATTTGATCCACGATGCCAACGGGATCGGCACTGCCGCTGATTGCAGCCGCCAGTGCCTGCGGCCCGTTAAAGGCCGAATCGACAACGACGGTGTTGTACAGCCACAACTTCAACCCAACGCCGAGCACGAGCACTATCCGGGCGATACGCTTAATGCCGTCGATAATTGGCTCATCAATCTGGCCCGTCGCTTGTAGATACCCCCAGAGCATCACGTACAAAGTTGCAAGCGTAACTACGGCTGGTTCCAACGCCGAGGCGACTTCCGCCGCGGTCGTACCAATGTACGAGCTCAAAAGCCCATCAAACCAGCTGCTGAATTGCGCAAAAAAGCCCACGACGTTGCTTCTTTACCGGTGTCCCGCTTACAGACCAAGTGGCGCCAGTTGCCGCAAAGACCCGACATCGGTGATTGCCTGCTCTAGCGATCGCTGGCTTCGCAGCTGACCGTCCGCGACCGCACTCTGATAGAGGGTCTGTAGCTTGGTCTGCTCGTTTTGCAGCATGCCGAGTTCTGCGCCTATGCGTGCCTGCAGCTCTAGTATCGATTTCTGGTCGGGCGCCGCCCCAATGGCACTGATTAGCTGCTGGATGTCCTGGAAGCGATTGCTCGAGTTGCCGAGGGCCGTGCGCGTTATGACGCCGAGTGAGGCCGCTGCGGTCCGCGCCTGTTGGACAGCTGCGCGTTGCACCGGCATGAGTGCAGCGAGATCCGTTGGGCTAAGCACGGCGTTGCCGGAAATAATCGCCTGTATTTGCGCTGCCAGGCCGCCGAAATTGCTGCTGCTATTGCTCGCGACCGACTGCAGCTGGTCCCAGTCGGTCGGCAGATAATTGCGTACCACGCCGTTGAGCAGGTTCTGGAGGCCACGCTGCCCGCTGATTGATTGCAGCGTCGATCGGGCGGTGTTGAGCTGCGATTCCAACGATTCGAGCTGCGATTCCATTTCTAGCAACTGCGCAATGAGCTGCGTAATAGCTCCGACATCGGTGACGGGTATCTGGGCCTGCGCCGGCATCGACAGCACGACTGAGCTCAACAACGCGAAAGCAGTGGCAAAGAGCTTCTTCATTGCAATTCTCCTTAAGGCAAAGACGGCTTAGTAGGCGGGATCAGCGCGGTACGCGTACGATAAAACTCGGGCAACCAATCTCCGGGATTAGCTCCTTTTTGAGCGATGATGCTGTTGGCCAGCCTAACGGTGTCACTACGCCCGGAGATAACTGCCAGCTCATCGGCAAATCCTCGTAGATTTAATTCACACACGACACTGTGTGCGCCCTGTCTCACCAGGAACTGCCGCGCACCGCTTTCCATCTGCTCCCGGATCAATCGGCACTCGCGCTCGGACAGTCCAAATCCCTGCTGGTATTCCTCGGCACTTGCTGCGGCATTGGGGAAAAACACCTTGGTCGCGGTCTGCTCAATAATTGTTCGGCTCAGTGGGCTGGCCAAAACATCGCTGGGGCTCTGCGTCGCCAGGCACATCACGGCGTTGAGCTTGCGCCAGGTCTTGGGTCCATCCTTGGCGAAGCTCTCAAACGCGGGATCACTTATTAATCGCCAAAACTCATCGAGCCAGCAAACCAGGCGTCGGCCGTCGAGCATTTGTCGAACTAAATGGAATAGATACAAGGTCACAGGCGTGCGGATCATGGAATTATCAAGAAAATCCGTGACATCAAAGCCCGCTACCGGTGCTTGGCCTAGTAACGGCGCGACCAGGTCCTGCTCGTTGTCAAATACCCAGGCATAGTCGCCGCCGGCATCGACACACCACGGTGCTAGCCTGGCAAAGGGTCCCTCTGAGTCGGTTGAGTCAAGAAACTCAATCAGTCTGGACAGGCATCGTTCATTCGGCTCGAGCGAGAGCGTGCCGTGCAGTGCATGGTCCAAATCAGCCGATTCGCGCGCTGAGAGCCCTTGGGCGCCGAGCGATCCGGACCGCTTCGCCAGCTGGCGGAGCCAGGTCTTCAGAAATTCCGTGTTGGCCGGCGTAGGCTGAAGGCGCAGCGGATTTAGCCCTGTCGGCACGCCGTTGCGTAACGGAAGGTAGGTGCCGCCAAGCGCCCGCACGAGAAGCTCCAGACCACGGTCTTTGTCGAAAACAACCTGCGTAGCCTCGTGCTTTTGCAGCATTGCCATCAGAAACCCGATCAGTACCGTTTTCCCGGACCCGGTTGGCCCGCACAAAAAGGTGTGACCGATGTCGCGCCTGGTGTTGCCGGTAGTGTCCTGCTCGTCAGTCGCGTGAAGGGAGAACCAGTACGGTGACTGTGCCGAAGTCACCAGCGTGGTCAGTGCTTCTCCCCAGTGGTTGCCTTGGGCGCGCCCCGCTGGGTAGTTGTGAAACGGAGCGTATGCGGCAAAGTTGCGACTGCTTATCGGGGCCTTGCGCGGCCGGTAAGCGAAATTGCCAGGTAGCTGCGCCCAAAACGCCGCTTCCAGTGCCAGGTCCTCTCTAGCGATTGCCAAGCCGGTATCGGCCATTGCACTTCGGGCAATGGCTGTGCGCTCGTTAAGCAACTTCAATTGTGCTGTTAGTTGACGGGGTTCCGTGTGATCAATGAGCTCCGACTGGATCTGCAATGTCAGGTGGTGATCGCCCATCACAAAGCTGTTGCTTGTTAACGCATCCAGAGCCAAATGCAGTTCCTCGGCCTGTGAACGACTGAAGTCCCCAGCGTTGGTCAATCGGTGGTACTGCCGCTGCAGCAGACCCTGGCCCGCTCCCTTTGACAGAAAAGCGAACGACTGACTGAGTACCAACGGAAAGGGAACGGCAAGCAAACGATTGAGTAGCCCGGGCCTGGTGGGACTTGCGTACTCCTTAATGCCAAGCATTGCGCCGAGTCGCGAATGCGTCGCCATCCGGTACTCGAGCACTTCAGTGCCGAACAGCAGCCTACTGGTGGCCAGCGTCTCGTTTAGCGGCGCCCGCGGAACAGAAATTGGCGGCTGTTCGGAATTGATTAGGGTACCGAGAAAATCCAGCAGGCTTGAACCAATGCGCCCCTTCGGAGTTTCACGATAAATGCCGAGAGGCTCCGGTCCGTACCGCGTAAGGGCGGCCGCGACGAGTTGGCTTAGTTTGGCGCAGCTTTCGAGTGAAGCTGCAAGCTCGAGCTGTTCGGTTCCTGGATCGGATCGCATCAGCGCTTTTAAAGTCCACGCCTGCGCCACAGTCGGTGTCGGCCGATAGACCACCGACAGATATAGTTCGTTGACCATGAGCGTCTCGCCCGCTAACAAGCGGCGATACCGCGTGTTCAGCTCGCCAGCAAACCCCGGCCGAAACTTTCCGTCGGGATAGCTGTGGTCGCGCCGCCTAATTAGGTGCGTCCAGAGCGCGACATTTGGACTGGCAATGTTGCGCCACAGAACATTTAACCGCTCATGCCAATTATTGATTTCGGCGTCATCGGCGCACTCAAAGCTTGCACCACCGAGGCGAAAGCTTTGCACGTAATGCCCCGAGCGCGTGCGCAATACCGTTCGGTCAACATGCGCAGTATAAGGAATGCGTTCGGCGGCGGTCAGTTCGCGACGCAGTCGAATCAGGTTGCTGGCTGACATGCTGGAAGAGCTACAGCGCTACCAGCGGACTGTCAGCGTATCCGAGCGTCGCTTCCCATGAGCATCCGGCAGACCCAGCGGCAAGGGGCTGTAGCTGGACGCGCCCCAGAAGCTGAAGTTGCCGAACAGCGCTGGGCCACGAGTGCGACACCAGTGCATCCAAAGGTCAAAAAACCTTGCGTCGGTCGCGCAAAGAGCCACGCACATCAGATGGATCGGCACCGCTACCAAGAGTGCCAACAAATTACGCGTCAGAAGAAAGAGTTCCATTGTGAGAACCAGGTTGGCCAGCAAGGCTGAATAGGTCACACCCCAACGCATGGCTGGTCGAGTGGCTCCGACGAACAGCGGATCTGTGGCCAAGGCCACTTTCTTTGACGGCAAATCTTGGAACACGCTCAGACTCCGAACATCCCACGAATCCATGCGACCATTTGCGGAGCTCCAAATGCCATGGCGATGCCGGCTATGGCTGCAATACACCACGCCCAGGAAATTCGATTTACCATCGCCATGACGCCCAATCCTATGACCAGGATTACCGCAACGGGCGTGAGCAATGTCAGCAGGTTCGACTGCAGCGCTGAAGCGCCGGTTTGAAACGGTGAGTTCTGGGCAAGCGCAGTCGCGCCAGCGAAAATCGCCGAAAATAGAAACAGGTGCTTGCGGTGCCGAAGTTGGGAGTACTTGCCGTGCGATGTCATTGGTTTGGCTCCTCGGAGCCGGGCTAAGGCTTCAGATCAATTGGGTTTAGTGACGCTTGGCGAATGGCGGCAACGTAGCCGTTATCAACGCCGGTGAAAAAGTTTCCCGAGTTGTAGCAGGACAGCGTACGTTGCAGGCGCGTGGCTCGCTGGGCCGGGCGATGCAAGGTTCCTTGCAGCTGATCACATTCAATCAGCAGCCGCTGGGCAACGCGGAGGTTAGTGCAGGGGTTAAACAGCTGCGCGATGTTCAAACCAAGCCTACGAAGATGCGCGACGTTGATTTGCGCAAGCCCGACGCTGGTTTGAAAGCCGCTTGCAGCGAGGTCCGAGGCCACATGCAAGGCAGCCCCAGCTGTTCGGGGTTGTTCCCCCAATCGTGGCAGTTCTATTCCCGCCGCCTCTAACGCGTCCGGGTAGTTGATACTGACGGCAAAGGGATTGCCGGCTGACTCGACCTGGATGATCGCTCGCATCGTCGTCGGATGAATCTGCGGTGCGCAGAGCATTATCAACGTGGCGAGCGTGACATTCATCGTGGCCTCCGGTTCGAGGCCATTTAAGCAAATCGGTTTAGCCCTGCGGCAGGCGCCAATCAGTGGCAAATGTACAGATATGTGAATGGAATAATCCGCGCCAGCGGACCATGGCCAGGGCGGCAAAGATTGCGGTCACGAGGAACTGAGTCGGCCCCCAGCTTCCCCAGCTTCGCGAATTCGCGATGGCTGGGGGCCGTGCTCCCCATCTACTGATATTTTGAACGACGGCTCGAGCCGCCGCCCGGCGGGCCTACACCAGTGATGCGCCTCTTGGCGAGCGGACTACAACGGTGCCTGCAATCTTGTCATGCCAAGCTTGTTTCTCACTGTCAAAGGCGATCCAAATAAATCCAAGCCCGAGAACCACTAGCGACAGGAAGCAACTCAATGCCCGCACGATGGCTGTGCCCCAATCGATTGGCCGGCCGTCCAGCCGGACGACCTGCAGATTACACAGGATTCCGCCAACGGTGGTGCCCTTTAGCTTCCACATTATGGCGCCATAAATCGCTAGCGAAATCAACATGAGATTGTGTTGGCCATGCAGGAACTTGATGACGATGCCAATGAGCAGCGCGTCAAGAAACAAAGCTCCCATTCGAATCCAAAATCCGGCCCGCTCGGCATTCGCAGCTGCGGTGGGTGCCGCCGCTACAACTGCCGGGTCGGATGTCTGGGTCGCGGTCGCCGGTTCTGCCGGGCCAGCGCCAGCGGGCGCGAGACTCGGTGCTGCGACCGGTGGCGGACCGGCCATCGGTGCCGTAGGCGGCCGCCGCGCGTCCCGCGCTTCCCGAATGTTCAAGATCAGCGTGTAGATCACGACACCGAGGCCGAGCAGCCCAACGGTCGTAAAGACGATGAATCCCAGAAAGGGTACGCAGTAAAGCGCCAGTACAATGATTCCGCCTACGAGTACCGACAGCGCGGCCTTGGGTGCCTGCCCCATACTGACGCCGCGCAGCAAGCTGCCGCCGATCCACGCCAGAATGACCGCCCTGCCGAATAATTTCGCCAAGAACAGCGCGATCGCCACGAACGGCACGGCAATGACACCAATGACCGTTATGCACAGCAGTACAAACAGTATCGGTATTGCGATCAGCAGTAGCAGCGATGCCAGAATGGATTGGCCAGGTCGCGTCTGAAGCGTATGGACGCATTTGTCGACTGCTTCGTGCAATACGAGCCCCAGCAACACATAGAGAGCCAGCATCACGAGGGCAATGGTCCAGGCCCAGCCCAATCCTGGCACAAGCGCTAGCGGGCGGCCCAGCAAGAGGCAATGCCTGAACCATGTTTGCAAGTGGCTGAAATCGCCAGCCATGCCGCCGAAAACATTTTGGATATTCCCGTGAACGACGGCTGCTGGATCTTGCGTGACGGTACCGCCTATGGAGACAACATCGCCGCCAACCTCTGCATTGGGACCGAGTTCTACATTCCCGAAGACGGCAACCGCGGCGTCGCCAATTTTGCTGTCAACGTAGGTGTTGCCGAATACTGCCACCGCTGCGTCACCCACCGGCCCCGTGACGCGCGTATTACCGAAGATCGACACCACCGCATCCGATACGTCACCGTCGCTGGTCGAAGACCCGAAAATAGACACCAACGCATCGGCGTGTTGATCCTTCGCCAGATACGAGTCGTGTCCTATATTCGCTTTGTTCTGACCATCTCCGTGATGTTCGTGCTTCCACTTAAATACGTGGTCTTGATCGTCGATCGAAAGCTTCAGCTCCGTGTCTGCGTCTTTAGCTGGCGAACTCGCCGGTCCCTGTGGTGCCGGTGCAGCGCTGTTTTGGGCAGCATTTGCGTGAGCATCCGGTGCTATGGCGCTCGCCGAAGTGGCGAACATACATGCCAGGGCGGCAGTTATTACAAAGAAACGGGAAGAGGCGTTCATGGTATTTCTTCTCAAGTTAATTCAGGAGTTGCTATACAAGGTGCGGTAGGCCGTAGCGCCCAGCCCAAAAAGTGTGACGTAAAGTGCAGCGAGCACAATGCCGGCGCCATAAAGCCACGTTGTTGAAATGCTGTTCACCACCAGCATCAAAAGATTTCCAGTGCCGCTGAGCACTCCCGTCAGAGAGTGCAGCCAATTCAATTCGGGAGCCGCACTTGCTTTGACTAGATCCAGGCGAGTAATACCCCACTGGCTCAACACCAGCACCGATTTCGTCGCGCCAATGGCCAGCAATAAAAAACCTATCCTCGCCGCCACGGGCCACCTCAGGAAGCTATGGCGCCACCACGGCAACGCGGCCCGGTGTTCGAGCTGAGCGAGCACCCTATCGGCGAGTGTTGCCGGTGCCTGGCGCAGCGGCTGTCCGCTCAACCAGCGATTTACCGTTCGCTCAAGCTTTGCCTGCTCATCCACGGTATTTTTCATGACGACCTCACTGCGGCACGTCTTCGGACCCGAGGAGCCGGGTCAAGGCTGTGCGGGCGCGATGAATATCAATCTTGACCTTGGCCACCGACACTCGAAGCCTGGTGGCAATGTCCTGGTACGACAAATCCTCAAAATGGAATAGCACCAGCGGCACGCGCTGATGTTCCGGCAGTTGATCCAGGGCCAACTCAATACGCTGATGCCGCTCCTCGGCAGCGACGTCATCCAGAAGCGTATCCGGCACCGAAAACTCCGGCCCGCTTTCTTCTTCGCCTTCCTCGTCATGGCGATCGGAAAAGAACTGCCAGCGCTTGCGATAGCGAGTCAGATGATTGAGTGACAGGTTTCGCGCCACCGTTTTCAGCCAGCCACCGGCGGTGGCACTGCCCTGCAGATCGTCAAAATGGTCGTAAGCACGCAAGAACACTTCCTGAGAAATGTCCTCGGCCTGTGCCGGGTCCCCGACCAAGCGGGCCGCTGTGGAATAGACCATGTTCTGATACGCGTGCATAAATTTTGCGAACTCTGCCGAACGACCGGGCTCCTTAGTTGGGGTTGGCACTTGAGTCGGGTCTCTATGTACCTAAAACACTTGGTTGACGGAAAAGTTACAGCGTAATTGCTAACGAAATCAACGATTTATCTAGTTCCAACGCTCAAAACCGGTAACGGCCCTTATTATCGCGCCCTAGTGCGACTGCGAGTCCGCCTGAAGCGGCTCGATACAAGCCTTGCCTTGGTTGCGGGGTGAATTAACACGCGTGGATACGGGGTAGAACTCAACCGTGGCATCGCTCATCTGCAGCACTCGTTGCAGCAGCTCGGCCCCATCCAAGATCCCCGGGTCCTGCCATTCCGCAAAGCGATCTTTAGGCAACACGACCGGCATCCGATTATGGACTGCGGTTACCGGTCCGACTGCTGCGCGGGTCAGTATGGCGAAACTGCGTTGTTCAACGCCGGCCTGCTGGCGCGAAGCCCACAGGCCCGCAAAGGCCAAGCTGCTCATGTCAGGGCCATGAATAAAGAATGGTTGCTTTGCGCCTTGACCGGCGACCTCTGAATTGCGGGTCTGCCACTCGAACCAGCCCAGCGCTGGAACTAGGCACCGAGCATGTCGAACCGCCTGACGCCACATCGGTTTGCTGGCAGCCTCCTCAGCGCGAGCATTTATAGTCGAGGTCGGCGGTTCGGGCTTGCTCCACCAGCTCGGCACAAACCCCCAGCGCATTCCGACGCACTGGCGCGCGGCGCCGCCGCCGCCAATAATAACCGGCAGCGTCATCGTCGGCGCCGCGTTGTAGATCCGCTCGAACGGATCGCTCACGCGAATATCATATTCGCGCTCGATCTCGGCCTGGTCAGGCGAAACGTAACGACCACACATGATCTACGCCCCTCTCGCCTGGTGGATCGCCCGCCGCCGGCGGCTTAAGCCTGCCGACTCTTGAGGTCAGGCAGCCGGATCTTCCAGACTGAAGCGTTCGGCGTCGTCATCGTAGGCAAAGACCTCTGCGTACCGGCCCCAGCTGACAATGGCGTGCAGTGTCTCCTCGGCGGCTTCATCATTCATATAATCTTCCAGTTCATCGAGGAACCGGCTCTTGCGCGCAACGTGGGATGCCCGTTCATCGAGTACCCTTCTGACGTGTGCGGCCAGCGGTACAAAATTTAGTAGCTGCCGCGCAAAGATTTTCTTTCGCTCATCTAGTGCGGCATTTGCAAAGGCGATACCGGCGTCGGTCAGCTTCAGATCACCGCCTTCCAACACGGCAAAGCGCATCATTTGCAATGTTTCGGCCACCGGAAACAATTCGTCGCTTTCCAGTTGCAGATCGGCGGCAATCTTCGGCAGGTCCGCATTACCGTTATAGGGAGGCGCCGCAACCGCCTCGATCAGTCCCGACAGCAGATTGGTCGACACATGTACCAGCACGCTGCCAATTCCAAGCCCGGGAAACCGTTCGTTCCTCGCTCCCCCCGCGGCGCCGGAGCGGTGCGCGGTCATTTCTACATAGAGCCTTTCAACCAGTTCGCGGAACGCCGGGTCCAATCGATTTCGTGGCTGCGGCAATTTCACCGCAAGTTCACTGATCACGCGTCCGGGATTACTGCCAAATAACAGCACCCGGTCACACATAAGTACGGCTTCTTCGATGTTGTGGGTCACCAGGATCACGCCTTTAATTGGCATGCGTCCTTCGGACCACAGATCCAGAAAATCGGTGCGCAGCGTTTCTGCCGTCAGCACATCAAGCGCCGAGAATGGCTCGTCCATCAGCAGGATATTCGGTTGCACGACCAGCGCCCGGGCAAAACCTACCCGCTGGCGCATGCCACCGGATAATTCGCGCGGATAGGCTGATTCGAAGCCGTCCAGCCCGATCAGGTCGATGGCTGCAAGCGCGCGCTTCCGGACCTCGCCGGCCGGAATATGCTGCGCTTCCAGACCGAGAGCCACATTTTCAAATACGGTGAGCCACGGAAACAACGCGAAACTCTGAAACACCATCGAGATGCCTTGAACCGGCCCATTGATCGGATTGCCCAAATATTGCAATGTCCCTGCAGTCGGATCACATAGTCCCGCGACCAAACGCAAGAGAGTCGACTTCCCTGACCCGGAGCGGCCCAGTAGTCCGACGATCTGCCCTTCCGCGACTTGCAGATTGACGGCATCAAGCACCAGCAGATCTTCCCCGTCTGCCTTTGGGAAAGTCTTGCGGACGTTCTGCACTTCCAACAGCTGCGTGCCATTCATGGGCTAATCCGATAAATCAGGTGAGTGTGTATTTACGTTCGGCAAAATAATACAGAGGCCGCCAGAAGAGTCGATTGATGACGACAACAAACAAACTCATGGTGGTAATGCCGAGGATAATACGGTGGAAATCCCCCGCTTCCGTGGCATCGGCAATATAGGCACCCAGACCGCGAGCCGCTACTCGCGTCTGCCCCCAATTGGCCACTTCAGCGACAATGGCCGCATTCCAGGATCCGCCTGAGGCGGTTATGGCGCCGGTCACGTAAAACGGGAAGACCCCGGGCAATGCTACTTTGCGCCACCAGAGCCAGCCGCCCACGCGCAGATTTTGCGCCGCATAGCGCAGTTCGCCTGGCATGGCTGAGGCACCAGCGATAACGTTAAATAGGATGTACCACTGCGTACCAAGAATCATCAGCACGCTTAGCCAGATATCCGGATTGAGCCGCCAGGCGACAATCATGGACACCATCAATGGGAAAACTAGATTCGCCGGAAATGCCGCCAAGAACTGCGCGATAGGCTGAACGATCTGCGTGACACGCGGCCGTAATCCGACCCAAACTCCAATCGGCACCCAGACCAAGCTGGCCAAGGCGATCAGTAATGCGACGCGCAGAAATGTAATCAGCGCAAGAACGGTGACGCTTCGGACCTCAGCCATCGACGTGCGTACGATCAGCACACGCCCGATATGCCAGACGGCCAGCGCAATGACTACAATCATGATGGCGTACCAAAACCGGTCCAACATGCGCGCCCGAGCGGCAAGCGCCGCTCTTTTAATCACTGGCCGGCGTGGCGGGCCAATTTGGCTTGTCCAGCGGATCAAGCCATAAAAGGCCAGTGTTAGCCTGCGGATCAGCCGCGAACGTTGCATCGTGTCTAGCACCCACGACGTCGGCATCGTCGCGTCCGGTTCCTGTTCGACGCGGAATCGATCAACCCAGGCGATCAGCGGCCGGAACAGTAACTGATCGTAGGCCAGAATGACGATCAACATAGTGAGTATTGCCCAGCCGATCGCTGGCAGGTTGCGCTCAGCGATCGCCATCGCGATGTAAGAGCCGACGCCTGGTAGAGCGACGTTGGTGTGGCCGACGCTGATGGATTCCGAAGCGACCACGAAAAACCAGCCGCCTGACATGGACATCATCATGTTCCAGATCAGTGACGGCAGTGCAAATGGCACCTCAAGTTGCCAAAACCGCATCCATGGCGAAAGCAAAAAGGAATCGGCCGCCTCGCGCAATTCGATCGGCACGGTGCGCAGCGACTGGTAGAAGCTGAACGCCATGTTCCAAGCCTGGCTGGTGAAAATCGCAAACACTGCCGCGAACTCCGCGCCCAGCACCCGACCCGGCGCCAGCGACATGAAAAACACGACCGTAATCGAGATAAATCCGAGGATTGGTACTGACTGCAGAATGTCCAGAATCGGCACCAGCAGTTTCCCGGCGCGCGGGCTTTTGGCCGCCCAGGTCGCATAGGTCAGGGTGAAGATCATCGACAGGGCAAGCGCCGCGAACATTCGAAGTGTCGTGCGCGCGGCATATTCCGGCAGATGCGCCGGGGCCAGCGACAGTGGCTGAGCGTCCAGCTTGGCCAACGGCTCAAGCAGCCCGTGGCTGGCTTCACCCAGAAATGCGATCAGTCCCATGATGACTAGGATGGCCAACGCATCCCAGCGCGACGCAAGGTCGCGGGCAAAGCCGAACGGGTTTACGCGGTTCATCGCCAATCTGAGTGACTTATTCGCCAGAAGGTCTTGTTGTCGATTTTTGCAACAAACATGTCATTACATCACCGGATTGTGACAGCTGGCCAGCCTGATTCCAGCCATTTCTTGTGCTGGATTAGACTTGGCGCCAAACCTCGGAGTGGCGGCGCGGTGTGCAGTGTCGCGCTAATATTGGGGCCGGTGCCCGTGCGCAGCGACACGACGGGCACCCAAAAACGACTCAGGAGACTGCGATGAAAAGAACGGCCTCGGCAATCTGGCAAGGTGATCTGAAACACGGTCATGGAGCCTTGGCAACGCACAGTGGCGTGCTCAAGGACACGCCCTATTCCTTCGCAACCCGCTTTGAAGCCAGTCCCGGTACCAATCCAGAGGAACTGATTGCTGCCGCCCATGCCGGTTGTTTTACGATGGCCTTGTCGGCAGCCTTGAGTCAGTCAGGATTTGCGCCAAAGCGGCTTGCCACGCAAGCGACCGTGTCGCTCGAGCAGGTAAGCGGACAGTGGACCATCAGTGCAGTCCACCTTGAGGTGGAAGCCTGGGTTCCGGGCATTTCAGCCGAGCAATTTCAGAAAACGGCGGCTGAAGCCAAGGCCGGCTGCCCAGTTTCTCGGCTATTGCGGGCCGAGATTTCAATGCACGCCAAGCTCGAACCACTTTAGGCTCGCGGTTGGTAGCCCTTCCCCGCATTACAAATGTTTCACAAGGCCGCTGAGGGGCTTCGGAGATAATGTATCTGCGGCCCATGTAGGCCTTTTAAATAAACATTTGGAGATTCCGGTAATGAAACTGAACATCGCCATCCTGGCCCTCGTGGCCACCACGCTTTGTGCGGCCCCGCTGATTGCTTCGGCGGCTGATGCGGCAGGTACGGCTCCGGCGGCCAGCGCCCCGGCTGCGGGAACCTCGACCACACCGAAGGCCAAGCATTCCCATCACAGCAAGAAGGCAAAGTCTGGCGGTACGTCAAAAGACGCAACCACTGCCGGCGGCGGCAAGTAAGCGTTCATTTAATCGCTACTTGATACAGGGCACCGCCTGCGGGTGCCCTGTTTTATTTGGAAGGCGCAATGCCGCAAATTACGCGCAGGCGCCACCCTCCTCTCTATCCATCTCCGGTTTAACTATCAGCGGATCGAGATCCGCTATCCCGGGTCGGGCGTCTGAATATCCTCGCCTTAATAATTACACTAGGACCTATTAAAGGAAGCTACAGGACCTACAGGAGCAGAGTGCATATAATTGATTTAAAACGATAAAACAGCTATTCCGCGTAGCGTTGCAACGGTCTACGGGTAGAGTTTCGACGTTGAAATCGCGAGAGATTCGACGCTCAGGCGTGAGAGATGCGACGCTAGGGCCCAACGCTATTGTTTTTAGTCCTTTAATATCAATCGGTTACAAAATACGCGTGAGAGATGCAACGGTGGCTATAGAGAGGAGACAATTTGGCCCGTGATGGCCGGATTTGGTCTGTTTTATCCGGTCCGATTGGACAAACGACTTGATGGCCCGTGAGAGTTGCTACGTGCGTGGCGACGGGCGACTACTTACATGTCGCCGGGACGGCAACAAAACAATCCCTGTATCAAGCCAGTTTAGGCGAGCTTCCGGATAAACCTTCAGGACTCGCTTGAGGGAGTCCCCGAAGAAGCGGCGAAAGTAACGCAGCTCTCCATAGCTGTGCCCGAACTGCCCGGACAACTGCTCCCAGGTCAGCGTGCTCGGCCGGCTCAGGTGGAACAGCCGGTGGACCAGCCAAGCGTAGATATCAAGATCCATTGGACTCTTGCGCAGCTGGCGGATCGCGTGAGTCGACAGCGGCGCGGAGCGTTCCAATATTGATTGAAATAGCACCGAGGACAGTACCAGCGAGCTCCCCTGCCCGATCGACTCGCTATCGTCCCACCAAAGCTGTGCTTCCTCGGCGAACAACGCTTGGCGGATGTGAAGTCCAGTTCGTCCCGTGGCGTCGCGGACATTCTCATCAATTGAAATAGCGCAATGAATCAGCCGGAGCAATTGATTGGCATAAACCCGGAGCGAACCGCGCTCGCCGCGCGTAATCGGCACTTCCAAGCGTCTGAGAAATTCATGCACGCTCTTGCCGAGATAAATCTCCGGCGAACGAGTTCGAATCGCCTCCGAGGCGCAATATATGGTCAGCAGCCGGGCCGGGACGCCGTAGGGCAAACCTGTATCGCGGCGGGCGGTAGACAAAGTCAATTCCAGCCAACCATTGCGCCGCGTAAAAGTTGTCAGCTCACCCTGATCGGCATGCGGAAAGGAACACTGAATTAAGGGTACGTATTGGAAGGCGATGCCGTCGGTGCTTTCCGCGTTCTGTATGTTGCAGGTCGGTATCGCCGGGGGACGCTGCTGAATCGGTACGCGGTTCAGCAACGACGTTGCTTCAATAATCTTCGGGACCCCAACACCCGGCGCGGCAGGTGACTTGTTGGGCAGTGCGGGCGAAATTTTTCGGAGCGTACGGGGCGCGATAGATTCTGGAATGGTTGAAACCGGCAGTTGCGGGAATCGATCGCGAATCAACGCTACCGGGTAACCCGATCGCACCAACTGTGCAGCCATCCGCTCCGCCGTGTAACCGAGCCCCGAGTACAGCCGGATAGCTTTATCCAGGTTCGCGGCGGTAGCCGAGATGGTTCCCGCGTCGCTCGATTCGCTCATGTAAAGACATCCGTGAAGAGCCTATGGCAACTGGCGATGGTTGCCTGCACGGATTTCTGGTAATTTCTGCGGGAAATCCGTGGACGACACGTCCCTCGGGAGGTCAGTTTGCCAGCGATTCGGGCGGTTGACAAGCTTGCGGACATTCTCGCTAACAGCGAGAACTTTCTACAGCGCATGCATGAGCTAGGTGCAGAGCCGCACCAACGTAAAACGCTGCAACGGCTATTTTCACCGGGCGAGGCCGCGCAAATGGTGGGGCGCGATCGGACGACTCTCGCGCGGGCAGAGCCAGAGATTGGTTTAAGCGAAGCTC
>DASWBL010000104.1:0-1934 GCA_036390615.1 Steroidobacteraceae bacterium | reverse complement strand
CCGCTATCAGCACGGAGTGACTTTTTTGAACGACGGACCGAAAGCAGACACCGCTCCATTAACCAATTTGGGCCCCCTGACCGATTTGGCCCCACTGACCGATCTGGCTCCGCAGGCCGATTTGCACGCCTTGACCCTGAGTCTGGCGCGCTACCGCGAACCGAACAACGGGCGCAGCATTGTCGAGATCCTGATTACGGTCGTGCCATTCGTTCTGCTGTGGCTGTCGATGTGGCTCGTCTTTCACATCGGCTACGGGCTTTATCTGCTGCTGGCGGTTCCCGCCGCAGGCTTTCTCGTCCGCCTGTTCATGATCCAGCACGATTGCGGCCATGGCTCGTTCTTCCGCCATCGCTTGGCGAACGATTGGGTCGGCCGCGTCATCGGCGTGTTGACACTGACGCCCTATGATTTCTGGCGACGCGCCCACGGCATCCATCACGCCACTTCCGGCAATCTCGATCGCCGCGGTATCGGCGACGTCGATACGCTCACCGTGCGCGAATATCTGGCGCTGCCGCGCCGGCGCCGGCTCGCCTATCGGCTCTACCGCAACCCGATCGTCATGTTCGGCATCGGCCCGATCTACCTGTTCATGCTGCGCCATCGGCTTCCATTAGGCTTCATGCGGGATGGCTGGACGCCGTGGGTCAGCACCATGGCGACCAATGGCGCCATCGCGCTGATCGTTGCCGGCATGATGTGGTGGATCGGCGTGTGGCCGTTCCTGCTGTTGCATCTGCCGATCGCGCTGATCGCAGGCGTGATCGGGGTGTGGCTGTTCTATGTGCAGCACCAATTCGAACATACCGCCTGGTCGGAAAACCGAAATTGGAGCTTTCCAACTGCGGCGCTCTACGGCAGCTCGCATTACGATCTGCCGGCCGTGCTGCGCTGGTTCACTGCCAATATCGGCGTGCATCATATCCACCACCTGTGCAGCCGAATTCCGTTTTACCGGTTGCCGCTGGCGCTGCGCCAGCACCCCGACCTGGCAAATGTCGGCCGGCTGACGCTGGGTCAGAGCTTGGCGTGCGTGCGCCTGGTGCTGTGGGACGAAGCCGCGCACCGACTGATATCGTTTCGCGAATTGCGCAGCCGGATTGGCGCGCAGGCGCCGCTGCCCGCTTAGTTCCGCCTTGTAAAGGCCACGCTTATCCACTAACTAGCGCACATCGACTTTTGGCCGGACAATCGGGCCGTTTCGCCTTCGCTGACTGCCAGGCGCACGTTCAGACCCTCCAAACATCGACGGTTCGAGCTTCAAAACGCGCAGCCGCGCGTCTGTCGCTCATGTGCACCTAAATCAGCGAAAGGACATCTTGATGAATACGGGCACCGTGAAGTTCTACAACGACCAAAAAGGCTTCGGCTTCATTCAGCCGGATGACGGCGGCAAGGACGTTTTCGTCCACGCCACCGCGCTCGAGCGCGCCGGCATGCGCGGGCTGGTCGAAGGCCAGAAGGTGGCTTTCGATACCCAGGAAGACCGCCGCACCGGCAAGATCGCCGTCGGCAACATCCAGGCGACTTGAAGTCTGAATTGATTGCTCGCCGAAAAAGCGATCGATCGAAACCGCCCCTTCGGGGGCGGTTTTTTATTCACCGGGCGGCACGCTGCCGGGCTGCGCAGTTGCGGTGACCAACAAACCCCGGCTGGCCAGCGCTTGCTTTAGCTGCCGTATCGCGCTGTCCGCGGTCGCGGCGCTGTTAACCCTTTCGATGTGCCGGAGCAGCACTTTCAAAGTGGGATCCTTGTCCCTGATCACCCATCTGCGCGCAAATACCTTGGCCTCGTGCAGGTTGGTGACCCGAACGACTTGAGTGGCGCCGGGAAAACTGGCATCGAAATAATCGACTGGGGCAACGGACATTCGCTCTCCGAGGGTTGCGCTACGATGATACGTCCGGATCAAGAGTGCAATGGTTCTGAC
>DASWBL010000103.1:0-4389 GCA_036390615.1 Steroidobacteraceae bacterium | reverse complement strand
GGCAAGGCGCTCCTGAGATGCCTGCCCCATTGAGGAAATTTCTGCGGATATTACCGCTGGCGGCTCTGGCAGCAGCCAATGTCACACGCGCCGAGGCGCCGCTACCGCAGGCCAGCGCTGTGCCGGGTGGCGTCGCGCTGCTAGATATTCAGGCCGGCGGCGATACAGCACCGAAGGTGAGCTACGAAGGCAATCCGGTCATGGTGCTGCGCGAGCCGGCCGGGTGGGTGGCGGTACTGGGCATCGGACTTGATACGAGCGTTGGCGAGCATTCCGCGCAGCTTGTGCTCCCTACCGGTCCTGCAGAACGGTCTTTTGCGGTCGGATCGAAGCAATACACCGAGCAGCACCTCACCGTCGCGCCCGGACAGGTGGATCTGTCGGCAAAGGATCTCGCGCGCTTCGAGCGTGAGAAAGTGCGATTACACGCGGCGCTGGCAACATTCTCACCGAAGGCCCCGGACTCGCTGCAGCTGGCCGCGCCGATCGACGGCGTGCGTTCCAGCTCCTTTGGCTCGCGCCGCTTTTTCAACAACGAAGGCCGGGCGCCGCATTCGGGCATGGATATCGCCGGGCCGGTCGGCTTGCCGGTGCACGCCGCTGCTGCCGGCCGCGTCATTGATACCGGAAATTATTTCTTCAACGGCAACACCATATTGCTTGACCACGGTCAGGGACTGATCACGATGTACTGCCACCTTTCGGCCATTGATGTCACCGTCGGCGCCAACGTGGCGCGCGGGCAGGCTATCGGCAAGGTGGGTGCGACCGGGCGGGTGACCGGCTCTCACCTGCACTTTGGCGTGGCGCTCAACCGCGCTTTCGTCGACCCGGCATTGTTCCTGCCGCCCGTGGCCGCCGCTTCGCCTTGAGCCGATCGTAGGGATTGGCGTCGGTCCTAAAATCAACGGCCACCGGCGTCGCAAACAGATCGAAAGCCTCGCGGTATACGTTGGCGAGGTAGCGTCGGTAGGACTCCGGTACGGCGACCGTCTGATTGCCGTGGACGATGATCCGCGGCGGATTGCGGCCGCCCTGATGCGCGTAGCGCAGCTTGATGCGCCGGCCGCGCACCAAGGGCGGCTGGTGTGCCTGCAATGCCTTCTCCAGCACTTTGGTCAGCGCCGGCGTCGGCATCACCCGCATCGCCGCATCGAAACCGCGGATCATGTCGCGCGCCAGCTCCCCGACGCCGGTGCCATGGCGGGCCGAAATAAAATGCAACGGCGCGAACGGCACGAAATCAAGCTTCAACGACAGCTGGCGGCGCACCTCCTCGCGCTGCTCGGCTGCAATGCCGTCCCACTTGTTGATCGCGATCAGCAGCACGCGCCCCCGGTTCAGGGCCTCCCCCAGCACACTCGCATCCTGCTCGCCGATGCCCTCGTGCGCATCGAGCACCATGACCACGACATGAGCTTCAGCCACGGCCTGCAGTGTGCGGGCGACGCTGGCGCGTTCGACCGTGTCATCGACGCGGCCGCGGCGGCGCATGCCCGCGGTGTCAACCAGCACAAAATCGCGCCCGTCACGGGCAAACGGCACCATGATCGAATCGCGGGTCGTGCCGGGTTCGGCGCTGGCGATGACGCGCTCTTCGCCGAGCAGTCGGTTGACCAGCGTACTCTTGCCGACATTGGGCTTACCGATAATAGCGACGCGAATCGCCGCCAGATCATCGGCCGGCGCGACTCCCGCATCGACCCCATCTAAAACGCTGTCAATCAGTTCAGCGCAGCCTTGACCGTGACTCGCTGAAATGGCGATCGGCGTGCCGCAACCGAGTTCATAAAAATCCGCGGCCACTGCCTCGGCATCGAGGCCTTCGGCCTTATTGACTGCCAGCGTGACGCGCTTGCCGCTGCGTCGCAGCTCGCTGGCGACAAAGTAGTCCTGAGGGGTGACGCCGGCGCGTGCGTCGGTAAGCAGCAGCAGATAGTCGGCCTCGGCGACCGCCTTTTCAGTCTGGATGCGCATCTGCGCGTCCAATCCTGTCGGCTGCTCGATCAGCCCGCCAGTATCAATCAGCACGCAAGGCACGGCACCGATCTTGGAGTAGCCGTACTGCCGGTCGCGGGTGACGCCCGGCACGTCCGCCACGATGGCTGACCGGGTGCGGGTCAGAACATTAAACAGCGTCGATTTGCCGACGTTGGGTCGGCCCAGGATCGCGACGACCGGCAGCATGAATCACCGCTGTCCGGAAGCGGTCGTTCGAAAGGCGCCGAGCTCGCCCCGGTCGGTGAGCGCGAGCAACAGATCGCCTGCCTCGACCGGCGTCGCATCAACTCGGCCCCGACTGACTCTATGCCGCGCTACAAAACTGCCATCGGCCGGGTTGAGCCAGTGCAGAAAGCCCTGGTAGTCGCCCACGACCACCCGACCGTGATCCAGCACCGGGCCGCTGAGTTGGCGACGCAACAGTGCACTCTGCCGCCAGCGCTCCACGCCCGTGACCCGGTCGAGCGCGACCACTTCGCCCTCAGCGGTTGACAGATACACCGTCGTCGCATCGAGCGTCAGCCCGCGGTAGCTGGACAGTTCGCGTGACCAAGACAATTGCCCGTTGTCCCGACTTAAGCGCTCGAGCTTGCCTTGGTAGCTGGCGGCGTAGAGCTCATCGCCATCAATGACCACCGGAGCGTCGATGTCGACCAATCGCTGCAGCTCGGTACTGCCGCGGGCCTGCGCGACGGCCACGTCCCACACGGTCGTGCCGTTGCTCAATAGCACCGCCATCAGCCTGCCATTATCAAAGCCAGCGTAGACCGTATCGCCGGCAATGACCGCCGCCGACTGGCCGCGCAGCGAAAGCTTGGGCGGCGGCTGATCGGCCACCCAGCGGGTGCGGCCATCGCCGGGCTCCAGCGCGTGCATCCGTCCGTCAACCGTGCGGGCAATGATCACATCGTCAGCGACAGTAGGCTCCGCGAGAATTTCGCCTCCTAACCTGACGCGCCACAGCTCCGCGCCGTCGGCGGTCGACAGCGCGATCAACTCGCCGCCGGTGCCGCCGATCACCACCATCTTGGCGTTGGCGCCCGGGCCGCCACCGAGCTGCGTCTTCAGCTTGCGGCTCCACAGCTCCTTGCCATTGGCCAGCGCGTAGGCCCGCACCACGCCTTTGGCGCTCGCCAGATATACGCGATCGGCCGCCGCCACCGGCCCCAGCCCGAGCCGCAGCTTCGGCAGCTGACCGCGCAACGACACGTGCCAGACGCGCTGCACGGCAACGGTCTGCGTGAACGACTTGAGGACGGCCGGCTTGTCCTCATCCTTGTCCTTCTTAGGTGTGTGCGAACAGCCTGCGGCCAAAGCCAGCAGGCACGCTGGCAACAACAGCCGCGCCACGAATTTAAACATGCGATTTGAGCTCACGAACGGGTCAGTTCATTGATCTTGAGGGTCAGCAGGCCGGCGTCAACATCCGTGGAACCACTGTCCTTCGCTTCGCGGTACGCCTTCAGCGCTCCTACCTTGTCGCCTTTGGAGTACAGCGCATCGCCGCGCACTTCGGCAAACCGCGGCGCGAAGGCACCCGGCTCCGCACCTCCCAGTGTGCTCAGCGCCAGATCAGGCTTGCCTTCATCGACCTCAAGCCGCGCCACGCGCAGCCGGATCAGCAATTTCAGTTCCTTGTCGGTCGTGGCATTCATGACCGTGGTCATCCGATCGACCGCGGCGATGCTGTCGCCTTTCTCAAACTGCATCCGCGCAGCCAGCAGCTCGCCCTGCTCGGCGTAGCCTGTGCCGGGAAAATCGTGGGCCAGCGCGTCGGCCAGTTTGATCACCGCCGGAGCGTCGGTCTTGGCAAAGACGCTGATCAACTGCTGAAAACGGCCGCCTGCCTCGAGCCGCAGCTTTTCAAGGTGGGCCTGGTAGGCCTTCCAGCCGTAGACCCCGCCTGCAGCCAGCAGGATGCCAAGCAACATCCAAGGTCCGTTCTGGCGCACCCAGCCGACGACCAGTTCCCATTGTTCCCGCTCGCTTAAGGTCTCGTCCACGCTTACTCCTTCATCATCGCCGCAATCCGCGCCGGCAGCTCGGCCAGCGGGCAGTCACTCTGACCGCTCTGGTCGCGTAAAGGTTTCACCCCTACCACGCGACGTTGCATTTCAGCATCACCCAGCACCAGCGCGAGCCGCGCGCCGCTGCGGTCAGCCCGCCTAAACTGGGTTTTGATGCTGCCACCACCCAAATTGACGAACACCGAGCGCCCCGGCAGCGCATCGCGAAGCTCTTCAGCCAGGCATAGCGCTGCGCGTTCGGCGGCTTCGCCGCTCACGATCAGGTAAACGTCTGCCGTCGGTGGCGCCGGTGCGCTGCCGACCTGCGCAATCAGCTCCGCCACCCGTTCTATGCCCAGCGCAAAGCCAACGCCGGGCGTCG
>DASWBL010000102.1:0-4467 GCA_036390615.1 Steroidobacteraceae bacterium | reverse complement strand
GCCGGGCTTGCCGCCTGGATGCCGCATTACGGCGCACAGTCTGCCGCCCAGACTTGCGGGTCAGGACAAATTGACGCCGGCTCTCGATCCGTGTATCCCTCGCCTTAAAACGGGGCTCTTGGGACCGGCGTTTCTGCGCCTGCCGCTCGGTGACCCGGAGCCAGGGGGCAAACATGCCTAATCGCTATGTGTTTCTGGTCGCAGCGCTCGCGCTCGCCGGCTGCAATGTTTCGCCACATTTCAGCCTCACCACTCCGACTTACTCGGTGGGCGGCACAATCAGCGGGTTGAGCGGTTCGGGATTACAACTGACCAACGCCGGCGGCGCGTTTTTTATCGCTGCGGGCGCCAACGGCCTGTATCCAAATCTGGTCGGGTCATACCCTGCGGGCACCAATTACGACCTGACAGTACTGACGCAACCGGGCAATCCGTCGCAGACCTGCGTCGTCGCCAATGGCATGGGGACCGTTGGCAATGCCAATTCCGCGGCTATCACCGTGACCTGCACAACTAACACCAGCCGGTTTCTTTATGTAGCCAGCCAACCTCCGGCACTTGCTGGCGAGGTCGAGCCCTTCAGCATCGACGCCGGGACTGGAGCACTGAGCGCGGTCCCGGGCGCCGCACAGCCTGTTCCCGGCACGCCGGAGGTCGTCGCGTCGACCCCGTCGGGTCAATACGCCTACGTACTTACCGTGGGCGGTCCAGTTTATGGCTATTCGATTGGCAATGCCGGCGCACTGACGGCGCTCGCCGGCTCACCGTACCCGACGGCCAACCAATCGAATGGGATGAGTATTGACCCTTCGGGCACTTATCTCTACGTGGCTAATTCGACCGATAACGCGGTCTTCGCTTTTGCCGTCGGCAGTACCGGTGCGCTCACGGCGATCGCGGGGTCACCGTTTGCGGCCGGCAGCAGCCCCTTAGGCGTCGGGACGGCCATTACTTCCAATGGCGTGCGGTTAGTTTTTGTCACCAACGGCGGTGCGAACAACGTTTCAGCCTACCTCGCCGATGCCAGCACCGGTGTGCTCACGCCAGTCGCTGGCTCGCCGTTTGCGGCCGGTGGCGATCCGAACTCCATCGCGGTCGATGCCAGCGCCCAGTTCGCTTTCGTGACCAACGCTTCAGACAATACCGTCTCCGTGTACGCGATTGACAGTTCATCCGGCGCGCTTGCTGCCGTCAATGGCTCCCCGTTCGCGACCGGTACGGGTCCGGTCGCTGTCGCGCCAGATCCTTCAGCCCCCTATGTCTACGTGGCCAACTTCATCGATGGCACGGTATCCGCCTATCAACTCAACGTTCAGAACGGCGATCTGACCGTGGTCCCCGGCTCGCCGTTCCCCGCGGGGAGCAAGCCCTTTTCGGCGCAGGTCGATAATCTCGGTCATTTCTTGTATGTCGCCAATTTTGGCTCAGGCAACCTCTCGGCTTATGCCATTGGCGGCAACGGCGCCCTGACCGCGCTGGCAACCTCGCCCTTCCCCGTCGGGGGCGTCAACAGCGGCCCGGTTTCCCTCGGGATTGCCAATTAAGGCCTTCGCGGCCTTGCCCCGACAGCGGCGCGTCTTGGCTGCGGCTGCGGCGCTGCGGGTACACTGAGCCATGATGAAATGGGTCTCCGCCGTGCTGGTCGCCGCGGTCTTTGCGGTGGCGACTTATGCCGTGTGGGGCTGGGCCAACCGGCCCAGCGCCGAGCCGCCGTGGCCGGCGCATATCCAGGGCGTGGCATTCTCGCCCTTCCGGGCCGATCAGAACGCGTACCTGCGTGAGTACCCGAGCGAACAGGAGATCGACGAGGATCTGACGCTGCTTGCGACCAAAGTGCATGCGGTCCGGACCTACGCCACCTCCGGCACGCTGGCCAAGATTCCCGAGCTCGCCGCCAAGCACGGCATGAGCGTCGCGGTCGGCGCCTGGCTCGACAAGGACAAGGCGACCAACGACGTCGAAGTCCAGCAGGCTATCGATCTGGCGAAGGCCAATCGCAACGTCGTGCGCCTGATCATCGGCAACGAGGTACTGCTGCGCGGCGACCTGACCCCCGAGGAACTCGGCGAGCAGCTCGACCGGGTACGCGACGAAGTGCGCCAGCCGGTCGGCACCGCCGAGACCTGGGCCACCTGGATCAAATATCCGGAACTGGCCGACCACGTTGATTTCATCGCGGTGCACCTGTTGCCGTACTGGGAAGGCCTCGATGTGGATTCGGCCGTGGATTTTTGCATCCGCAGCCTGCAGCTGGTCCAACTGCGCTTCCCCAACAAGCCGGTGATCATCGGCGAAGTCGGCTGGCCGTCCGAGGGGCGGACCCGCGGCAGCGCGGTCGCTTCGGTGTCCAACGAGGCGCTGTTCCTGCGCCGCTTCCTCGCCCGCGCGGAAAAGCGCCGCCCGGAAATCGTGTACTACCTGATGGAAGCCTTCGATCAGCCTTGGAAAGCGGCCGGCGAGGGCGGCGTCGGCGCCTACTGGGGCATCTATGACGTCAACCGGCAGCCAAAATTCGCGTTCGAGCAGCCGATCGTGCGCATCCCCGAATGGCACATGCTGGCCGGCATTTCCGTGACCATCGCGCTGCTGCTGCTCGGCGTGTTCTACCTGCACAGCGATTCGCTCCGCACTCGCGGCCGCACGCTGCTCGCGGTGGTGGTGTACGCCGCGGCCACGACCGCGGTATGGGTCATCTACGATTACACCCGCCAGTACCTGACGCCGACCAACGTCATTGTCGGTGCGCTGCTGATCTTAGGGATGCTCGGCGTGATCGCCGTGCTGTTCGCCGAGGCGCACGAGTGGGCTGAGGCGCACTGGATCGGCGTGCACGAGCGGCTGCTGCAGCCAAACCGCATCAGTGCGGTGCGGCCGATGAAAGTCTCGATCCACGTGCCGGCCTATAACGAGCCGCCGGACATGCTGATCGAAACGCTCGAGGCGCTCACCCGGCTCGATTACCCGGATTATGAAGTGCTGGTCATCGACAACAACACCAAGGATGAGGCGGTGTGGCGGCCGGTCGAGGCCTGGTGCGAGCGGGCCGGACCGCGCTTCAGGTTCTTTCATGTCAGCCCGCTGGCCGGGTTCAAGGCCGGGGCGCTGAACTTTGCGCTGCGTAACACCGCCCTCGACGCCGAAGTGATCGCGGTCATCGACAGCGATTACCAGGTCGATGCCGGCTGGCTAAAGGACCTGGTCCCGGCATTCGGTGATCCGAAGCTCGCCATCGTGCAGGCCCCGCAGGATTACCGCGACGAGTACGACAACGCCTTCAAGGCGATGTGCTATGCCGAGTATCGCGGATTTTTCTACATCGGCATGATCACCCGCAACGAGCGCAACGCGATCATCCAGCACGGCACGATGACCCTGGTGCGCCGGCGGGTGCTCGATGCGCTGCGCGGCTGGGCGGAGTGGTGCATCACCGAGGATGCGGAGCTTGGCATGCGCGTCTTCGAAGCCGGCTACGAAGCCACTTACCTGCCGCGCAGCTACGGGCGCGGCGTGATGCCGGATACCTTCCTCGACTACAAGAAGCAACGATTCCGCTGGGCCTACGGGGCGATGTCGATCCTGCGCCATCACGCGGTGGCGCTGCTCAGCCCGACGCACAGCGCCCTGACCTCCGGGCAACGCTATCACTTCATCGCCGGCTGGCTGCCGTGGATGGCCGACGGCTTCAACCTGCTGTTCAACCTGGCCGCCATCGGCTGGTCGGCCGCGATGATCGTGGCGCCGCAGAAGATCGATCCGCCGCTGCTGATCTTCTCGGTGCTGCCGCTCAGCCTCTTCACCTTCAAGCTGGTCAAGCTCGTGCACCTGTACACGCGCCGCGTCGGCATGGGCATGCGCCAGACGCTGGCCGCGGCAGTGGCGGGACTTGCGCTCGCGCACGCGATCGGCCGCTCGATCCTGAAGGGCCTGATCACCCGGAGCGAGCCGTTTTTCCGCACGCCCAAGCGCCGCAATCCGCATGCGCTGCTCGCGGCGCTCGGCGCCGCGCGCGAGGAGATGCTGCTGATGCTGGGTCTGTGGGGCTCTGCCATCGGGATCCGCATGATTCCGCGCGAACTGGCGAGCCCGGACCTCACGGTGTGGATCGTCGCGCTGATGATCCAGTCGATCCCGTACGCCGCGGCCGTGCTGGTGTCGATCATCAGCGCGCTCAGCCTGCCGGCCCGGCTACTGCACCGCCCGCCGGTTACCTCGGCCGCAACCCCAACGTAAGCACGTGCCGCTCGGCGGCAACGCCCGGCAACTGCACCGCGCGGCTGGAAAGTAGCTGCCAGCCGGCGGGCAGTTCGGCCAGTTCCGCAGCAGGTTGTCGCCCCTTGAGCGCCACCACGCGGGTGTTGGCATCGCAAAGCGTGCGTACCGCGTTCAGCAGCTTCGGCAGCGGCGCAACAGCACGGGCGAGAACTGTATCGAAGGGCGACGGTGGCTTTAGCGCCTCGGCGCGCGACT
>DASWBL010000101.1:0-10222 GCA_036390615.1 Steroidobacteraceae bacterium | reverse complement strand
CGGTGCCGGTCACGCTCGGCACGCTGCCGGACGGCGCGCGCAGCTTTGAAATGATAGGCGTGCCCGCCACTGGAATCGAATTGCAATTTCGCGTCCCGGCGAATACCCCGCTCACCGTGCAGTTGTATGACCAGAGTTCGGATTTGCCGGCGGCTGCGGCGCCGCTACTGGCGGCCCGGTCGCCAATCACCAGTCCGTGGCGGGAAGGCGACGTCACTGTGGTCAAGAAATCCTGGCCGATCGCAGCGTCTGCCGTCGCGATCAAATGAGCTGTCGAGCGCGCGGCGCCGCTGGTTCGAGCGGAAGATCTCGCAAGCCAAAGTCGCTATCGGGCATGACAAAAACTTAATATCGACGGACCTCGCAGCCGCATGGCCGCGATATTGTGCGCCGTTGCCCATTTCTGCCCAATCGGTAGCCTCGCCGCGTCAGGTAAAATGGCATGTGCTCGCCGGTGAGGCGGGTCAACGAATTCGGGGCCGGGTCCGTTCAGCAGTTGTTCAGTGCAATCAGCCCAAGCTGAATTTGCCTGCAGCGAACAGTTACCGCGGGTGCAGGGCCCGCCTGACATAAGGATGAAAGCGTCATGACCGCAGTTTCCATCGCCCGCGGCATCGCCGTTAGCCTGACCGCCGCTACCCTAAGCGCGTGCGTCGTGGCTCCGGCCCAGTACCCGCCGCCGCCACCGCCACAGACCTATTCGCCGCCACAAAGCTATGCGCCGCCGCAAACCTATGCGCCGCCAGCCTACGCGCCGGCCGATAACGGCGATTACGAATCGGATTACTCGATGTCGGCACAAGAGGCACCGCCGCCAATGCCGGTATATGAACAGCCGCCGATCCCGGCCGAGGGGTATATCTGGACGCCCGGCTATTGGAACTACACCGGTGGCGATTATTTCTGGGTGCCTGGCACCTGGGTGCAACCGCCGCGCGTTGGAGTGCTGTGGACGCCAGGCTTCTGGGCCCTTGCAGCCGGCGTTTATATATTTCATGCCGGCTACTGGGGCCCGCACGTCGGCTTTTATGGCGGCATCAATTATGGCTGTGGTTACACCGGCGAAGGTTACGCAGGCGGTCGCTGGCAGGGTAGTGAGTTCCATTACAACCAGACGGTCAACAACATCAATACCACCATCGTGCACAACACGTATAACGAAACGGTTGTAAACAACATCACCGTCAATAACGTCAGTTATGCCGGCGCGCCCGGCACGCGCACCCAGCCCAATGCCCAGGAATTGCAGGCCGCGCGCGAGCCACACGTAAGCGCAACGCCGCAGCAGCGGCAGCACATTAATGCTGCGCGGGCCAATCCCGCGTTATTTGCCGGCGCGAATCATGGCGTGCCGCCGATCGCGGCCAGTTCGCGGCCTGGCGTTTTCACGGAGTCGCAGGTGACGCGACCGCGGCAAGGGATTGCAAATCCAGGACAGCCGAATGGCGGGACCTTTGGTGCGCGCGGATTGGCAGCTCCAGGCACCATGCAGCGCCCGGAACCGCCTCCCGTGCAATCCGAGCCGAACCGCGGCGAGATGCCGCAGTACCAAAACCGCCCAGAGCCCGCTGCGCAACCTCAACAGGCGGCGCCGCAGCCGCAGTACAGGCCGGAGTCGCAGCCGCAGCCGCAGCCGCAGCCGCAGTACAAGCCAGCGCCGCAGCAACAACAGTACAAGCCTGCGCCGCAGCAGCAGAGCAAGCCTGCGGCCAAGCCGCCCGCGAAGCCGGCTCCGAAAAAGAATAAGGACGAGAAGGAGCGGCCGCGCCAGGAAGGCGAGGGCAATCACTGAACGGTGGATTCCAGGCGCCGGGGCTGATGCCCGGCGCCTGGATGACCGGCGCAGCTAGTGCGCGGCGGGCGTTACCGGTGCTGAAGTCAGCACGTCAAAGCTCAGGTTTAGTTGCCCGATATGCTCCTCATACGGCACGCAGCTCATGTTGTCGACGACGTTGCGCGTCGTGAACATGGGCAGTATCTGGTCCCGGAATTCGGCAACCAGCTCGCAGTCCCCGCCCTGAAGCGGGCTCGGGCTGTGATCGGCAAGCTTGACGGTGCGCCACATCGCAGGCGTAGTCGCAGCGGCAGTCGTAGCGCCGGAGCCGGCGCTCGCCGGCACCAGCGTATAGAAAGTCATATTGGCGGCGGCAAACCTGGTCGGATGCCCGTCGGGCCGGTCACACGGAGCGGCGCTCACACGTACGTCGTCCCGGGCCCCGGCCGCCTTCAGCAGCAGCTGCAGCTTCCCCTCCAGCCCATCGCACGAATACCGTGAAGTAAAGCCCATGTAGTGCAGCTCATATTCATGCTTCTGCCATACGCCGCCCGGCAGCGCATCTTCTGCGGCCACCGACCCGGGTAGCGCAGCGGCCGCGGCCAGGAGACCAAAAATCAAGCTGTGAGCTAATTGGCTCTGGTTAACCATAGCGACCTCCGGTTCATCCGATTTTCGGTTCCGAACCTCATCATAACGTTGGCCCGGTCCGCGCGTTGACTCCGGTCAGTGGCGTTGCTTTAAGTCACGCATCAGTGGGACACTGGCGCTTCGCCGCAATACCAAAAAAACACACTGGAATCAGCCATGAAGACGATAGCCGCGCGCCTCGGACTTGCGGGAACGCTGGCCATTTTGCTTTGCCTGAATTCACTGCCGGATGTTGGCGAGGCCGCCGAGTCTGCTGCAGAACCCGTCTGGGATCTGTCCGATTTGTATCCGTCCACCGTGGCCTGGACCGAGGCCTACCAGCGCACGCAGGCGGCTGCGCACGCGCTCGGGACTTATCCGGGCACGCTCGGCCGCGACCCGAAGGCGCTATATACCGCGCTCGATGCCATCAGTGCCGTCAATCGGGAATCTGCCCGGCTGGCCGCATACGCTTCGTTGAAGGGCGACGAGGACGTGCGCATCGGGGCCAACCAGCAGTTGCGCCAGCAGGCTGATGCGCTGGAAACATTGATCAACGAACAGACCGCCTGGGTCGCGCCGGAAATCATTGCGCTCGGGCCTGACAAAATTAAAAAGTTTCAGCAGGCCGAGCCGCGGCTGGTCAGCCGTTTTGATTATTTTCTGGACAACACGCTGCGCGGTGCGCCGCATACGCTTGGACTTGAATCCGAAGGTGTGCTGGCCGCGGCAGGCGATGTGCTGAGCCAGCCCGCAAGCCTGCATGGCGTCTTGGCCGACGGCGAGTTGCCTTCGGCCACGGTGACGCTCAGCGACGGCACCAGCGTGCAGCTGACGGCCCCAATGTTTGAAAAATACCGCGTCCTGCACAATCGCGCCGATCGCAAGCTCGTCTTCGACGCCTACTGGGGCGCACACAAGCAGTTCGAAGGCACCTTGGGACAAATGCTGGCGACCCAGGTCCTGGGCGATGAGTTCACGGCCAAGGTGCGCAAATTTCCCAGCGCCCTGGCGGCAGCTCAGTTTCCCGACAACATCCCGGCCGGCGTTTATCACACGCTGATCGATCAGGTTCACGCCTCGCTGCCGACGTTGCATCGGTACCTTAAGTTACGGCGCCGGCTGCTCGGAATCGACGGGCCGCTTGGTTATTACGACAGCTTCGTGCCGATGTTCAAGCCGGCGGTGGAACCCAGCTTCCCGGTTGAGGAATCCGAGCGCCTGACGATCGCGGCGTTGCAGCCGCTGGGCGATGAGTACGTGGGACTACTGCGAAAAGGCTTTGCCGGCCGGTGGATGAATGCGCCTCCCGCGCCGGGCAAGCGCTCCGGCGGTTATATGGACGGCGCAGCCTATGACGTGCACCCGTATCTGCTGCTCAACCACACCGATGAATACCGGTCGCTGTCGACGCTGGCGCACGAATGGGGCCACGCGGTGCACACGCTGCTGGCCGATGGCGCGCAGCCATTTGAGAAATCCAGCTATTCGATCTTTGTCGCCGAGACGGCAGCCATCAACAACGAGATGCTGCTCAATGACTACATGGTGGCGCACGCCAAGAGTCGCGATGAGAAGCTGTTTTATCTGGGCGAAGGACTCGAAACCATCCGCTTCACGTATTTCCGTCAGGTGCTGTTCGCGGAGTTCGAGCTCGCGATCCACGAGGAGATTGAGCAAGGCAATTCGCTGAGCGGCGAGCGCATGTCGCAGATTTATTGCGGGTTGCTACGCAGTTATTACGGCGAGGCCGAAGGCTTGATGACTATCGATCCGAATTATTGCGTCGAGTGGAGCTTCGTGCCGCATTTCTTTACGCCTTTTTATGTCTATCAGTACGCGATCTCGATGGCCGGCGCCGCTTATTTCAGTGACACGATCACGCACCTCGGGGTACCGGCACGGGAACGGTTCCTGACGCTGCTGCGCGCGGGCGGATCGGATTACCCGTATGAGCTTTACAAGCGGGCCGGCGTCGATATCGCGACGGCCGCGCCCTATCAGGCGCTCACGGCGCGGATGAACCGGCTGATGGACCAGATCGAGGCACTCGAAAAGCACAACTAAGTCCGCGGGCTGCCTTGCCCGGGACGGTCGCGCGTCGAGATCAGGGGATGTAATAAAGGTCGATAGACTTGCCAACGCGCTGCACCGGCGTGTACGACCGCAGCCAGGCATAACCGGCCGGCTCCTCCTTCATGGCCAACATGTCCGCGGCAATCCAGCCGGTGGCGGGCTGTCCCGGCTTGAGCAGGTCAAACGGCGGCAGATTCTCTCGGGTCAGGTCGGCCGTCCCGCGGTAGGCCATGTGGACCATCGGCACGTGGCGGCGTGCGAGCTCCAGCGACAGGCGCCGCAGATCCTGTCCCCAGTCAAGGTCCGAGTCGACCAGAATCCGCTCGGGATGGGCGCCAGCCGTGAAATTGAAGTACGCCAGGTAATCCGGATAGACCGCTGCCGCCGTGGCGAGCTGCCAGCCGAACAGCGCGGCCGTGAGCACGCGCGCGGCAGGCCGCACCGGCAGGCGCCAGGCGGCATCCAGCGTTGCCGCCGCGCCGATGGCCAGCAACGGATACAGCAGCAGGACGTGACGGACGCCGATATTGATGTTGCTGTACGCGCAACAGAACACCAATACCGCCACAAACCATAGCGGCAGGGCCAGCAGCGACATCTGCCGCGCCTGCCAGCCACGGATGGCAAGAATCACCAGTCCCGGCAAACCCAGCAGCAGCAAGGGCAGCGGCGTCTTGACGGCGAGGGCCACCAGGTAGAAATACCACCAGCCATGCAGCGACGTCTGGCCGAGCAAATAAGCGTTGTGGCCGACCTTGTTATGCCATTCCACGCCGAGCATATTCAGGGTTGCAGTCTGTACGCCAATCGGCATGCGCACGCGCGAGGCGAAGCGATAGCCGACGTCGTGCCACCAGCCCTCATGGCCGAACAGCGCATCGAGGGCCTTGCTGTAGGCAAGATCCGGCGTCGTCAGATAAATCATTTTTGGCCCGTAGACACCGACGAGGATAACAATCGCCAGCAGCGCGATGAGCACCCCTGTCAGCCCGAGCCGCCCGAAGAGCGTGGCCGTGTGGTTGCGGACATTGAACGTGATGTGCACGGCCAGCAGCACCAGAACGGCCAGTCCGAGGAACGGCACCGCGGATAATTTGGTGCTGATGGCCAGTCCGACAGCAATTCCCGCGAATACGGTGCGCAGCATCGTCGGGCTCTCAATCCAGCGCGCCAGCATCAGGAAGCTCAGCAGGCAAAGCGCCGTGACCGGCATGTCCAGCGCCGCGATCGAGCCATGCCCGAGAATCTCAGGCGTGCTGATCAGTGCCAGCGTAGCCACCGCAGCGACGCGCTGGCCCTGCCAGCGTTCTGCTGCCTTCCAGGTCGATAGGACCAGCACGATCAGGAATGGCAGCATGCCAGCGCGCGCCAGCGTCAGCAGCGTGTCGTAGCTCGCTGCCGAGTGATACAGAATCTGCCGGCCTTCCTCCTCGCCGCTTGGCGGCTTGGAACCATGGGATCGCGCCCCGGCGAGGTAGGGGCCGATGGCCGCGGCCAGCCGCGCCAGCGGCGGGTGCTGATCGTCGTAGACGTATACGCCCTTGTCGATCAGCACCATACCGGCGGCAATGTGCTCCGGTTCGTCCCAGATGTGACCGAATGTGTGCCAGGTCGAAGCGCAAACGGCGCAGGCAAGCAATGCCAGGGCCAGTGGCATCGACCAGCTGCGAAATGGGGACGGCGAAGCCACGGTCTGCGGTCACCCCTCTAATGCGTCGGCGGCCTATTGCGCCTGCAATTATAGAGGCAATGGCGCTTCGGCACCGGTCTGCCGCCGATACGCTGCAGCGTGGCTGAAAAAGTGCTGAGCATTGGGCGCATGGCATTGCGCTGTTATGCTCAGCGCCATGTCCACGCCGAAGAAGAAGCGGTCCGCCGCAACGCGGCACGCAACAGCCCGCCGAAGAGGCGGAGTGGCCCGACGCCGCGCTGCGGCAGACCGCAGATCCTCGCCCATCGCCACTGCGCTGGTTGCCTGGCACAAAAAGCACGGGCGTCACGATCTGCCATGGCAGCAGCAGACTGGGGTTTATGCCCAGTGGATCTCCGAGGTCATGCTGCAGCAGACACAGGTCGCCACGGTTGTGCCGTACTACCAGCGCTTCATGCAAGAATTCCCTGACGTGAGCGCCCTCGCCGCTGCGCCGCTCGACCGCGTCCTGCACCTGTGGTCGGGACTGGGGTATTACTCGCGCGCCCGCAACCTGCACCGCGCTGCGCAGCTCATCGTCGAGCAACATGGTGGCAAGCTGCCGCTTAAGATCGATGCGCTCTGCGCGCTGCCGGGTATCGGCCGCTCGACCGCAGCCGCCATCCTGGCACTCAGTGGTGGCAAGCGGCATGCGATTTTAGATGGCAACGTTCGGCGGGTATTGGCCCGATATTTCTTGGTCGCTGGAGCGCAAACGGACCCTACCGTGGAGCGGAAGTTGTGGAAGCGGGCCGAGCGGTGCACGCCCACGCGGCATGTAGCGCTTTACACGCAGGCAATCATGGATCTGGGCGCCATGGTTTGCGTGCGCAGCCGCCCGTTGTGCGCGGTGTGCCCGCTGCGTGCGGGGTGCGGCGCGCGGCGCACGCACCGCCAGCAGGAATTTCCCTCACCGCGCGCGCAGCGCGCACGACGCACGAAACGGACCGTGATGCTGCTCGCGGTGCGGGAAGACGGTGCCGTACTGCTGGAGCGACGGCCGAACCAAGGGATCTGGGGCGGCTTATGGGCGCCGCCACAGTTCCAGCGTCTTGACGATGCGCGCATTTACGCAATCGATCGCCTGAGGACTGCACAGTTGCAGACCCAACCGCCGGTTCGCCACGCGTTTACTCATTTTGAACTCGAGATCACTCCGTTGCTGGTGCGCTGCGAGGGCTTCGCCGGCGTAATGGAGCCAGCGGAAATGCAGTGGCACGATCCGCGGTTCCCGGATGCGATCGGATTGCCCGCCCCAGTCAGCGTGCTGATCGGTCGATTGGCCGACATGATGTAGCAAAACTTAGCGACCCGGCCGAGCAGGGTGAATTCTGGTATAACGCCGGCCCATGACGGATCGAACAGTGCAATGCGTGGTGCTCAGGCGCGCCGCGCCCGGTCTCGATAAGGCTCCTTACCCAGGCATCCTGGGCCTGCGGATCCTGGAAAATGTGTCCCGCGAAGCCTGGGCGCAATGGGTCAAACATCAGGTCATGTTGATCAACGAACATCGGCTTTCGCCGGTAGATCCGAAAGCCCGCAAGTTCCTTGAAGGTGAAATGGAGAAGTACTTTTTTGGTGCCGGATCACAAAAGCCGGCAGAGTACGTAGAACCTAAGCGCTGACGCGTAGGCGGGGTCATTTGGCTTGACGGTCAGACCCGGGCCCCGGTCTAATATGCCGCATTCCCTTCCGGCGGCCAGGTAGCTCAGTTGGTAGAGCAGCGGACTGAAAATCCGCGTGTCGGTGGTTCAATTCCACCCCTGGCCACCATTCAAATTCAAACTCTTAGCCCGGAATGGCACGGACGTAAAGTATCCAATATTCATTGGCTACTCATTGCGTGCGTAATCGTCCTCGATCCGATGAGATGCAACTGTCCATTTGCTGCCACTCGGCACCCCCAAGTGGCGGCCGCAAAACTATCTATCGGCCAGGTTCCCGGCATCGCGTTGCCTCATCGCCCCGACTCGGGCATTCTGGCTACTGCGCGCTAGGGACTTGAAGATCCGCAATGTCTGAACCCACTAACGAAGCGCCTAAGCCGATTGCCACAGGCGCGGCGACGCCTCCGACTGTTCCTGCCCAGATTGCCGCGCACCATCTAGCTGCGGGTCACCATCACGGACATACGCAGTTACCGCATATAGGTATTCTCGAAGAGATTAAACGCCGCAACGTTGGGCGGGTTGCGATCCTCTATGTTGTCGTCAGCTACGTGGTACTCGAAGTCTTCGAAATGTTCTTTCATCTCCTGGAGATGCCGCCCTGGTCGGGCCGTATCGCAGTACTGATTGCTGTTACTGGATTCCCCATCGCCCTCTTGATCGCCTGGGCCTACGAGATCACTCCCGAAGGCCTCAAGCCCACGGACGAAGTCTCACCGCAAAAATCAATTGCACGTCAGACCGGTCGAAAACTGGACCGGGCCATTATTGTGGTACTAGCCGTCGCGTTGATGTATTTCGCGCTCGACAAGTTTTGGCTATCGAAGCACGCGTTTGCTGAGAAGACCGTTGCACCGGCGGCCACTGTGGCCGAAATACCCGCCGTGCCGATCATCCCTGAGAAATCCGTTGCGGTCCTGCCATTCGTTGATATGAGCGAGAAGAAGGACCAGGAATATTTCTCCGATGGGTTGTCGGAGGAACTCATCGACATGCTAACGAAAGTCCCAGAACTACGGGTGCCGGCGCGTACTTCGTCGTTTTATTTCAAGGGAAAGCAGGCGACCGTTCCCGAGATCGCCAAGGCGCTCGGCGTCGCAGAGGTGTTGGAAGGCAGTGTTCGCAGGTCAGGGAATCACCTGCGGATCACCGCCGAGCTGGTCCGTGCCGACAACGGCTATCACCTGTGGTCGGAAAGTTATGACCGACAGCTCGATGACATATTCAAGGTGCAGGATGATATCGCCGGTGCCGTGGTCAAGGCGCTCAAAGTGTCGCTGCTGGAAAGTCAAACGCCAAAAGCCACGCCGACCACAAACCCGGAGGCCTATATCCTGTACCTCCAGGGCCGATCATTCTGGCAGCGGCACTCTGCGGTCGACAACAAAAAGGCCGCCGACAGTCTGCGGCACGCGCTTGATTTGGATCCGATGTTCGCGCCTGCATGGGCAGTGCTTGCCGTCGTGATACAGGACGACTTTGTCATCTATTCGACCAGCTCCTATCAGAACGCTCGTGCCAAGGCGTATCCCGCAGCGGAACAGGCGCTCAAGCTCGACCCGCGTCTGTCGGACGCCCATCTCGCAATGGCCCAGATACTTCATGATCTTGATTTTGACTTTGATGGGGCTCGTGCGGAGATCAACCAGGCACTAGCGCTCGATCCCGGTAATTCCGGTGCGTTCCGGGTCGCAGCGGACATTGCGCTCACCGAAGGTCGGCTTGACGAGGCAAGGCAGCTTGCCCAGCAGGCCGTAACGCGGGATCCGCTTGCAGTTGGGAATTATCTCGTCTTGGGCGATGCAGCTCTCTTAAGTGGCCGGCTTACAGACGCCGAAGTCGCCTGGCGCAAGGCACTTGAGCTGAATGCGGCAGCTGAAGGGATACACTATCGGCTGGGTGCAATGCTAATTCTTCGCGGAGACCCCGCGGCGGCGCTCGCCGAAATGGAAAGGAACCCAGATGAGCCATGGCGAATCGCAGGCCTACCCCTTGCACTCGACGCGCTGGGGCGCAGGAGCGAGGCGGACCGCGCGCTCGCGGTTGCGGTGGATAAATTAGCCGTCAACGGGCCATATCAGATTGCCGTGATTTGTGCCCATCGCAACGACGTGGACGGGGCATTTATGTGGCTCGACCGCGCTTATCAGGAGCGTGACGGCGCACTCGCCCTTTACGTGAAAGGTGACCCCATGCTGAGCAACCTCCGCCACGATCCCCGCTACAAGGCGTTGCTGCGTAAGATGAAGTTGCCAGAGTAGCGCGCAGCGGAATCTAGTCTTCATGGCGGGTTCGCCGAAAGCGGCCGGCGCACTGTGTGAAGAGCTAGGGTATCGGGCCGAAAAATGCGTCCAATATTAAGTGGCGCTATCTTGGGTAATCAGG
>DASWBL010000100.1:0-22275 GCA_036390615.1 Steroidobacteraceae bacterium | reverse complement strand
TCCGCCGGGCCGCGCAGCCAGATGCTCAAGTACCACATCCAGACCTCGGGCCGCTCGCTCCATGCCCAGGAAATCCAGTTCAACGACATCCGCACCACGCTGCAGGCGCTGTACGCGCTGTTCGATAACTGCAATTCACTTCACACCAATGCCTACGACGAGGCGCTCACCACGCCGACCGAGGAGAGCGTGCGGCGGGCGGTTGCCATTCAGCTGATCATCAATCGGGAACTCGGTCTTAATAAGAATCAGAACCCGTGGCAGGGATCCTTCCTGCTCGAATCCCTGACCGATATGGTGGAAGAGGCCGTGTACCGCGAGTTCGAGTCCATCAGTGAGCGCGGCGGGGTGCTGGGCGCCATGGAGACCATGTACCAGCGCGGCAAAATCCAGGAAGAGAGCCTGCATTACGAGACCGTCAAGCACGACGGCACCCTGCCGCTGGTGGGCGTGAACATGTTCCTCTCCGGCCACGACGCCAGCAGCGAGCATCAGGGCGCAGCGCTGATCCGCTCCACGGAAGAGGAGAAACAGGACCAGGTGGACGCCGTGCAGGCCTTCGAGCGGCGCAATGCCGCGCACGCATCCGCGGCGCTCAAGCAGCTGCAGACCGTGGCGGCCGCGGGTGGCAATGTTTTCGGCTCGTTGCTGGAGGCCGTCAAGGTCTGTTCGCTCGGCCAGATCTCGCGCGCCCTGTATTGGGTAGGCGGTCAGTACCGACGCAACGTGTAGTGCGGCGCAGCCTAACCTGGCAGGCTGATTGACGCATGAGGCGGTCTACATCTGGGCAAGAGCGGACCGCGCCTGGCTATCCGCAGCGCATCGTCTGCCTGACGGAAGAGCCGACCGAAGTGCTGTACGCGCTCGGCGAGCAACAGCGCATCGTCGGCATCTCCGGGTTCACGGTGAGGCCGCCGCAGGCGCGCAAGGACAAGCCGCGGGTATCGGCGTTCACCAGCGCCAAGATCGGGCGGATATTGGGGCTGCGGCCGGATCTGGTCATCGGTTTCTCCGACCTACAGGCCGATATCGCCCATGACCTGATCAAGGCGGGGGTGGAGGTCTGGATCAGCAATCACCGCACGGTCGACGGCATCCTCGCCTATGTACTGCGGCTTGGCGCAATGGTCGGCGCAGCCGCCAAGGCGCTGCGCCTGGTCCGGGAGCTGGAGCGGCACATTGATCGGGTCCGGCGGGCGGCGGCGAAGCTGCCGCGCCGGCCGCGGGTCTACTTCGAGGAATGGGATGAGCCGCAGATTTGTGGGATCCAGTGGGTCAGCGAGCTCATCGGCCTTGCCGGCGGTGAAGACATTTTCCGCGAGCGGGCGACCGAAGCCCTGGGCAGGAACCGCATTCTGGCCGACGCGGATGAAGTCATCCGCCGCGCGCCGGATATCATTCTGGGCTCGTGGTGCGGCAAGCGCTTCGCGCCGACGGCGGTTGCAGCGCGCCCGGGCTGGCAGGCCATCCCGGCAGTGCGGAATGGCGAATTGCATGAGATCAAATCGCCGCTGATTCTGCAGCCTGGCCCCGCGGCGCTGACTGACGGACTGGACGCGATGTTTAAGGTTTTCAGCCGCTGGGCCGCGCGCGATGGCGCCCATGAATGAACCGCGAGTACAGGTCGAGCCCGCATCGCCGTGCACCGGCGTGTGCCGGCTCGATCAGCGGCAGGTCTGCGTCGGGTGCGGTCGCAGCGCCGAGGAGATCGGTGAGTGGCTGGGCGCCAGCGCGATGCGCAAGGACGAGATTTGTGCGGCGGCGCTGCGCCGGCGGCAGGCTGCGGCAGTTATTGATGGCACGAGCAGTGGAGCATAGCTGATGTATCACGCCCCGATTCGCGAACTCGAATTTGTCCTCAACGAGCTGATCGGTGGCGACGTGTACGCGAACTGTCCCGCGGACGTTGCCGCTGCGATCCTGGCGGAAGCCGGGCGCTTCGCCGAACAGGTACTCGCGCCGCTGAATCAGAGCGGCGACCGCGACGGTGCGCGCTGGACTGAAGCGGGCGTGATTGCACCACCCGGCTTCAAGGAAGCCTATCGTGAGTTCATTGCCGCCGGTTGGCCGCAGCTCAATGCCCGCGAGCAGTTTGGCGGGCAGCCCATCGGCCGCGCGCTCACCGCCGCGGTCGAGGAGTTGTGGGCCTCGGCCAACCTGTCCTTTAAGCTCTGCCCGATGCTGACCCATAGCGCCGTCGAGGCTCTACAGTTGTGCGGTACGCCAGCGCAGCAGGCGCTATATCTGCCCAAGCTCGTCAGTGGCGAGTGGAGTGGCACGATGGTGCTCACCGAACCGCAGGCCGGATCCGACCTTGGCCAGGTGCGCAGCCGCGCGGTGCCGGAGGGCGACCAATTCCGGTTGATGGGTCAGAAGATCTTCATCACCTGGGGCGATCATCAGATGAGCGACAACATCATTCATCTGGTGCTGGCGCGCATTGAAGGCGCGCCTGCCGGGGTCAAGGGCTTGTCGCTGTTCATTGTTCCGAAATATTTGGTCCGCCCCGATGGCGCGGCCGGTGAGCCCAACGACGTGCAATGCACCTCAATTGAAGAGAAGCTCGGCATTCATGCGAGCCCGACCTGCGCGATGAGCTACGGCGAGCAGGGCGGCGCACTCGCCGAGCTGATCGGCAAGCCCGGCCATGGGCTTGAATACATGTTCATCATGATGAACGCAGCCAGGCTATCCGTTGGCCTGGAAGGTCATGCGCTCGCCGAACGCGCGTTCCAGCGGGCGCTGGATTGGGCGCACAACCGGGTGCAGGGCCGCGGCGGCTCGGCCATCATCCAGCACCCGGACGTCAAGCGCATGCTGTTGGTCATGAAATGCAGCGTTCAGGCCATGCGCGCGCTGGCGCTGTTTACCGCACACGAGCTCGATTCGGCCGAGCATGGCGCGGATGAAGCCAAACGCCTGCAGGCTAAGCGGCGCGGCGAAATGCTGATACCCATCGTCAAGGGCTGGTGTACCGAGTATGGGCAGGAGATCGTCTCGCTCGGTATCCAGGTGCACGGCGGGATGGGGTTTATAGAGGAAACCGGCGCCGCGCAGCATCTGCGTGACGTGCGGATATCGGCCATCTACGAGGGTACGACTGGCATACAGGGCAATGATCTGCTGGGCCGCAAGCTCGGCCTCGATCAGGGTGCGACCATGATGGCGCTGCTCGATACGATGACGGGCGAACTTGACCGGCAGAAATCCGGGCACCCCGTTCCCCGGCTGGCTGCCGCTGCATCGCTCGAAAGCGTCGGCTGGCTGCGCGAGGCGACCGCGTCGATCCTGAAGGCCTATGGAGCGGAGCGCGACAACGCGCTTGCAGTGTCGGTACCATATATGAAGCTTTGCGGTCTGGTTATTGCCGGCTGGCTGATGGCGCGGGCGGCGACGGTAGCCGCTGCCGCCGCCGACGGCGCCGAGGCCGGCTTTTATCAGGGCAAGCTTGACAGCGTGTGCTGCTACGTCGGGCAGGTGCTGCCGCATGCGCAGGCACTAGCCCGCATCGTCTGCCGCGGCGCCGGCAGCGTGGCGCAAAGCGATACCGCCCTCATCTGATCGGTCGGGTACCGTTGTGATGGAGCAGTTTTTATGACTGATGAGCGGGTTGCGCTCACGAATTTGCAGCGCCTTGAGGCCGAATCCATCCACATCATGCGTGAAGCGGTGGCGGAGGCCGGCAAGCCGGCGATGCTGTATTCAATGGGCAAGGACTCGTCGGTCATGTTCCACCTGGCGCGCAAGGCGTTTGCGCCGGGGCGGCCGCCGTTCCCGCTGTTGCACGTCGACACGACCTGGAAATTCAAGGCGATGTACGAGTTTCGCGATCGCGTCGCGCGGGACGCGGGCGTGGAGCTGATTGTGCATCAAAATCCCGATGCCAAGGCGCGCGGCATCAATCCGTTCGAGCACGGCTCAAAGTTGCACACCGACCTGTGGAAGACCGAAGGATTGAAGCAGGCACTTGAGCGGCATGAATTTGATGTCGTTTTTGGCGGCGCACGTCGCGACGAGGAGAAAAGTCGCGCCAAGGAGCGGATATTTTCCTTCCGCTCGGCTAATCACCGCTGGGATCCCAAAAATCAGCGGCCGGAATTATGGCGCCTCTATAACGCAAAAATAGCCAAGGGCCAGAGCATCCGGGTGTTTCCCTTGGCCAATTGGACTGAGCTTGATGTCTGGCACTACATCCATCTGCAGGCCATCGCAGTGGTGCCGCTGTATTTCTCGGCAATGCGCCCCACTGTGCAGCGCGACGGACTCACGCTGATGATCGATGACGAACGCTTCCCGTTGCACCCCGGGGAGGCGGCGCAGATGCGGCGGATCCGGTTCCGCACCCTGGGCTGTTATCCACTGACGGGTGCCGTGGAAAGTGCCGCGACGACGGTTCCGGAAGTCATCAGCGAGATGCTGTTGACCAACCAGTCAGAGCGCCAGGGGCGCGCCATCGATTACGACCAGGCCGCCAGCATGGAAAAGAAGAAACAGGAAGGATATTTCTGATGGCGAAGGCCAAGCCACGTCGCGGCGATCCGGTGCGGGAGCGGATCGCGACGGATATCGACGCTTACCTGGCGCAACACCAGAGCCGGGATTTGCTGCGGTTTGTCACGTGCGGCAGTGTCGATGACGGCAAGTCCACGCTCATCGGGCGGCTCCTGTATGACACCAAAATGATTTATGAAGATCAGCTGGCGGCGCTCGCGGCTGACTCCAAGCGTATCGGCACGCAGGGACAGAACCTCGATTTTGCGTTGCTGGTTGACGGGCTGGCGGGCGAACGCGAACAGGGCATTACGATCGACGTGGCCTATCGGTTTTTTTCCACCGAGCGGCGCAAATTCATTGTCGCCGATGCGCCGGGCCACGAGCAGTACACGCGCAACATGGTCACTGCGGCCTCAGGCGCCGATGTGGCGGTTATTCTGGTCGATGCCCGCAAGGGCGTGCTGACACAAACGCGGCGGCACTCGTATCTGGCCCGGTTGCTTGGCATCCGCAACATGGTGGTGGCGGTGAGCAAAATGGACCTGATCGGCTATGAGCGGGCACGCTTCGATGCCATCGTCGCAGATTTCAGTGCCTTCGCGGCCAGCATCGGCATCGGCGAATTTACCGCGGTGCCGGTCTGCGGCCTGACCGGCGAGAACATTGCTGCGCCATCGAGCCACATGGGCTGGTATCGCGGCCCGACGCTGCTCGGGCGACTGGAGAGCCTGCCTTTAGATATTGATGCGGCACAGGCCGCGCCGTTTCACATGGCAGTGCAGTGGGTCAATCGGCCGAATCCCGACTTTCGCGGTTTCGCGGGGCTGATCGGCGCCGGTAGCATCCGCCCTGGCGATGCGCTTCGCGTGCTGCCCGCGGGCCGGGCTGCGACGGTTGCCCGCGTGGTCACGCAAGACGGCGAGCTGGCACAGGCCGTCGCCGGTCAGTCGGTCACGATCTGCCTGAAGGAGGAGGTGGATTGCTCGCGTGGCGATGTGCTGGCGGCAGCGGCCGCGCCGCCGCAGGTGGCCGACCAGTTTGAAGCGACCCTGGTGTGGATGGCGGAAGAGCCGCTGCTGCCCGGCCGCCCCTATTGGCTGAAACTTGCGTCGCAGACGGTCAGCGCGACGGTCCATGCGCCCAAGTACCAGGTCAACATCAATACGCTGGAGCACCTGGCCGCCAAGACGCTCGAGCTCAATGCCATCGGGGTCACCAATCTTGCGACCGATCGGCCAATTGTCTTCGCGCCTTATGAAAGTGACCGCGAGTTGGGTGGCTTCATCCTGATCGACAAGCTGACCAATGCTACTGTGGCCGGCGGCCTGATTCACTTTGCGCTCAGGCGCAGCCAGAACATTCACTGGCAGGCGCTGGAGGTCAGCCGGGACGCTCGGTCAAAACTCATGAACCAGCGCCCGGCGGTGCTGTGGTTCACCGGTCTGTCGGGGGCGGGCAAGTCGACCATCGCCAATCTGGTGGAAAAGCGGCTGCACCGGATGAATCGCCATACATTCTTACTGGACGGTGACAATATTCGTCACGGTCTGAACCGGGACCTTGGCTTTACGGATGCCGACCGAGTCGAGAACATCCGCCGCGTCGGAGAAGTTGCCAGGCTCATGACCGACGCGGGGATTATTGTGATCACGGCGTTTATCTCGCCATTCCGGGCTGAACGCCAGATGGTGCGCGACATGATGGTCAGCGGTGAGTTTTTCGAGATCCATATTGATACGCCGCTGGCGGAGGCCGAGCGCCGGGACGTCAAGGGACTCTATAAGAAGGCCCGCGCCGGGCAGCTGGCCAACTTTACGGGCATCGGGAGCCCCTACGAAGCCCCGGTGGCACCCGAGATACATATAGATACGACCCGGATGACGCCGGAACAGGCGGCCGATCTGATTGTCGAAATGGCGATCGGCGCCGGCTAGGGGTCTGGCCACCAGCACCGGCTGGATTGGACTGAAACCTTTCCCTGCAATTCGGGGTTCTAAGGTTGGACGTGACCCGGCCTGCTGGGGGACAATAGGTGTGAATCAATACAGTATGTCCTGCCAGGTCCGGCCCAGTCCCGCCCCCTGGCTGGGGGACTTTGCGCTTTCGGGACGGAGCCCTTTGTGGCAACAGTGATCCGAACCCTGACCTGCGTGCTGCTGTCCGTCGTGGCCGGCTGCGCCGTGGGTCCTGATTTCAAGCGGCCGGCAAGCCCGGCAGCGACTGGCTATGTGGCTGGCTCATTGCCGGATAAGACCACTTCGGCGCCCGGAGTCGGCGGCAGCGAGCAGGCATTCGCGCCTGGTGCGCAGATCCAGGCCCAGTGGTGGACGCTGTTTCACTCCGAAGACTTGAACCGCTTGATCGAGCTGTCGCTGAAGGACAGCCCGACGCTTGCCGCGGCCCAGGCGAACCTGCGCCAGGCGCAGCAAAACCTCATCGCCGATCGCGACAGCCTGCTGTGGCCGGCTGCCACTGCCAATGCCGGCGCGACGCGGCAGCGCCTATCGCCGGAAGCGCAAGGCATTCCCCCACAGCTTGCCAGCCAGACGCTGCTCACTGTCTACAACGCCTCGGTCAATGTTTCCTACGCCCCGGATATCTTTGGCGCCGCCCGCCGGCATATCGAGGGCGTGCGGGCTGCACGCGACGTGCAGCAAAACGAGCTGCAGGCCAGTTACCTGACCCTTACTGCCAATGTTGTGACCACCGCGGTGCATGAAGCCCTGTTGCGCGGGCAGCTTGAAGCCACGCGCGATATGGTCGATGCGGACGAGAAGGAGCTGGCGCTGACCCAACGACAGGTGCAGATCGGCGCTGTGGCCCGCTCGGTGATGCTGGCGCTGCAGACCCAGGTCAAGCAAACGCGCGCGACGATTCCGCCGCTCGAGCTGGCCCTGGCGCAGTCGCGACACCGGCTGGCGGTATTGTGCGGCAAGCTGCCGAACAGCACCGATCTGCCGCAGTTCACGCTCGCCTCGTTTCAGTTGCCGCCGGAGCTGCCGGTCAGCCTGCCGTCGGACCTGGTGCACCAGCGCCCCGACATCCTGGTGGCCGAAGCCCAGCTGCATCAGGCCTCTGCTGCGGTTGGCGTGGCGACTGCCAACATGTATCCGCAACTGTCCATCTCGGCAAGCTACGGCTTTGAAAGCCTGACTACCGGTACGCTGTTCAGCAATGGTGCCAAGGTCTGGAGCGTGGGCGGATCGCTCCTGCAGCCGTTGTTCCTGGGCGGACAGCTGGCGGCGCAGCGCCGTGCGGCGGTGGCCGCGTATGACAGTTCGGCGGCCCAGTACCGCGAGACTGTGCTGCAGGCATTCGAAAATGTCGCCGATACGCTGCGTGCCCTGGAACTGGACGCTGCGACACTTGCGGCGCAGGCCGACGCCGAGTCGGCGGCCCACGAGAATCTGGATCTGAGCACGCGACAGTTCGAGGTCGGCGCCATCAGCCACCTTGGATTGCTCGATGCCCAGCGCAGCTATGCCGAGGCGCGTATCAGTCTGATCGCCGCCCAGGCGGCCCGTTTTTCCGATACTGCCGCGTTGTATCAGGCCATGGGTGGCGGATGGTGGAATGCCACTACCGCCGGTGCCACACCGGCCAATGCTCCAAGGAACGAATGATGAAGCGTCGCATGCTGATAATGGTCTTGGCCGTCGGGCTGCTGCTCGGTCTGATCTTTGGCTATCACACTTTCATGGGCATGATGATGGCCAAGTACATGGCCTCGTCCACTGTGCCGCCGGTGACGGTTACCGCGATGACCGTGAAGTCGAATTCCTGGCAGCCGCAGTCCGAGGCTATTGGCGGGCTGCGTGCCGTGCGCGGCGCGGATCTCGCCACGCAGATGGATGGGCTGGTGAGCAAGGTGATGCTCCAGTCGGGCGAGTCGGTCAGCCAGGGCCAGGAGTTGCTGGAGCTTAATATCGATGCGGACCGCGCCCAGCTCGAATCCCTGCAGGCGGCGGCCGATCTGGCGGCTGCGGTGCTGGTGCGCAGTCAGGCTCAGTACGAAGTTGAGGCGATTAGCAAGGCGCAGCTCGATGCCGATGCGGCCGACCTCAAGTCCAAGAAAGCCGTGGTCGCCGAGCAGCAGGCGCTGATTGACAAGAAGATCATCCGCGCGCCATTTGGCGGGCGGCTGGGCATCTGCACCGTCGTTCCCGGCCAGTATCTGAAGGCCGGCGACGTGGTCGTGACCCTGCAGACATTAGATCCGATTTACGTGGACTTTTATGTGCCGCAGCAGCAGCTGTCGGCGCTGGCGCCTGGACAGACGGTGACGATGAGTACCGATGCGTTCGCGGGCGAGCAGTTTGCGGGCAAAGTCACATCGGTTAATTCCAAGGTGGACGACAGCACGCGCAATATAGAGGTTGAGGCGCTGATTCAAAATCCCAAGCACGAGCTGTTGCCGGGCATGTTTGCCAGGGTCGCTGTGAGCGTAGGCGCTGCCCAGCCGCACCTGACGCTGCCGCAGACGTCGATCACGTACAACGCCTACGGTGCGACGGTGTTCGTCGCCAAGCCGATACCGGCGGATCCGGCGAAGCCGAAGAGTAAGGACAAGGATGCGCCGACCTTGCAGGCCCAGCAGGTGTTCGTCACCGCCGGGACCGCGCGCGGTGATCAGGTTGAGATCTTAAGCGGCCTCGATCCGGGCGCGCTCGTGGTCACGACCGGCGGGTTGAAGCTCAAGAACGGCACGCCGCTGATCATCAATAACAAGATCCAGCCCACCGACGATGCCAACCCGCATCCGCAAGAACACTGAGCGCGGCCTAAGTGAACTTCACTGATATCTTCATCCGCCGGCCGGTGCTGGCGACGGTCATCAGCCTGCTGATTGTGGTGCTGGGTCTGCGCTCACTGTTCAATCTTTCAGTCAGCCAGTATCCGCTTACTGAAAACGGTCAGGTGAGCATTGAGACTACCTATTATGGTGCCGACGCGCAGACCGTCGCGGGCTTTATCACGCAGCCGCTTGAACAGGCCGTGGCCCAGGCGCAGGGGATCGATTACCTGTCGTCCTCCAGCGTTTCCGGTCAATCCAGCATTACCGCGACGCTGCGGCTCAACTATGACTCGTACAAAGCACTGAGCGAGATCAACACGCTGGTCGGATCGGTCAAGAATCGGTTGCCGCCGCAATCGCAGCAGCCCGTGGTGACGGTCGGCGAAAATCGCGGCGGAGCCCTGATCTACATGGGCTTTCATAGTGCGATCATTCCGAACAACGGCGTGACCGACTACGTGACCCGCATCGTGCAGCCGAAGCTCAATTCGATTCCCGGCGTCAAGGATGTCAATGTTTTTGGCGGCCGCACCTTCGCGCTGCGGGCGTGGCTGGATGCGGCCCGCATGGCCGCCCACGGGGTCACGGCCAGCGACGTTAATACGGCGCTCACGAACAATAATTTCCTGGCCGCGATCGGCAGTACCAAGGGACAGATGGTCACGGTCGATCTGACGGCCGCTACGGACCTGCATACGGTGGAGGAATTCAAGCAGCTCGCGGTGAAGCAAAGCGGCGCCACCATTGTGCGACTGCAGGACGTCGCCGACGTGACGCTGGGCTCCGAGGATTACGACACCGTCGCAACTTTTAACGGCAACCAGTGGGTGTTTGTAGCAGTCTCGGCCGCACCGAACGCCAACGTGCTGCAGGTGGCCGATGGGGTACGCGCAGTCATGCCGGATCTGATTGCGCAATTGCCCACCGGCATCGAAGGCGGCATTGTTTATGATGCGACGACGTTCGTGCAGACCTCCATCAACGAAGTCATCAAGACACTGATCGAAGCGCTGCTGATCGTAACCGCAGTGATCTATCTGTTTCTCGGCAACCTGCGTTCGGTCATCATCCCGGTCGTGACGATGCCGGTGTCATTGGTCGGCACTTTCCTGATCATGCTTATGCTGGGCTACTCGATCAATCTGTTGACGCTGTTGGCGCTGGTGCTGGCCATCGGCTTGGTGGTCGACGATGCGATCATCGTGGTCGAAAATGTCGACCGGCACATCAAAGAGGAGAACGCCTCGCCGTTGGACGCTGCCTTGCGCGCGGCGCGGGAGCTGGGCGGGCCGATCATCGCCATGGTGATCGTGCTGGTGGCGGTGTACACGCCCATCGGTTTTCAGACGGGCTTGACTGGCGCGCTGTTCTCGCAGTTTGCCTTTACCGTTGCCGCCGCGGTCGCGATTTCGGGCGTGGTGGCGCTGACGCTATCGCCGATGATGTGCGCGCATATGATTCGCACCGGCCCGGGCACGGGCGGCTTTGCCGCCTATGTCGATCGCATATTCGAACGCGTCCGCCACCGCTACCAGCGTTGGCTGAAGGCGGTGCTGGACACCTGGGCGGTGCCCGTGGTCATGGGTGTGCTGCTGCTCGGCGGACTGGTCTATCTTTATTCGACCTCGAATTCTGAGCTGGCGCCCGATGAAGATCAGGGCATCCTGTTCATGCAAATCCAGGGCGAGCCGAATGCTACGTCCCAGCAGATGCGTGCCTACGGCGAGCAGGTCGACGAAATCGCCAAGCAGATCCCGGAAGGCGTGGTCATGTTCCAGCTGCAGGGCTTTGGTGGCATCAACTCGTCCTTTGGCGGTCTGCTGCTGAAGCCCTGGGGTCAGCGCCCAAGCGCCGAGAAGATCCAGCAAGGCTGGCAGGAGAAACTCAGCCAGATTGCCGGCGCGAATATCGCTACGTTCTCGCTGCCGTCATTGCCGGGGGCCAGCGGCCTGCCGGTCTCGTTCGTGATCAAAACCAGCGAGTCATTCGATGACCTAGCGGCAGTGGCGAGCGAGGTGGTGCAGAAGGCGAAGGCCACCGGCATGTTTTATTACGTCGACCAGGATCTGAAAATCGACAAGCCGCAGGCTTCGGTGGTGGTCGATCGCGACAAGATCAGCACGCTCGGCCTGACCGAGGCCGACGTCGGTGCTGCGCTGAGCAGCGCGCTGGGCGGTGGCTACGTCAATTATTTTTCGATCGCGGGCCGATCGTACAAAGTAATACCGCAAGTGCAGCAGGTTGACCGGCTAAATCCGGCCGACGTCCTCAATGTCTACATACGCGCAGCCAATGGCACGATGGTGCCAGCAAGCACCGTGACGCACATCGAAAACAAGATAGTGCCGGAATCGCTGAACCGCTTCCAGCAGCTCAATTCGGCCACGATCCAGGGCGTTATTGCGCCGAGCGTGTCGCTCGGGCAGGCGCTCAGCTTCCTGCGCGATGCGACCGCCAAGGCCGCCCCCAGCGGCTACTCGGTAGACTATGCCGGCCAGTCGCGCCAGTACATGAACGAGTCCGGCGGTTATGCGGTGACGTTGCTGTTCGCGCTGCTGATCGTGTTTCTGGCGCTCGCGGCGCAATACGAGAGCTTCCGCGATCCGATCATCATCCTGGTTTCAGTGCCGATGGCGCTGTTCGGTGCGCTAATTTTCATCAACGTGGGCCTCGGCACGCTCAATATCTACACCGAGGTGGGCCTCGTGACGCTGATGGGACTGATCAGCAAGCACGGTATCCTGATCGTGCAGTTCGCCAACGAGCTTCAACGCAAGGGTGCCACCAAGCGCGCGGCAATCGAAGAGGCGACCTCGGTCCGGTTGCGGCCCATTCTGATGACGACCGCTGCTATGGTGCTGGGTGTCGTGCCCCTGGTGATCGCCGGCGGCGCCGGCGCGGCCGGTCGTCATGCGATGGGTCTGGTGATCTTCACTGGGTTGTCGATCGGCACGCTGTTTACGTTATTCGTAGTGCCGGCCTATTACATGCTGCTCGGTGCAGACCACCACGCCGAGGCCCGCGCTAACAAAGCGGCGCAAGCCTGAGATCTGCCTGATACCAGCCAGGCCAGCGCCGGTCGGGGCGCTGGCCGTTTTCGTCCGGAATCAGCTGATGCCACCGACGCAGACGTATTTAAGTTCGGTGTAATCCAGGATCCCGTAACGCGAGCCTTCGCGGCCGAATCCCGACTCCTTGATGCCGCCGAACGGTGCGACCTCGGTGGAGATCAGTCCGGTATTCACGCCGATCATGCCGCACTCCAGCCCCTCTGACACGCGCCAGGCGCGCGCCAGATCGCGAGTGTAAAAATACCCGGCCAGGCCGAACTCGGTTGCATTGGCCATCGCGAGCGCTTCCTGTTCAGTTTTGAACCGAAACAGCGGCGCGACCGGACCAAAGGTCTCCTCGTGCGCGAGCAGCATGTTCGGCTTCGTATCCGTGATGACGGTCGGCTCGTAAAAAGTGCCGCCCAATGCGTGGCGCTTGCCGCCGTAGGCAACATGCGCGCCTTTGGCGAGGGCATCGGCTACGTGTTCTTCCACCTTGGCGAGCGCCTTGGCATCGATCAGCGGCCCCTGATCGGTGGCACCCTTTAAGCCATCACCGACGCGCAACGCTTTGACCGCGGTGACCAGCCGTCGCGTGAATTCGTCGTAAACGCCATCCTGCACCAAGAGACGGTTGGCACACACGCATGTCTGCCCGGTATTGCGGTACTTGCTGGCGATGGCCCCTTGCACCGCTTGATCGAGGTCGGCGTCGTCGAAGACCAGAAACGGCGCGTTGCCGCCGAGTTCGAGCGACAGCTTTTTAAGCGTGCCGGCGGACTGGGCCATCAGCTGCTTGCCGATCGCCGTCGAGCCGGTAAAGGTAATCTTGCGCACGATCGGGTTTGAAGTCATTTCGCCGCCGATCGCGCCAGCGCTGCCCGTCAAGACATTGAAGACTCCCGCACCAATGCCGGCGCGCGCGGCCAGTTCCGCGAGTGCCAGTGCCGACAGCGGGGTCTGCGAAGCGGGCTTGCAGACAAAGGTGCAGCCGGCCGCGAGGGCCGCTCCGGCCTTGCGGGTAATCATCGCCGCCGGAAAATTCCACGGCGTGATGGCAGCCACGACACCAATCGGCTGGCGTAATACCAAAATACGCTTGTCCGCGTTGTGTCCCGGAATGACATCGCCGTAAACCCGCTTTGCCTCCTCGGCAAACCACTCGATAAAAGAGGCGGCGTAGGCGATTTCACCTTTGGATTCAGCCAGTGGTTTGCCCTGTTCGGCGGTCATCAGCGTCGCCAGGTCATCCTGGTTGGCCATCATCAGCTCGAACCACCGGCGCAATTTGCTGCCGCGTTCCTTGGCGGTCAGCCGCGACCAAGTGCCGAAGGCGCGCGCCGCGGCATCAATAGCGCGTTTGGCGTCGGCGGCCCCCATCGTCGGAACGTGCGCCAGGGTTTGCCCGCTCGCCGGATTGGTGACGCTCTGGCGCTCGCCGCCAGCAGCGTCCACCCAGGCGCCGTCGATGTAGCATTGTTGGCGCAGCAGCTGCGCGTCTTTAAGTTGCATCGTCTACTCCAGTCAATTGCGCTAAAAGCGTGCCGGCACCGCCGTAATTTTGCAGGCGCCAGGTGGGTCATTGCGCTGCAAGGCGGCCGACCCGTGAACCAAAGCGTGCTTAGCAAATGTTAATGATAATGCGCCGCAGCAATCCGTCAACGGCGGAACCAGTGCAAACGTTTAGCACTCCTAACAATGGAGTTTAGATTCCGCTGCGCAAATTCTCGACTTGAATTAATCCCAGCCACCCATCCGAATTCGATCTCAAAGGTAATTATCCATGAGTCCATCTCGAACTTTGATTCCGGCCCTGATGTTGGCCGCCACGCTCAGCATTGTCTCCTACGCCGAGAATGCGGTGGATTCCGCCGCGGCGCCCGCGGCGAGCGCGCCCTGGTCTGGGGAGGAATTCAACCATCGTGCCGCATTCATGCATCTGATGCACAAACTGAACCTGAGCACCGACCAGAAGACGCAGATTAAATCGATTCTGAAGCAGGGCAAGTCCCAGCGCGAGGCCGCGCTGGCCGCCGCCCAGGCCAATCGCGAGGCGCTTGCCGCAATCGCGCCGACCGATCCCAAATTCGCCGCACTAATTGAGCAAGCTAAATCCAATGCGGTAGCCCGCATTCAGGAACGCAGCGAAACTTGGGCGAAAATCTACGCGATCCTGACGCCCGAGCAGCAGGCGCAGATTCCAGGCATTGTGGCCGCAGAAAAAAGTGCCCAATAGGCTCGCAGGGCCGCCAGATCGGTCATGACGGAGCGCATCAATTCAGCCGGTGGGCAAGTCGGCCGAGGCCAGCCGGTCGCCTGATGCCTTTGGAGCCGCGGGCTGACGCTGTAAAACTGCGCCTCGGTTGGTTTTATTTGTAATGGCCAGCACTTAGTATTCGGGCTTCGGGCGACAAGAAGGGACGCAACATGGCAAAGCGGGGCAAGGCTACGGTGGCAATTGCAGCCTTGGCGATCCCCCTCTGTTTTGGAGGCCTGGCAGGCTGCACGGCGCAAGCGACGGTCAACGTGGCAGGATCCGCTCCCGCAGCCGCCTCGCACGTTTGGATTACCGTCGAGCAGATCTGGTTTTCTACGGCTCCGGATACTTTGCCGGAAGCCACCGGCGGCTGGATACAGGTGACGCTGCCGAATACGATCACGCTCGATCTGGCCAACCTGACGCCAGCCACGCTGACCCAGCTCGCAACCAGTCTGGGGATCGCGAGTGGCACCTATTTGCAAGTGCACCTCGTGCTGGCCGATGCCGCTGACGCGCTGCTTACGTCCGCGCAAAACGACGGACTTACCTACAACTCGCAGATTACCGTGACCAATTTCGACGGCGGAACCGGAACGGGACCGCTTGAGCTGCCAGAGCCAGAGGGCGGATTGACGATCGCGACGAATTTCAGGGTCGTGGGCACATCGACACTGTTTCAGAACTTCACGTCGAACTCTTCGAGTAATTCAAGCGCGACCAGTACGGCAAGCTCTAGCAGCAGCAGCGCGGGCAACGTGATTCTGGGTATGACCATCGATGCAGCCCGCGACGTGGTCAGTTACGCCTATGGCACGAACATTGGCTATATCCTGACCCCCATCACCACGGTCCATGATGTCAGTAGCGCGGGCGGCATCAGCGGCACGCTGGATACTACGGCGCTGGCAGCTGGCACCACCGTCGCCGTCAGTGCCGAACTCCCCGACAGCTCGCAGACCCACCACGCTGTCGTGCAGCGCCTTGTCGTCAATGGCAACGCCGGCGGGAGCTTCACCCTTTATCCGCTGCCTGCGCCGAGCGGTTCAACCACGAATTACGATCTGGTGATTTCTGGAGCCGGCGCGCAGACCGTACTGATCCGGGGTGTGCCGGTGACTCCAGGCACGGCGGCGAGTGCCGCAACCGTCGCGCAATCGACTCCGATTGTGCTGGCACCCGCGAGCATCGTGTATGCAGACATCAACGGGCAGTTGGCCACGCCGTTGCCGGGCGGCGCACGCGTCGATTTTTATGAAACCGTTCCCGCGAACGGCGAGTTGCCGTATTGGATCGACGGCACGGCGGTCGACCCGGTCACGCGCACGCTGCCGGCTGACAATTTTGCGCTGTCCTCCGGGCCGCTGGTGGTCGGGGCCTATAACAGCGGCAATGCGATCACCTTCACCACTGAAAACCCGCTTGAACGCGCGGGCGGCTACGTGGTGGGTTCGAGCGGCCTGTACCGGGCCGATACGCTGAATTCCGTGGCCAGCGCGATAACGGGCTCGCTGGCCGCGCCGACGGTAGTTGCGGCACCAGTGCCAACTCTGCCGACGGGCGCCTTCTCGGGGACACTGACATTAAGCGTCTCCACCACCAGCCGCGATGAATTCGATTCCGGATTTGTTACGGTCAGTTCAGGCAATCGCTTGGTTGAGACCGCCAGCATCGCTTCAATCCTTCCTGGCGGAGGCGGTTCAATCACTATTAGCAATCTGCCTTCTGGAACCGCACTCGTCTCGGGCAACGGCGTGCCGTATCAGGTGGCAGTGCGCGCCTGGAACTCCGGTAATCCGGCAGGCACTATAACGCGCGTTGCCGGCGCGAACAGCCTGTCGTTCGGCAACGGCGCGGCCGGGTCGATCGCAATTCCATTACCTTGAGACAGGACCAGCGGAAAAGCCGGCACCCTCGCGCGGATGGCGCAAATCAGGGGTCAGTCGATCGGCAGCACTGCGTTCTTGACGACGGGTCGCAGCACAAAACTCGAGTCGACTCGGGCCACTCCCGGCAATTTGGTCAGCACCTTGCTATGCAGCCGCTCAAAGTCAGTGGCGCTGCGAGCCACCACGCGCAGCAGATAATCGGATCCACCGGTCGTCAGATCGCATTCCGTTACTTCCGGTACTGCCCGGACCGCTTCCTCGAAGCTGCCCAGGTCCCGGTCCGTCTGTCCCTTCAACGTAATGTGGACCAGAAAGCTGACTGTGATGCCGACTTTGAGCGGGTTGAGGCGGGCGGTGTAACTTTCGATGACACCATCCTGCTCGAGCATTTTTACCCGCCGCAGGCATGCCGACTCGGATAGTCCCACGCGCTCGGCCAGCGTCGAATTCGACATCCGGCCATCGGTCTGCAGCTCAGTCAGGATGCGCCGGTCAAACGAATCAAATAGCATAATATTTCAAAAATACTCCGATAAGAGACAGAATATTCCATTTTTATTTAAAAGCAAGGCTGAGTTTGCAAGACTCTTCGCAGCGGCGCCGGCACACTATGCAGCCAGCCGTCCACTACCCCGGCAACGAACCGGGCACTTCCTCCAAAGGAGCAAAGCGATGCGCATCGGGGTCCCAAAGGAAATCAAGATTCATGAATACCGCGTCGGGCTGGTGCCGGCGGCAGTGCGAGAATTAATCGGCTCGGGCCATGAAGTCCATGTTGAGACGGGTGCTGGCGCCGGCATCGGCGTCGCCGATGATCATTACCGCGCCGCGGGCGCGCGCATCGCGCCGGATGCCCAGTCGGTATTTGCCGCGGCTGAAATGATCGTCAAGGTCAAAGAGCCTCAGCTGGTCGAGTGTGCCCGTCTGCGCCCGGGACAAGTGCTGTTCACCTATTTGCACCTGGCCGCCGATCGGCCGCAGGCCGAGGCACTGATGAAATCCGGCGCGACGGCCATTGCCTATGAAACCGTGACGGCTCCGGACGGTTCGCTGCCGCTACTGACGCCGATGAGCGAGGTGGCCGGACGCATGGCCGTGCAGGTCGGCGCGCACTATCTGCAAAAGGCCAACGGCGGCCGCGGCGTGCTGATGGGTGGCGTCGCCGGCGTGCCGGCGGCCAATGTGGTGGTCGTGGGCGGCGGGGTGTCCGGTACGCACGCGGTGGAAATGGCCCATGGTCTTCGCGCCGACGTCACGGTGCTGGATCGTTCGATCCGGCGCTTGCGGGAGCTCGACGTGCAATTTCACGGTTCGGTACGGACGCTGTTTTCGACCACGGAAACCATCGAGCGTTCGGTCCGCGATGCTGATCTGGTGATCGGTGCGGTGCTGGTGCCTGGCGCGGCGGCGCCCAAGCTCGTGACCGCGGCGATGATCAAGAGCATGCACGCCGGCTCCGTCGTCGTGGATATTGCGATTGATCAGGGTGGGTGCTTTGAGACCAGCCGGCCAACCACCCACGCGGATCCGACCTACGTGGAACACGGCGTTATCCACTACTGCGTGACCAATATGCCGGGCGCCGTGCCCCGCACGTCGGCATTCGCGCTCAACAACGCCACGCTGCCTTATGTTCGCGCGATTGCCGACAAGGGTTGGGAGCGGGCAGTCGCGGAGGATGCGGGTCTTGCCAACGGTGTCAACGTGTCCCGCGGGCGGATCGTGCACGCCGCCGTCGCCCGCGACTTAGGCGGCATACAGGCAGCCTGATTTATTTCCGGCCGGTCGGATAGATAAACGGCCAGGGTGAGCTCTCCTCGCCCTGGCTGACCGGCACTTCGATCACCACCGGCAAGTCGGCCGCCAGCGCACGCGCAAGGGCTGCTCGCAGTTCGGCCGGCGTGCTCGCCCGCAAGCCCAGCGCACCAAAGCTCTCGGTCAGTTTGATAAAATCGGGATTATGCAGTTCGACGCCGAGCAGCCGGCCGCCATACTGCTCGATCTGATCGCGCCGCACGTTGCCGTAGCTGTGGTTATTGAACACGATGGTCACCACGTTAATGCGGTACTTCACCGCGGTGGCCAGTTCCTGGATCCCGTAAAGCAAGCCACCGTCGCCGCTGATCGCGACCACGGCCTTGTCCGGGTGCGCGACCTTGACCCCGAGCGCGGTATTGAAGCCAAAGCCGAGATTGTCCTGGTAGCCGCAAGTGACGTATTCGCGGGGACGATAGGCCGGGAAGCCGAAGCGGGAAGTAAAGCCGACCTGTGAAATCTCCTCAACGTAAAAGCCATCGCGCGGCAGCACTTCGCGGATGACGTCGATGTAGGCCATTTGCGGCTGTACAACCTCGATCGCCTGCCGGGCGCGCGCCTTGATTTCACGGAACTGCGTCGTGCGCGACTCGGGCTTTGGAAGCAACGGCGCGAGCGCATTGATCAGTGCGCGGGTGCCAAGTTCGGCATCCGTCACGATGCCGACATCCGGTTTGAGCCTGACGAATTCTGTCGGGTCTATGTCGATGCGTACGACCTTCAGATCCTTGGGTTGCCAGCGCCAGCGCAGATATTGCAGCTCGAGCCGGCTGCCTATACCGATCAAAAGGTCGGCGGTCCGCCAGTACTCGAACGCGGCAACCATCGACATGCCGTACGGCTTATCCTCGCTGACGATGCCTTTGCCGCTGCGATGCGCGGTCACCGGCGCCTGCAGCAACTTTGCGAGCTCAAGCACCGACTCGCCGGCTGCCAGCGCGCCGGCGCCGACGCTGATCAGTGGTCGCTTGGCCTGCGCAATCAGTTTGGCCGCCGCGGTCACGGCGGTCGGATCGGGGTCGGGGGGCGGCACCGCTGGCAGCGGACCGATGGCCTGCACCTCTGCCTTCATGCCGAAGACATCCCACGGCGCCTCGACCGCCACCGGACGGATGCGCCCTGTGGCCAGTTGCCGGAAGGCCTCGGCCATCACAGCCGGAGCTTCCGTGGGATGGTTGATTCGCTCCGACCACTTGGTCAGGCCGCGCAGCAGCGCGAGTTGATCGGGCAGCTCGTGCAGCTGACCGCGTCCCTGGCCGATGAGCCGCGCCATGATGTTGCCCGTTATGCAAAGCACGGGGGTGGTCGCGCCAAACGCCGTGCACAGCGCCGCCCCGGAGTTGAGCACGCCGGGACCGGGCACCACCGTGTAGACGCCGACGCGCCCCGTGGACTTGGCGTAGCCGAAGGCCATGTAGCCCGCGCCCTGTTCGTGGCGCGTCGTAATGAAACGCAGCTGTGCCTGCCGCTCGGCCAGTGCATCGTTGAAATCGTACATATGAGCGCCGGGAATGCCGAACACCGTGTCCACGCCGTGCGCAATCAACGAATCCGTTATGGCCTGTCCTGTGCTACGCAATGCCATTAACGCTCTCCCGTGCAGACAATTTGTATCAGCGCAGTTGCCAGATCGTCAGCGCATCACCTGCCGCGATCGCCAGCAGGCGGCTGTCGGCCGAAATTGCCGCGGCCCGGGCATCGAGCGCGATCCGCTGCAGCAACCGCAGATGTGCGGCATCCCAGATCTGCACCGCGCGGTCGGGCCCGGCCTCGATCAGGTAACGGCCATCGCCACTGTAAAGCAGCGCATTGACATGTGGCGCATCGGTGAACTGCTTGCTGACCCGCAGTCCCGTTGCAACCTCAAAAGTGGAGATCGCGGCACCGCTTAGCTCGGCTCCTTCGAGCGTAGGTCGCGCCGCGGCCGCAAGCAGCGTGCCATCCTGGTTCCACGCCAGCCGTTCAATCTCGCTTTGTGCGGGAAAGGCATCTATCGTGCGCACCACCTCGTGCGATGGAAGATGGACAATGACAATCTGCGGTCGCTGCACCATGTGCGGCTCGCTGCGCTCCCCGCCGATCGCTGCCCATTTCCCGTCGCCACTGACCGCAATGGCGTGCGGATAAAAAGGATCGGTGCGCAGACCCCACTCAAACTGCCAGGAACCCGTGTGCAAGACCATCAGGTGATCGCCCGGCGTGTGCTCGCCGCGGTCGCTCGTGTAGATCAATAACTGTCCGTCGGGGGAAAAGGCTAGCCCCATGCGGATCGGCCCCTCCGCTGGTTCGCTCAAATCCTCTACCGGCTGGCCGGTGCGGGCATCCCAGATCTTGAGGACGCCGTAACCATCGGCCTGGCTTGCGCGGCCGTGGCCCACGGCAAGCCAGTGGCCGTCAGGACTGAACGCCAGCACGTTTCGCATCGTTGCAAGTCCGGTGCCGCTTGCCAGTCGCAGCGTGTGCGCTGCCGGCGACGCCTTGGACAAGTCCCATACCCACACCTCGGGAGCAAGCGGCGAACTTGCGGCCAGCAGTGAGCCGTCAGGCGAGAACGACAAGCTGGCCGTATCCGGGTCGGTTGCCAAACGCGTGATACGGGTCGCTACCGCCCCGGTGTATTGGTCGCGGGCTTCAAACAGTTGTCGTAGCAGCAGCCAGCCGCGAGGCTTCATCGTGATGGCACCGATGAGCCCTACCGCGACGACCAGCAACAGCGCTAGCAACAACGCTCGGGCATGGCGGGTGGCTGGAATCATCTTTCACGGATGTTCCGGTAGCCGGATGCCACGTGCAACTGCGCCCAGGTAGGGAACCCGTACAGAGTCGGCATCATCAGTAGTCTGATGGCGTCAATCGTGGGGTCGCACATTTTGGGTGCGCGAAGCAGCGACGCTGCACTTTTATTGGCTCTTTGAAGCGATTGATACATGCTGGCCAGTACGCGTTTAACTTCATGAAATAACAAGAGTTTTCGCGTTTGTAAGTGACCTGCTCCAACTGGCACAGCGGTTGCAACGCTGAGTATCAGCGGACCCCTTTTTGTCTGCGGCCCCGATCCGTCCGGCGGACGGTCGAATGGCAACGCTGCCGCCAGTGGCTCCTATCCAACCCCCCGTGATAGGCGCTGAATGACGGCAGCGTTTTTTTTCCGCACGGCCGGGCGGGGGGCCGAAAACAGTCTGCTATCTTGCGGGCTGCCGTTGCTGCCGGTAGCCGCTACTTCGCATGATCGTACGCTCGGCCCGTAAGCTGCCCTATCTTGAAGTTGCCTTATCCAGGATTCGGTTGCGCCTCACCGGGCGCAGCGTGCTGCACGATTTGAGTTGGCGCATCCGGCCCGGGCAGCGCTGGGTACTGATCGGTGCCAACGGCGCGGGCAAGACCCAGCTGATGAAAATGCTGGCCGGTGACGTCTGGCCAACGCCGGGCGGACCAGGCCGGCGCACCTACCGCTGGCGCGGCGAGCGATTCGATGAACCCTTCGGTGTCAAGGAGCAGATCGCCTATCTTGGGGCGGAACGCCAGGATCGCTACGAACACTATCAGTGGAACCATCGCGCTGAAGCCATCGTCGGCACTGGACTTTACCGAACCGATATTCCGCTGGATCGGCTGACCGCCGCGGATCGAAGCAAGATTCACGGACTGCTCGCTAAGCTTGGGATCTTGCCGCTGGCGCGGCGGCGTTTTCTCAGGTTGTCCTATGGCGAGCGCCGGCTCGTTTTGCTGGCGAGGGCACTCGCCTGGCGTCCGGCCCTGCTGCTGCTGGATGAGGTGCTCAACGGCCTGGATGAGCTAAACCGCCAGCGCGTACTGCGCCTGATTCATCTGCTGCGCCACCGTTCGTTGCCGTGGGTGCTCGCCACACATAGGCTCGAGGACATTCCGCGGAGTGCCACGCACGTGGCGCGGCTTACGCGCGGCCGGCTGCGCCGCTGCGTGCGCCTGGACCAGCGGCCACGGCGAGCGCGGACA
>DASWBL010000099.1:0-10631 GCA_036390615.1 Steroidobacteraceae bacterium | reverse complement strand
GACGGGCGGAATGAGCAGCGCCGAGCCGTCGTTGCGACCCCCGGCCGGCTAGCGGCAGCGCGCGCCGCCCCCGCACCGGCTACTTCGGCAGCAAAGCGCCCAGTTTGGCCCGCGCCTCGGCGAGCAGCGGATTGTGACCGGTCTGCGGCGCTTCCTTGCGCCAGACATCGCCTTTCTCAAAAGCGACCATGCTGTCGTAAAAGCTGATCCCGAAAGTCTGGCGGGTGATGAAATCCGCGGCCACGGCCCCGCGGCTGTGGTCGGCATTCAGTTTATCGATGAAGCCCTTGGCCAGATTGATGAACGATGCGGGCGCATCGACGCCGCCGCCGAATTCCGGCCAGTAGGCCGTATGCAGGTCCTCGACCAGATATACGCCATTCTTCGGCAGGCGTGGATAAAGGAAAGCGAAGGACTTCGCGATGTGGTCCATCTGATGGCTCCCGTCGTCGAGCACCGCGTCCGGGATGCCAAATTCATCGAGGATGCTTTGCAGGAACTGTGGATCGCTCTGGTCACCGATCCGCACAAAAATGCCCGGCGCCTCGTGCTGCTTGCATTGCGGGTCGATATCAATGCCGACGATGCGCGCCAACGGGCCGAAGTAGCGCTGCCACATCGCGAGCGACCCGCCCTTGGACACCCCGATTTCGAGAAACGTAACTGATTTGTTGCGAAACCAGGCCAGGTGCCGCTCATAAACCGGAAAATAATGCACCCACTTGTGGATTACCCGGCCATCATTAATCAGAAAATCCTGCCAAAGGTTCATTGTTGTGCTCCAGCAATCGCGCAACGGACAGCCTGAATCCGACTCGGCGCGCAGTATAGCTGCACCCGTGTCGCCGAGTGACGACGCCGCTGGCGCGCCGTTTGCAGAAATCACCCGCTCGGGTACGGCGGCCCGCAGATCGCAGGTTGCTTAGGCGTCCATTTGTAAGTCTATTTTCCGGGCGTCCCCGCCCTCGGGGGTATAATTGCCGCGAAGGTTTCGATAACGCCGCGACCTAAATTCTGCACGGTCGACGAATTAGGACTCGCAGGTGTGCCATTCTGGCGGGAGGGTTCTGATGCGCTACCAGACCAACCTAAAAGGCAACGCCATCTTTTTTACCCTAATTCTGGGGATGGCCCTGGGCATTGGCAGTGGCTGCGGATCCAGCATGTACGGTCCCATGCCAACGCCTGTCGACAACACCGCGACCGCAACCTTTTACGGGGGCTCGTTTGCGCTCGACGATATCGTCCTGCCGAGCGATAACGGCATGAACAGTGGGACGGTCACCATCACCGGCACGGCAACGACCATCGCGTACGTCCTGAATTATCCCGCTCAAAATGGCGTCGCGGCCGAAACGATCATCCTGCAGCTGGATGGTGACTTTAGTATTCCTGCCGCAAGCATTGCGGCAGGCAATGTCAACGGCACGACGGGCACGGTGACCGCGGTCAGCCAAAGCTTCAATGGCCAGCTTATTTTTCAGATTAGCAACCTGAGAGCGGACGCCGGGAATCTGACGCTGGCGTGGAACGCGGACAATGAGATTGCTTTCTGGGGCTATATTGCGAACGGCGCCGCAGACATCCAAGCCGCCACGCAGGGCGCGACCACCAATTTATATTGCACGCAGGCTGGCGAGGGAACCGCTGGCGACAACTTCATCGCTATCACGGGAATGATGTCGGTATCAATCCAGGTCTTTGTCCTGACCTGCTGACGCCTGTGGTCTGATCGCCGGCCCGCTTGGCCCAGCGCAGAGAGCTCTGGGTTGCACAGCATGAACTTTCCCCAAGCTAGGGTTCAGACTGCGTCCGACGCCATTTTCCGGTCGAATCGCCGGGCGGTCACATCGTGTGAGTGGCCTTATCGCCCGACAGCGCACCGGCCAGATAGTTTTCGATCTTGGCACGCGTCTGGCCGCGATCCTGCTCGCTGAACTGCACGCCGATGCCGGCGGTGCGCTTGCCCTGGGCGCCCTTCGGCGTGACCCAGACGACGCGCCCGGCGACCGGAAGCTTCTCGTCTTCACCCATCAGGTTAAGCAGCATGAACACTTCGTCGCCGACCCGGTAATTGCTGTTGGTCGGGATAAACAACCCGCCATTATTCACAAACGGCATATAGGCCAGATACAGCGCACTCTTGTCCTTGATGGTCAGGGTCAGCAATCCGGGCTTATTGGCCCCGGTTCGAGCAGTACTGTCTTTTGCCATTGATCTTCGCTCCACCCTTGTGCCGGCCGCCCGTCAGGCCGTGCCATTCCGTGGCACTCGCCACAGCAACTGCTCCAGATCGAGCCCTTTGTTCAGCGAGCCAAAGGCCAGCCGGCCGAGCTCATGCAACCCATCAATGAGTCTAATCAACTGGCCTATATTCATGCGCGCAGCCGGCGCTGGCAAGTGCGTACTGGTACGCAGATCCGCAACATCTGCCGCCGGCCGAATCTGCTCCGCCACACGCTGTGTGACCCAGTTCTCAAAGCAGGCCAGCCGCAACGGTAGTCCGTCCCGCGCCCAACGATCGGCCGTGCCGGGAATGTCCAGCTCGCCACGGCGCGCCTGATCGAGCGCTGCGGCGGTTTCATCGCGCATGCGCAGTACCAGCTCCGCATCGGCCTCGAGCGCGATCAGCGGCGCGTTGCCAAGCACGTCGAACACTGCCTCCCACGGCCCCTCGCCGCGCTCGGCCCGCAGCCACGCGAGCAGCGGCGCGCGCGCCGGCAGCGTCACGCCAAGTCGCTGGCAGCGGCTGCGCACCGTGGCCGGCAACCGCGACGGGCTTGTCGTGACCAAGACCAGCGTGACTCCGGGCCGCGGCTCTTCAAGTAATTTGAGCAGTGCGTTCGCCGCGCTTGGATGCATCACTTCCGCCGGCGCAATGATGGCGGTCGCCGCCGGCGAGCTGTAGCCGGTCAGGGTCAGCTGCTCGGTCAACTCACGAATCTGGTCGATACGGATCTGCCGCGAGTCCTCGATCGGGCCGACCGTGTAAAAATCCGGGTGCTGCCCGGCGGCCACCGCCTGGCAGATCTTGCAGCGACCGCAGGGCGCGTCCGGCTCCCGGCATAGGTTTGCCTGCGCTGCCTTCATCGCCAGCCATGCGCCGCCGCCGCCAGGCCGGTCGTGGACCAGCAGCGCGTGCGGCAATCGCCCCGCGGCGCGCGCACGCCGCAACTGCTCCACCTGGGAAGCGAGCCAGAATAATTCCGTCATGGCGCACCCGCCAGCAGATCGGCCAGCGCCGCGAGCGCCTGTTCGAGCACTGCGGCGGCAGGTCGCCCGGCATCCAGAACGCGGACCCGCTGCGGCTCAAAGGTAGCGCGCCTCAGGTAGGCATCGCGTACCCGCTCGAAGAATGCCTCGGTCTCGGCCTCGAAGCGATCGGGCTCGAACAACCGGGCGCGCGCCCGGGAAAGTCCGGTACGCACCGGCACGTCGAGCAGCAAGGTGCGGTCGGGCTGTACCGTCCCGTGTACGGCCACGGCCAGCTGGTCGATCAGCGCCACCGGCACACCGCGGCCGCCGCCCTGGTAGGCATAGGTCGCATCGGTAAAGCGATCACAAATGACCCATGTGCCGCGCTTGAGCGCGGGCCGGATCAGGTTATCCAAATGTACGGCGCGCGCCGCGAACATCAGCAGGGTCTCGGCGTTTGCACCCAGCGGTTCATCGCCGCGCTCGAGCACCAGCGCGCGCAGGCGCTCGGCGAGCGGCGTCCCGCCAGGCTCGCGCGTCCGCAGGGCGGGGATGCCGCGCGCCAGAAGATGCGCGCACAGGCCGTCGGCCACGGTCGATTTGCCGGCCCCTTCGATGCCTTCAAGCGTAATGAACCGCGCACTCATGATCCATGCCCGAGCCGTGCCGCGGCCGCCTCGTTACCGGTGCGCTGCAGGTAGCGGCGCACCGCTGCATTGTGCGCCTCGAGCGTGGCGGAAAACTGATGACGTCCATCGCCCAGGCCTGTGGCCACGAAGTAAAGCGCGTTGATCGGCTCCGGATGCAACACCGCCCGCAGCGCCGCGGCGCCGGGCAGCGCAATGGGCGTCGGCGGCAGGCCCTCCCGCGTGTACGTGTTGTAGGGCGTGTCGCTCTGCAGGTCGCGTGTATGAATCTGCCCGTCGTAACGTGCGCCCAAACCGTAGATGACGGTCGGATCCGATTGCAGCCGCATGCCGGTGCGCAGCCGGTTGGTAAACACCGCCGCGACCTTGCCGCGCTCGTCCTCGTTGCCGGTTTCCTTCTCGACGATCGAGGCGAGAATCAGCGCCTGCTGCGGCGTGCTGATGGGCAGGCCCGGTTCGCGCGCAGGCCACAGCGTGGCGAGTTCCTGCGCCATGCGCTCATAGGCTAGCTGGTAGATCTTGCGGTCCGGCGTGCCGGCCGCAAATCGGTAGGTGTCCGGGAAAAAGCGCCCCTCGGCCGCCTCGCCGCCGTGCCCGAGCGCTGCCATCAGCTTGGCATCGGTCAGAGTCTTGAACTCGTGCGCGAGCTGCGTGTCGGCATCGAGTGCCGCCCGCATCTGCGAAAGGTCCCAGCCTTCGACAATCGTCAGCTGCTCGAGCAATGGGCCGGCGCGCAGCTGCGCCAGCACCTGCAGGCCGTTGAGCCCGGTATTGATCTGGTAATTGCCCATCTGCACCAGCAGCGTCTCGCTGTGCACGCGCAGGTACAGGGCCAGAAGCCGCGGGTGGCGCACCAGATTGGCATCGCTCAACTGGCGCAGCACGCTGTGCAGGCTCGCGCCGGGCGGCACGAAAATCCGCGCACTCGCTCCCGCAGCCGGCTGCAGCACGGCAGCGCGCAGCGCTCCGTACGCGGCCGCGCCGAGCAGCAGCGCCGCGAGCGACACGTAAATCACCCACCACCATTTACGCCGGCGTGGCATCCACCAACTCCTGCAGCCGCGCGAGGCGCGGATCTGCTTCAAGCTTGCGGCCGTCGAGTGAGCTGACCGGACGCAAGCCAAGACGCACGTTGCTTAACCACAAACTTGCAGCCACCGCCAGCCGTTCTGGCGTAAGCGGCTCGATGCTGACAGTAAATCCGGCCGCCGGCGCATACTGCAGCACAAGGCTGCGCATGACTCCGGCAACGCCGCAGCCGGACAGGTCCGGCGTGCGCAGCACCGCCCCGTCAGGCACGAAAACATTGGACATCGTGCCGCAGATTACAGGTCCCGTGGCCGAGCACATCAGCATTTCGTCAAAATCAGTATCGGCCATATCCGCCTGGGCCAGCACCTGCTCGAGGCGATTCAAATGCTTGATGCCGGCGAGCCGCGGGTTATCCGCCAGTGTGACGGTCGACCACCCCAGCCGCAACGCGCCGCCCCCATCCTCGCTCCAGGGATAACGCGCCGCGATGCGCGTCGGCCGCTGCGCTGCCGGAGCTTGCGGGCGGTAGCCGCGCTGGGCCGCCACGCCACGCGTGTAGATCAGCTTGATAAGGCAGCGCGACTGGCCCTGGCACAATGCCGCAACTTCCTCGCGCAGTAGCGCCTCATCCGGTGGCGCCAGCTGAAGCTTGTCGCAACCCTGACGCAGTCGAGCGAAGTGCCGCGCCAGCCAGCGCGGCTTGCCGGCCACGCAGCCGATGGTCTCAAACAGACCGTCGCCGTACTGCAAACCCCGGTCGGACCAATTGACATGGCCGCCGGGCGCACCGTTGATCAGTACCGCCTCAGCCGCTTCGGCGCCGCTGCTCACAGGCCGAACGCCCGCAGTAACCCCTGCGCCTTGGCGCGGGTCTCCGCCAGCTCGCGCTGCCAGCGCGAATCGGCCACGATGCCGGCGCCAGCGCGAAACTCGACCTGATCGCCGTGCAGCGTCAGCGTGCGGATCAGGATATTGAAGTCCATTGAACCGTCGCGGTTGATATAACCGAGCGAGCCGGTATAGGCCCCGCGCGCCACACCCTCGAGTTCCCCGATGATCTGCATGCAGCGGTACTTCGGACAACCGGTGATTGTGCCGCCGGGAAAAAGCGCGCGCAGCACCGCGGCGGGCGAAGTGCCAGGCCGCAATTGTCCCTCGACGCCGGAGACGATGTGGTGCACGTGCTGGTAGCTCTCCGTGATCATGAACTCACTGACCCGCACGGTGCCCGCCCGGCAGACACGCCCCAGGTCGTTGCGCTCGAGGTCAATCAACATGACGTGCTCTGCCCGCTCCTTCGGACTTGCGGTCATCGCCGCGGTCTCGTGCCGGTCACGGCCCGGCGCGCCACTGCGTGGCCGCGTGCCCGCAATCGGCCGCGTCTCGATCCGCCCGTCCCGGACCCGCACCAGTCGCTCGGGTGATGAACTTAAGATTGAATGACCGGGCAGTTCTGCCCAGGCCGCAAACGGCGCAGGGTTCGCCTGCCGTAGGCGGGTGTAAAGGCTGGCATGGCTGAGCGGCTCGGCCGCGCGCACCGACCAGCGCCGCGACAGGTTGGCCTGGTAGACATCGCCGGCACGAATATAGGCCTGCGCTGCGAGCACCTGGTCGCGGAAGCGCTCAGGCGGCTCCTCCTCAACCTGCAACTTGAGCGACGCGGCAGCACCATCCACGGCCTCGGACGTGACGAGCGCCGCCGCCCCGCTCAGCGCCTGCAGCAGCTCGGCCCGCCCAGCTTCGGCGACCGCATAAACCCGGTCGGTCGCGTGCTCGTGTACCAACGCTGCCGGGACCCGCAGCGCTATCGCGACCGGCTCATCGGCGCTCGCCCGCGGCAACTGCAAACCGGGCTCAAGCTCGCCGGCGAGTTCGTAGCCAAGGTACAGCACCCAGCCGCCGGTGAACGGCAGCGGCGACTCGGCCGCAGCGCTTTGCAGCGGTACGAAGCTCGCTTCGAAAGCATCCATAAATCCGCTCGCCGGGAGCCGCTTGCCATTGCGTTCAAGCCGGCCGTCCCCGTACAGCACCAGCGATTCTTCCGGGTAGGCAGCAAGAATGGAGTAGCGACCGAGTACACCGGCCGCGACGCTGTCGAACAACACGGGGAAACGCTCCGGCGCGGCGCCGATCAGCGCCCGCAGATGCCCGCCACTGGCCGCGACCTGGCGGACCAGCGGGCCGGTTGCCGCCGGTGGCGCTCCGGCGGCCGCTTCAGTCCTTGAAACGGCGGAACAGCACCGTGCCATTGGTGCCGCCAAAGCCAAAGGAGTTGGACATGGCCACCTCGACCCGCATCTTGCGGGCGGTGTTGGGCACAAAATCCAGGTCGCACTCCGGATCCGGGGTGGTGTAATTGATGGTCGGCGGCACCACCTGATCGCGAATGGCCAGCACCGAGAAGATCGCCTCGACCACGCCGGCCGCGCCCAGCAGGTGTCCGGTCATGGATTTGGTCGAGCTGATCGCGAGCTTGTAGGCGTGTTCGCCAAAGGCGCTCTTCATCGCGACCGTTTCGGCCTTGTCGCCGAGCGGCGTCGAGGTTGCGTGCGCGTTCAGGTAATGCACGTCGGTCGCATTGAGGCGCGCATCGCGCAGTGCATTGACCATCGCGAGGCGCGCGCCCGAGCCGTCCTCGAGCGGCGCCGTGATGTGGTGCGCATCGCCACTCATGCCAAAGCCGGAAAGTTCGGCGTAGATACGCGCGCCGCGGGCCTTCGCGTGCTCGAGCTCCTCGAGCACCATCGCGCCGCCGCCATCGCCCAACACGAAGCCATCGCGCTCGAGGTCCCAGGGCCGGCTGGCAGTGGCCGGAGAATCGTTGCGGCTCGACAGCGCCTTGGCCTGACCAAATCCACCCAGCCCCATTGGCGTAGTCGCGAACTCGGAGCCACCGGCAATAATAAGGTCGGCATCGCCGTACTGGATGGTGCGCCCCGCTATGCCGAGCGCGTGCGTCGAGGTCGTGCAGGCCGTGACTACGCCTAGGTTCGGGCCGCGCAGGCCGAAGCGAATCGACAAGTGGCCCGACACCATATTAATGATGGTGCCTGGTATGAAAAACGGCGAGATCTTGCGCGGGCTGTTTGCGCTCAAGAATGCGTTGTGTTCGGATTCAATCGTGCCGAGGCCGCCGATGCCCGAGCCGGTGACCACGCCACAGCGCTCCCGATCAAGGCGCTCGAAGTCCGCGCCCGAGTCGGCCACGGCCTGCACGCCGGCGGCCACGCCGTAATGCATGAACTCATCCATCCGCCGCGCATCCTTAGCCGGCAGATACTGGGTGACATCAAAACCGCGCACGGCGCCAGCGAAGCGGGTCGGAAACGCGCTCACGTCAAAAAGTGTTATCGGGACGATGCCCGACTCGCCCTTGAGCGCCGCGGCCCAGGCGTCGGCGACCGTGCTGCCCAGCGGGCAGACGATCCCCATCCCGGTGACGACAACTCGGCGATTACTCACGGAGTAAACCTGATCGGCCCGCGGTGGCGGCCAGATCGGCGGCTGGGCAGGTTAGCGATTCAGGTCTTGGTGCGCCGCTCGTTGATATAGTCAATGGCCTGCTGAACAGTCGTGATTTTTTCAGCATCTTCGTCTGGAATCTCGATTTCAAACTCTTCCTCCAGAGCCATGACGAGCTCGACCGTGTCGAGCGAATCGGCCCCGAGATCATCGACAAACGAGGCGGCGCTGGTGACTTGTTCGGCTTTGACGCCCAGCTGTTCGGCAACAATGGCCTTCACCTGTTGTTCAACGGTGCTCATCTTGATCTGCCCTCTCTGCGGATGACTGCTCTGAACCGAACGTACGCTGCCCCAAGGGACCCATCCTAAGGCCCCTCACTGGTGGCGCGGGGCAGACATTGTAGGGGAACGCCCCAAGCACCGCCACCGTGGCGTTTCGCGAGTACTTGATTTCGCGGGCGATTTTAGGGTAAGGGGGCCTTTGGGGCGCTAGCCCATGTATAGGCCGCCGTTGACATGCAGGGTCTGCCCGGTGACGTAGGCCGCCCCGGGCCCAGCCAGAAACAGCACCGCCTGAGCCACGTCCGCAGCGCTGCCAAATCGCTCGAGCGGGATCCTGGACAGATAAGCCTGGCGCTGCGGCTCATCGAGGGCCGCGGTCATGTCGGTGGCGATGAAGCCCGGGGCGACGGCGTTGACGGTGATATTGCGCCCGGCAAGTTCGCGCGCCAGCGAGCGCGTCATGCCGATCAGGCCCGCTTTGGAAGCGGCATAAGGCACCTGGCCGGCATTGCCGATCGACCCGATAACCGAGCTGATATTAATGATCCGCCCGCGCCGCTCCTTGAGCATGCGCTTGAGGCACACCTTGGTCAGCCGAAATACTGCCGACAGATTGATGTCCAGGGTCTCTTCCCACTCCTCGTTCTTCATGCGCAGCACCAGCCCGTCCCGGGCAACGCCTGCGTTGTTGACCAGAATGGTCGGTAGCCCTTCCTGACCGTCGAGCTTTGCAACGAGCGCCTCGGCCGCACCGGGCTCGGTAGCACTGTAGAGAAGTCCTCGGCCGCGGATGCCCTGCTGCTGCAACCAGCTGCTGATGCCGGCGGCCCCCGCCTCGCTGGTGGCGGTGCCGATGACCTGAGCACCGGCGGCGCCCAACGCCCCGGCGATCGCCTGGCCAATGCCCCGCGATGCGCCGGTGACCAGCGCCACATCGTTACTTAGCATCACCGCCTCCTGCGGCCGCGCCGAGCGCGGCGCGGATCGATTCGGGATCTTCCAAAGCCGCGCAGCTAATTTCCCCGCGCGGTCCGATACGACGATTGAGGCCGGTGAGCACTTTGCCCGGACCGCATTCGAGTAGTTGCTTGGCGCCGCGACGGATAATTTCTAGCACAGTTTCGGTCCAGCGCACCGGACTTGCCAGCTGCCTGCCGAGCAGTTCGCGGATTTGATTCGGGTCGCGGTACTCGCGCGCGTCCACTGCGCTTATATAGGTGTAGCGCGGCGATTGAAATGCCACGGCCTCGAGGTACGGCCTGAAGCGTTCCGCCGCCGGGCGCATCAGGCTCGAATGCGACGGCACGCTGACTGGCAGCAACAGCGCCCGCTTGGCGCCGCGCTCCTTGGCAGCGGCTACCGCGCGCGCCACCGCGGACGCATGCCCAGCGATCACGATCTGTCCCGGACCATTGAAATTCACGGCCTCGACGACTTCCCCCTGCGTTGATTGCGCGCACACTTCAAGCAGCACTTCGGCTTCGAGCCCCAGAATTGCCGCCATGGCTCCGGATCCGGCCGGCACCGCCGCCTGCATCAATTCCCCGCGCACGCGCACCAGCCCGATCGCAGCCCCGAATGGCAGCGTGCCCGCGCACACCAGCGCGGAAAACTCGCCGAGACTGTGCCCGGCTACCAGCGCTGGCTCCGCGCCGCCGGCAGCGCGCCAAGCGCGCCAGGTGGCGACGCCGGCAGCCAGCATCGCCGGCTGTGTACAGGCGGTCGCGTTGAGTGCCTCTTCCGGTCCGTGCGCGACCCGTTGCCAGAGGTCATAGCCCAGCACCGTTGAAGCCTCGGCAAAGGTCTCGCGCACGGGTGCAAAATTCTCAGCCAGCGCGGCGAGCATACCGACGGCCTGGGATCCCTGTCCCGGGAAAACCATTGCTACAGTCATCGCGCGGTATTGCTCCGGTAATTCTTAGGATTCGGCGCCGGAATTATCTCGCATCCAATTATAGCCGCAGGCGCGAGCCCGCCCAGTCAAGCAAGGCGACTACCGCGCCGCCCACGG
>DASWBL010000098.1:0-9746 GCA_036390615.1 Steroidobacteraceae bacterium | reverse complement strand
AAGAACGCATCGGCGATCGAGTACTGGCCAAACAGCCACGGACCTTCGGCGCCGAACGCGGCGCGGCACTGCTCCCACAGCTGCTCAATGCGCGCAATATCGGCGGCGAGCTTGGGGCTCATCGGCGTGTGCAGTCCCGTGGCGCGCGTGTCCATCGGCCAGGTTTTGCGCAGCGTGCGAAATCCCGCGTGCATTTCGGCTGTAACGGAACGGGCGAGCGCCCGTGCCGCGCGACTTGTCGGCAGGCCGCGGCCCGTGAGTTCGCAGAAGTACTCGCAGATCGCGAGCGAATCCCAGACCCTCACGTCGCCGTGCTGCAAGGCCGGCAGCCGTCCGCTCGGGCTGTAGCTAAGAATGTTGGCTTCGGAGTCGGGTAAATCGAGTTCGATCACGCGCTCGTCAAAAACTACTTCCAGATGGCGCATCAGGATCCACGGACGCAGCGACCAGCTCGATAAATGCCTGCTGCCGATGATCAGCGTCATGGACCCCACGAATTTGCCCTCGTAATTAGCAATCGCCGGCGGCGACTGCCAGCCGGCCCGGCAACGCGCCTGGCCGGATTCTTGCTTGCAGTATCACAGTGAAAGCGTGAACCGGTCGAGAACCGCCGATCGCGGATCGTGGTCCACTGTAGCAGGGCTTTGGCGCGGCCGACGAGGTGGAAAAGCTCATGAATCAGCCATCGGGACGTGGCGCGGTGCTTGAAGTGGCGAACCTTGCCGAGTACTTCCGCGACGCGTTGGGCAGCGCACTCGCGCACCAACATGTGGCGGTCGAGGATCAGACTGCACACTACGTGGTCAACATGCTGACGCTGTTTGCGCGTGCCGAGCATTTGTATGAAGCCACGCCCGAGGGGTTGAAGCTCACGCCGTTGGCGCAGATGTTCGCGCGCGCGATGGAAGCCCCGGATCGGGCCCAGCGCGAGCGGGCGCTGCAACGACTGGGCGACGTATCGCTGTTCATGGCTGGATTCTTCGCTCAAGGCTTCGCGCGCTCGCTGGTCGATGTCGATTATCACATTGCCATGGGCGGCAGCGCCTACGGCACACTGGCGCGCTCGCTGGAGCGCGGCCGCCGGCGCGTGCTGGGCCAGGTTTTTGCGGAGCTCGCCGGCAAGTTCCTGCCGCTGGTCGATGCACTCGCGGAGATCAGCGAAGTCGCCCGCGTTTACGGGCCTAAGGACGTGCTGCGACTGTACGAGATCTGGCTGAAGTCCGGCAGCCCGCGGGCCCGGGCGTTGCTGGCCCAGCTCGGCGTTGAGCCGACGCCCACGGCGCTGCACGCGCACTGAGCCGCCGCCATGGTCGTGCAGCAGCTGCAGGATCTGTTGGCGGGTATTTACGATGTGCCACAGGCGCAGGATGTAGCGCAGTTTCTGTTTACCGACCGCGCGGCACTCCCGGCAGCGGTCGCAGCGGGCGGAAGCGACGAACAACTGCTGGTGGCCGAGCGGGGCGATACGCTGCACTTGGGACTGTTCCTCGAGGTCGGCGTGCTCGAGCGTCTCGCGGCAGCCAATCCCCTCGATGAACTGCACGCCGGCAATCTGGCTGACTACTGCACGGCGCTGGAGGGCGTCAGTCATTTCACCTATCTGGCGTGGAATGCCGCGCACGACCGGTCGGTCACACTGCTGGAGCTTGAGCTGCAGGCCGAGATCGACAAGTACGTCAGCGGCCTGTGGCTGTTGCGCGCTCAGGATCCCAACCGCTTCCCGGCCGAACTGTACGCGGCGCTGTTTGAGCGCGCGCATGTAGATGCGACGCTGGCCGGAGAGCGCGCCGGCATGTACCGGCAAGCCAATCAATATGCAGCGCGTTTTTGCCGTCGCCTGGCGCGTACGCTACGTCCATCAGCGCCGCAGGCGCGATCCCGTGCGGTGGCGGAATTAAGGCGGTTTTACCGGCTGACCAGCGCGCGCAAGATCCATCATATTGAGCACTCGGCCTGAAGCGGCGCGGCGCGCTATTTCTCAGGCCCGCCCTTTTTCTTCAGTTGTTCGACCTGGCGCTTGAGGCGGATCCACTCCGACAGCTTGCGCAGGTCGGCGTTGCGCTGGGTTGAATCCGTCTTGTTCACACAGGGATAGGTGTCATAAGGATTAAAGCCGGCGCCCTCTGACTCTGGCGACGCATCTTCGGCAAGCGCCAGCAGCCGCTCGGTGGTGTCCTCATCGAGCGGCTCCTCACTATCCGGTATGCCGAAATCAAATGGTCTCATCGATCTTCCAAGTCCTGCTTTGGCGCTTCTCGGCGCGCCTCCAAAACCCTCACGAACTGGCCGGCAACATCCTACTGGCGTCCCAACATGGCCCGGGCACGCAACAGCCCAAGTGCCGTTTTACCATCACAGATCCGCCCATCCAGCGCCTGTTGGCAGGCCTCTGGCAGGTCAATCCAGTGTATCTCAATCAATTCACTGGCCTCATGCGACACCTTGCCGATGCCTATTTCCTGAGCTAGGAACAGGTGCACAGTTTCAGTAAAAACGCCCGGGGAGCTGACATAAGGCCCGAGCGCGTGCCAGCGCCCGGCAGTAGCTCCGGCCTCCTCGAGCAGCTCGCGTCGGGCAGTTTCCAGCGGTGGCTCGGACGGCTCGAGCTTGCCGGCCGGCAGCTCCCAGATCCAGCCTCCGGCGGCATGGCGGTACTGGCGGATCAGGCATACGCGGCCCGCGCCATCCACCGCTGCGACCGCAGCGCCGCCCGGGTGGTGAATGATTTCCAGTTCCTCCACATGCCCGTTGGGCAGGCGCACCGTCTCAAGATTCAGCCGGATCACCCGGCCCTGATAGATCTTTTCGATGCTCTCGATACTCATGGCAGGTGCTGACCTCTTATAAAGCCGCGTCCCGGTCATACCCGGCGCCGGCAGCCTCCGGGACTACCCGGTGCGCGGCGCATTTTACCGACCGAAACGCGCGTGCCGGGTGCGCGATCCCGGCCCACCGCCCGGTGCCTTGCCGGCAGCCAGTTCGGGGCCCCGGCAGGGTATCGCCGATGCGACGTTAAGTCCTTAATCGGGCTACCAAATGCGTACTCGTTAGCAACCCGGCCACGTCCCTGTGGCGGGAAGCGCGAGGGGGGCTTTATATTGGTGTTATGGCAGATGTCGATCCGTTCAGCGCCCTCAATCCCGCCCAGCGCAAGGCAGCAACCTATGGCGAACCGCTCCCCGACAAGAAAGGGGTGCGCGCCGGTCCGCTGCTGATCCTGGCCGGCGCCGGCACGGGCAAGACCACGACCATCGCCCACCGGGTGGCTCACCTGGTCATGAATGGCGTCGACCCGGCGCGGATTCTGCTGCTGACCTTTACCCGCCGGGCGGCATTGGAAATGCGCCGGCGCTCGCATGACATCCTGCGTCAGGCGCTGCATGACACCCTGGGCGGCAAGGCGCAGCTGATGCTGCAGCGGCTTGCCTGGGCCGGTACTTTCCACGCCATCGGCAACCGGTTGCTGCGCCATTACGCCCGCCAGCTGAAGCTTGACCCGAACTTCTCAGTGCTCGATCGGGGCGATTCGGCCGATATTTTCGACACCCTGCGCCAGGAAATGGGCCTGACGGAGAAGTATCAGCGCTTCCCGCGCAAGGATGCGTGCCTCGCGATCTACAGCTGGCGCATCAATACGCAAAAGACGCTGCGCGAAACGCTGGAGCAGCAATTTCCGTGGTGCCTAGCCTGGGAAGAAGATCTGACCAAGCTGTGCCGCGCGTACGTCGAGCGCAAGCAAAAGCACAGCCTGCTCGACTATGACGATCTGCTGATTTACTGGCACGCCATGATGGGTGAGCCGCGCCTCGCGCAGCATGTCGGGGCGCATTTTGATCATGTGCTGGTCGATGAATACCAGGACACCAACCGGTTACAGGCCGACATCATCAAGGCGCTCAAACCTGATGGGTCCGGCATTACCGTGGTTGGCGATGATGCGCAGTCCATTTATTCGTTCCGCGCAGCCGCCGTCGAGAACATGCTGAACTTCCCGGACCAGTACCAGCCGAAGGCCGAAATCGTGACGCTGGCGCAGAACTACCGCTCTACGCAGCCGGTGCTGGATGTGTCCAACGCGCTTTTGAGCGAGGCGCCGCGGCAGTTTCGCAAGCACCTGTTGGCAGTACGTGGCCACGGGGGCGCCAAGCCGGTGTACGTCAGCATCGATGAACTGACCACGCAGGCGGAGTACGTGAGCGGCCAGATCCTCAAGCGGCGCGAAACCGGCGTGACGCTCAGGAGCCAATCGGTGCTGTTTCGCAATGCCAGTGCCAGCGACGTGCTGGAAGTGGAGCTCGGCCGGCGCAATATTCCGTTCGTCAAGTACGGTGGGCTCAAGTTTCTTGAGGCTGCGCATATCAAGGACATGCTTTCGGTGCTGCGCTGGGCCGACAATCCGCGCAACACGCTGGCCGCGTTCCGCGTGCTGCAGCTGTTGCCCGGCATGGGTCCGGTCAACGCCCACAAGATCATCGAGACCATCGAGAAAAGCGGCGGCAAGGTGGCGGTGCTGGCCGAAATCCCGCCACCGCCGGGTGCGCGGCTCGACCTGCCGCGGCTCGCCAAACTGATGAGTGCGCTGGTTGACCCGAGCCGGCCGTGGCCGGGCCAGGTGCGGCTGGTGCGTGACTGGTATCAGCCACACCTGGAGCGGTTGTACGAGCAGGTGCACACGCGTATCGGCGATCTGGATCAGCTCGAGCATCTGTCGGGCAGTTTCCCGACCCGGGAGCGGTTCTTGTCCGAACTGTCGCTCGATCCGCCGCAGGCCGCCGGCGACCTCTCCGGCACGGCCCACAACGATGAGGACTACCTGGTGCTTTCGACCGTGCATTCAGCCAAGGGCATGGAGTGGGATACGGTCTACCTGCTCAATGTTGTCGACGGCAGCTTCCCGTCCGAATTCTCCACCGGCCGGCCCGAGAGCCTGGAGGAGGAGCGCCGGCTGCTGTATGTCGCGATGACGCGCGCCAGAAACGAGCTGCACCTGTGCGCGCCGCTCAAGTTCCCGCTGACGCAGCAGGCGAAGAATGGCGACCTGCATGTCTATGGGGCGCGCAGCCGCTTCATGACCGAAAAAGTCCTCAAGTGCTTCGAGTCGACCAGCTACTTCAGCACCAAGGGCGTCGAAGCGCTCAACGAAGCCGGCTCGACCGAGTCGCTCGACATCTCCCAGCGCCTCAAGGGCATGTGGTAGCAAGGCCAGAAGCCTGATTCGAACGCTGCCGTCGGCCCTGGCGTAGGGGCGATTCCTAGATATTGCTATAAGATCGATGCTCTACCAGCTTGGGGGCGTATGTGACGGGCGGCATCTGGGAGGACGACCTCGCTGGGGGCAGTTCCACTGAAATCAGCTTGCCGTCACCGGCTCTGCCGGCTTCCGTTCGCAAAGTGGAGCCTTCGCCGATGCTTGAACCGCACGCGCCACACGAAGCCATCCAGACATGGAGGGGCTTCTTCGTTCACATAGCCACGATCGTGGTGGGTCTGATCATCGCGGTCGGGCTGGAACAGACGGTTGAGTACTTTCACCATCGGCACCAGCGGAATTATCTGGAACAGCAGATGCGCGAGGTGCTCGAAAATGACATCAAGCTCATTGCCGACGACACCGCCAAACTGAAAGACTTCCGTGCCTATCTGGTTGAACTGCTGACCGCCATCAATGGCCGTCGCCACGCGCTGTCGACACCGGCCGCACCGCCGGCTAACGACCCGCGTTCCGGGCCCGCCTTGCGTTTTCCAAGCCTGGCACCGTACGAGGCGGCCAAGGACAACGGCACGACCGCGCTGTTGTCCAATCAGCGCATCCGCATTTTCAACCGCATTGCCCTGCAACGCAGCTTGATGATGGCCGTCAGCGACCACTGGCTCGATGATTTGGCGGCGATGAACGCCTTTAAGAAGCGCTTCGATCCCGCTGCCGAAACCACCGGATTAGAGGACCTTCAGTCGGCAGCCGACCTTGCCGGCCTGTCACTGGCCGAATTGACCGAGTACCAGGTGTTGATTGGCAATTTGATCAACCGCACGGATTACTTGATCTTTCGCTTGCGCGTCTTCGACGTGGAATGCCGCACGATTCTGGGCGGCATCCAGGATGAAAATGAATTGATCGAGGAAGTCTCGCGGGCAGTGAGAACCGGTTTCCGCCAGCAATAGCTGCCTGCGTCAGAAAAATAGCCACATCCCAGTCCATTAAAGCGAGCGGGATGCCGCAGCAGAGAGCCGCAGCGCCTCGCGGCCGGTTCCGGCGGGCGTGTTACGGCTCTAAATACGCGTAACCTTCCAGTTCCTGCTCATAAAAACGCCGCAGCGTCTGGCTTTCAGCCACTGACATGCGTCCCTCGCGGACCGCACGCTCGCAGTCGCGCACCAGCGCTGGCGCGAGTTCCGCGACGTCGTATTCCATGTAGGCCAGCACCCCTTTGGCGGTGTCGCCTTTGACGATTTCCTCAATCCACCAGCCGCCCTCATCGTGCAGCTTGATATGCACCACATGAGTGTCGCCAAACAGGTTGTGCAGATCGCCTAGGGTTTCCTGGTAAGCGCCAACCAGAAACGCGGCCAGGAAGTAGTCCTGGCCCGCGACCAGTTCATGCAGCGCCAGGGTACGCTTGGTTTCGCGCACGCTGACGAAGCGGTCGATCTTGCCGTCCGAATCACACGTTATATCGGCGAGCACGGCATTGCGCGTCGGGCGCTCACCGAGCCGGTGAATCGGCATGATCGGAAATAACTGATTAATGGCCCAGCTGTCCGGGAGCGACTGGAACACCGAGAAATTGCAGAAATAGGTATCCGACAGCACCGTCTCCAGATCCTCGAATTCCTCCGGCACGCGATCGAGGCGCCGGCAGACATCCCGGATCCTGGCGCAGGTCGCCCAGTACAGCCGCTCCGCCAGCCCGCGGTACTCAAGCGACAGCAGACCCAGGTTGAACATCTGCAGCGTCTGATCACGCGCGGTCTGCGCATCATGGAAGCACTCGACCAGGCGGCGCTCATCGATCGAGCGCCAGGCGCCGAGCAGATCGCGTACCGGTTGCGGCAGTTCGCCGTCGTTCGCGGCGCGCTCGGCTTCCGGCGCCGAGATCTCGAAGCGATCGAGCGCCGAGTTGCCTAGGATATTGAAGATCAGCACGCTGTGATGCGCAGCGATCGCGCGCCCGGACTCGCTGACGATCATCGGGTGCTCAACGCCGCGCGCGTTGCAGATGCTGGCGACGCGGTAGACGACGTCGCTCGCGTACTCGTTGAGCGTGTAATTCATCGATGAGGCGAAGTTGGTGCCTGTGCCGTCGTAATCGACGCCCAGGCCGCCGCCGACATCGAGGTACTCGACTCCGGCGCCGAGCAGCTTGAGCTCAGCGTAGACGTGGGTCAGTTCATTGATCGCTTCCTTGACGCGACGGATGTCCTGCAACTGGCTGCCCGGGTGGCAGTGCACGAGCTTGAGGCAATCCTGCATGCCGCGGGCCTGCAGCTGCTTGTGCAGTTCGAGGATCTCGGTAATGAACAGGCCGAATTTGGATTTTTCCCCGGCCGATTCGCTCCAGCGACCGGAACCTTCGCTCGCCAGCTTCACGCGCACGCCAAGCCGCGGCCGCACGCCATAGGTATCAGCATGCCGCAGGATCAGCTCGAGCTCGGCGAAGTTCTCCACCACCGGGATGATGTTGCGGCCGAGCTTGGCGGCCAGGATCACCGCCTCGATGTAGCTTGAGTCCTTGAAGCCATTGCAGATGATCAGCCGGGAAGGCGAGGCTTCGGCCATCGCCATGACCGCCAGCAGCTCGGGTTTGGAGCCGACTTCGAGCCCGAAGCCGAATTCGCGGCCATAGCGGAACACTTCCTCGACCACCAGTCGCTGCTGATTGACCTTGATCGGGTAGACCGCGGTGTAGCCGTTGCGGTACTCGTTCTCGGTGATCGCCCGGGCGAAGGCATCATGCAGGTGGCGCAGGCGGTGGGCGAGGATGTCGGAGAAGCGGATGACGACCGGCGCGGTCAGGTCGCGCTCGTGCAGCCCTTGCACGACCTCATACAGGTCGATGGCGTGTGCGGCAGTCGTGTCCGGGCGCACCACCAAGTGACCATCGGGGTTGATGGCGAAATAACCGGATCCCCAGGATGTCACGTTGTAATGTTCAGCCGAGTCCTCGACGCTCCAGCCGGCACCGTTGCTGCCGATCCGAGCTACCTGCTGCGCATCCATCACTGTCCTGCCTTGCTGAAGTGCCTGTTAACGGACGCGCGCACCATAGCAAAATGAAATGAAAAATATTCAACCTTTGCATCGCCCGCGCTTCCCATCGCCGTGCGGGTCGCTACAATCGACTTCTGATCCGCGGATGGGACGGCATGGCAATCGATCTGTACTGGGGCAGCGGCAGCGCTTACAGCTGGCGGGTGCAGCTAGCGCTGGAGCATAAGCGGCTGGCATACAACAGCCACTTGCTCAAGCTCGACCAGCAGGAACACCAAGCCCCGGCGATGCTGGCCCTGAACCCGCGGGGCCGCGTGCCGGTGCTGCGCGACGGGGACTACGTGGTATTCGAATCCGTCGCCATCCTGTATTACCTCGACCTGAAGTACCCCAACCCGCCGATTTTCGGCGGCACGCCGGAGGAAGCCGGTGTCATCATGCGGGTCATCTGCGAATACCAGGCCTATGCCGAGCCGAGCCTGATGCAGGTCGTCGCCGCGATGCTCTATCGCCATGATCCGCAGCTCGGCGAGCAGATCACTGAAGCCATGCACCGCATGGCGAGCGAGGCACGCACGATCGAGCGGCGCCTGGCGCAGTCCAACTGGGTGGTGGGCGAGAGCTTCTCTGCCGCCGACATGGTCATTTATCCGGATATCCGCTTGCTGCTGCGCGCGCTCGCCCGGCCCGAGGCGCAGGAACTCGCGGGTCGCTTTCTGCCGGTTGAAATCAATTATCCGCACCTCGGTCGCTGGCTGCAGCGCGTCAGCGCACTGCCGGGTCACGAGCGCACCTGGCCGCCGCACTGGCGTAACAGCGCGCCGTAACTGCGGGCCGGTCGCTGGCGCGAAGTGGGCGCGATTGCTACCCTTGGCGGCGTTTTGAAGCCCGGCATCCCGGAGCAGTAGCGGAACCATCATGGCAAATGATCCGGTGTACATCGATTTTCCCGGCCGAATCGTGTTCGTGGGCTTCGGCAGCATTGGCCAGGGTGTACTGCCGCTGATCCTGCGACATATCGGCTTGGGTGCCGGCCGTATCACCATCGTCACCGCCGATGATCTGGGCCGCGAAGAAGCCGAGCGTTACGGCGCCAAATTCATCAAGCAGCCGGTGACGCGCGAGACCCTGCGCCGTACGCTCGACCCGCTGCTGGGGCGCGGGGATTTTCTGCTCAATCTGGCCGTCGACGTATCCAGCATCGCGCTGATCCGCTATTGCTGGGAAAAGGGCGCCATGTATCTCGATACCTGCATCGAGCCCTGGCTTGGCGGGTATACCGACCCCGGCCTGCCGCTCGCGCGCCGCACCAACTATGCGATCCGCGAGGAGGCGCTGGCGCTGCGAAGCGGCAGCGGCCGCCAGCCGACGGCGGTGCTGACCCATGGGGCCAATCCGGGGCTCGTCACACATCTTTATAAGCAGGCGCTGCTCAATATCGCCGCCGACACCGGCGCCGGCGCGGCCGTACCGGGCACGCGCGCGGGCTGGGCCGAGCTATCGCAGTCGCTCGGCGTACGGGTAGTGCACGTGGCCG
>DASWBL010000097.1:0-16348 GCA_036390615.1 Steroidobacteraceae bacterium | reverse complement strand
GGTCAGTGCGTCGGTGCCGTGCTGCGCGAAAACATCTATGCCGAGCGTGACCAGCCACCGTTTGACCGGGTAGCTATGGATGGCATTGCCCTGCTGGCATCAGCCGTGGGTGCCGGGCGGCGCAGTTTTAAGGTCCAGGGTGCACAGGCGGCCGGCGCACCACCGCTGAAACTCGCCTCCCCCGAGCATTGCATCGAAGTGATGACCGGCGCCGTCTTGCCGACCGGTTGCGATACGGTCGTGCCAGTCGAGCGCATCTCGGTCAAGGACGGCAGTGCGACATTGGAACCGCAGTTGCCGACCGCGGCCTGGAACCACGTGCACCGGCGCGCGAGCGATCAGCAGCAGGGCGCACTGGTGCTGGCCACCGGCACCGTCATGCACGCTCCGGAGATTGCCGTGGCGGCTTCTGCCGGCATGGCGAGGCTTCGGGTCAGCGGACAGCCGGCCATCATGGTCGTATCGACCGGCGATGAGCTCGTTGAACCCGGCGAGCCCATTGCCCCGCATCAGGTGCGCCGCTCCAACGCCTATGCGCTTGCCGCGGCACTGCGCGGTCGCGGCTTCGTCCGCGTCGCCGATGATCATGTTCCGGATAACCGTGCAACCTTGCGCGAACGGCTCGACGTGCACCTGCGCACGCACGAGGTGCTGATCCTGTCGGGCGGTGTCTCGATGGGCCGTTACGATTTTGTCCCGCAGGTGCTGGCCGAACTCGGCGTGCACGAGCTGCTGCACGGCGTGGCCCAGCGCCCTGGCAGACCCATGTGGTTTGGCACGACTACTGCGGGCCGCTCCGTCTTTGCTCTGCCGGGTAATCCAGTTTCGACGCTCGTGTGCCTGTCGCGCTACGTGATTCCGGCGCTGCTGGCAGCGATGGGTGTACGCACCGAGCAGTCCGAACGCATCGCGCTGTCCGCACCGCTCGAGTGGGCGCCGCAGCTGACCGGGTTTATGCCGGTAAAGGTCAGTCACGATGACTGGGGCCGCCCGTGGGCCACGCCCTGCCCGACCAATGGGTCCGGTGATTTCAGCGCGCTGGCGCACACCGATGGCTTTGTCGAGCTGCCGCCGGGCCCGGCCAGTTTCAGCAAAGGGTTCGTCACCCGGCTGTATCGCTGGTAGCCTCCCGCCGATGAGTGTCAGCACCGACAACGTCGCAGCACTTCCGGTCACCGGTACCCGAGACACACTCGGCCGGCCGCTGCAGGACCTTCGCATCTCGGTGACGGACCGGTGTAATTTCCGCTGCCCGTACTGCATGCCGCGCGAGCGGTACGGTGAACACTATCGTTTCCTGAATTCGAGCGAACGCCTGAACTTCGCCGAGATCCTGCGCCTGACCCGGCTCATCGTGCAGCTCGGCGCCCGCAAGATTCGGATCACCGGCGGCGAACCGCTGCTTCGAAGTGGCCTGGAGGAGTTGATTGGCGATCTGACGACGCTCGAGGGTATCGACGACATGGCGCTCACCACCAATGGGGTGCTGCTCGCGCAGCACGCCGCAGCGCTGCGCGCCGCTGGCCTGCAGCGCGTGACGGTGAGTCTGGACAGCCTTGATCCGGCGGTCTTCGCTCATTTGGCTGGCGGCCTCGGGAGCCCGGATGAAGTTCTGGCCGGCATCCACGCGGCAGAACTCGCAGGCCTTGCGCCGATCAAGATTAACGCAGTCATCCAGCGCGGCGTCAACGATCACACCGTGCCGGCGTTAATCGAGCGCTTTCGCGGCACCAAAATAATTGTTCGGCTGATCGAGTACATGGACGTCGGCAACCGCAACGATTGGCATCCCGAGCAAGTGGTGCCCTCCCGTGAACTGCTCGAATTGCTGTCGGCGCAATGGCCGCTGGTGCCGCTCGCTCCGGAATATCGTGGCGAAGTCGCCAAGCGCTACGCCTTCGCCGATGGCCAGGGCGAAGTCGGCTTTATTTCCTCGGTGACCCAGCCGTTCTGCGGCGACTGCACCCGGGCGCGCCTGTCCTCCGATGGCATGCTGTTTACCTGCCTGTTTGCCAGCACCGGGCTCGATTTGCGCGGCCCGCTGCGCGCCGGCAAGAGCGACGAGGAACTGACGCGGATGATCCGCGAGTTCTGGCACCGGCGGGCTGATCGCTACAGTGAGCAGCGGCTGGTCCTGCGATCGCGCACAGCACCGCGGGTCGAAATGAATTACGTCGGCGGCTGAACCAGCGTGGCCAAAGCACGTTCATCAAAACGCCACGGCCTCAGCCACCTCGATGCGGCTAACAAGCCCACGATGGTGGCTGTAGGGGCCAAGGCGGTCAGCCATCGAAGCGCCGAGGCCGAGGCGCTGGTGCAGCTGCCTGCTGCGGTGGCACTGGCGCTTCGTCGCAGCGGGCATCGCACCCGCAAGGGGCCGGTATTTGATGCTGCGATCATCGCCGGCGTGATGGCCGCCAAGAACACTGCCTCGATCATCCCATTCTGCCATCCGCTGCCGCTCGAGCACTGCAACGTGGACATCGCGGCGAGCGGTGCGCGGACGCTTCGGGTGCGCTGCCGCGTCGAAACCCACCACAAGACCGGCGTCGAAATGGAAGCCTTGATGGGCGCGACCGCCGCGGCCCTTACCATCTATGACATGTGCAAGGCGCTGTCGCATGCGATTAGCATTACCGGCGTGCGCCTGCTGAGGAAATCCGGCGGCCGCCGCAACGTCGGCCGGCGGCGGAGCGCATCGTGAGCGCCCCGCTTTACGGACTGGTGCTGGCCGGCGGCCGCAGCACGCGCATGCAGCGCGACAAGGCGGTGCTCGATTACGCTGGCCGCTCGCAGTTGAGCCGGGCGATGGAGCTGCTCGCACCGCTGGTCGAGCGTAGTTTCGTCTCGGTGCGCATCGACCAGGTGCATGACCCGAGCCGGGCCGCCTTCGCATGCATCGCCGACGTGCTGCCCGGCCTCGGGCCCATCGGCGGCATACACGCGGCATTGCGTGCCCACCCCGAGGCTGCCTGGCTGGTGCTTGCCTGCGACCTGCCGTTCCTCGACAGTGCAACGCTGCAGCAGCTGATCGCCGCCCGCGCCCCCGAAAAACTCGCAACGGCCTTTCGCAGCCGCTTCAACGGCCAGCCCGAACCGCTATGCGCGATTTACGAGCCGGCGAGCCGACCGGCCATCGATCGGTGGATTGCGGGCGGCGAGCAGTGCCCGCGTGGCTTTCTCGCGCAAGCCGACGTCCGCTTGCTCGACGCGCGCGCCGCGCGGGCGCTCGACAACATCAATACCAGCGAAGAGTACCTGGAAGCGCGTGGCGCGCTGCTCGGCGGTGGGTCTGCGGCCGCAACGCCGCAGGCGCTGACGGTACAGTACTTTGCGCTGCTGCGAGACCAGGCCGGCCGGCGCGAGGAGCGCCTCGATACCGCCTCGCGTACGCCGCGGGAACTTTACGAGGAGCTTCGGATCCGGCACAGCTTTGGCCTGCGGGCCGAACAGCTGCGGGTAGCCATCAATGATGAATTCGGCGAGTGGACGCAGCCGCTAAAAAGCGGCGATGTGATCGCGTTTTTGCCGCCGGTGGCCGGCGGATGAGCCGCTTTCGCCTCCTCAGCACGCCCTTCAGCGGCGAGGCCCTGCGCGTCGAGCTCGCCGATCCGGCCTGCGGCGGCTTTGCCGCCTTCGAGGGCTGGGTCCGCGATCATAATGACGGCCGACGGGTGCAAAGCCTCGAGTACGAAGCCCACGCCGCGCTCGCGGTGCGCGAGGGCGAGCGCATCATCGCCGAGGCCGTGGAGCGCTTCGGCATCCGCCGGGCGCTATGCGTGCACCGCGTCGGGTCGCTCAACCTCGGCGACCTGGCCGTTTGGGTCGGCGTGAGCGCCGAGCATCGCGACGAAGCATTTCGCGCCTGCCGCTACATCATCGATGAGATCAAGCACCGCGTGCCGATCTGGAAAAAAGAGTACTACGACCGCGGCGATTCCGGCTGGGTCAACTGCGAACGTTGTGCCGCCGTGGTCGGCGAGACGCCGGCACCGCACGTGCACCGCGGCTGAACGGCCGGGCCGTCAGCCGGGCCTGACCTGGCCGCTGCCGCGCACCAGGTACTTGTAGCTGGTCAGCTGCTCAAGTCCGACCGGACCGCGAGCGTGAAAGCGGTCAGTCGAAATGCCGATCTCGGCACCCATGCCGAACTCCGCGCCATCGGCAAACTGCGTAGAGGCATTGTGCAACACGATCGCGCTGTCGACGTGCGTCAGGAAATATTCGGCCGCTTCCGCGCTGCCGGTGACGATCGACTCCGTATGCGCCGAACCGTACTTCGCGATATGCGCGACTGCACCGGCCACGCCGTCGACCATCCGCGCCGCAATGATTGCGTCCAGGTACTCGGTGTACCAGTCCTGCTCGGTGGCAGATTTTACGCGCGCATCGAGCGCCTGCAGGGCCGCATCCGCGCGCACCTCGCAGCCGGCGGCGAGCAACGCCTCGATGAGCTGCCGCGCCACGCCACCGGGGCAGCCGCGGTCGATTAGCAGTGTCTCTGCCGCACCGCAGACTCCCGTGCGTCGCAGTTTGGCATTCAGCACCACGGCGCGCGCCATCTCGGGATCGGCGGCCCGGTCTACATACACGTGGCAGTTGCCTTCAAGATGCCCGATGACCGGCACGCGGGCTTCGGCCTGTACCCGCGCCACCAGGCTTTTGCCGCCGCGCGGCACCAGCACATCTATAGTGTCGTTCATGCCGGCGAGCATCTGGCCAACAGCGGCCCGATCGGCTGTCGGCACCAGCTGGATGCAAGCGGCCGGAAGTTCGGCGGCCTTAAGTCCTGCCAGCAGGCAGCAGTGAATGGCCGCACTCGAGGCATGGCTTTCGCTGCCGCCGCGCAGAATCACCGCGTTCCCCGATTTGAGACACAACGCGCCAGCATCGGCGGTTACGTTAGGGCGGCTCTCATAAATAATCCCGATCACGCCCAGCGGCACGCGCACGCGCTGGATCCGAAGTCCATTGGGTTGCGTCCACTCAGCCATGACCGCGCCGACCGGATCGGCAAGCGCGGCGATTTCTTCAAGACTTCTGGCCATGACCTCAACGCGCGCCTCATTGAGCTGCAGCCGGTCAAGCAGCGCGTTGCTGAGCTTGGCCGCGCGCGCTTGCTGCATGTCGGCGGCGTTGGCGGTCAATATGAGCTCGCGCTGCGTGCGTATGGCCTTGGCCGCCGACTGCAGCGCGCGGTTCTTGGCTTCAGTGGTGGCCAGCGCCAGCACGGTCGCGGCATCGCGTGCGGCGCTGCCAATCGCCTGCATCAGCGCCGCCACGTCACCGGCCGCAGTGGCGGTCTCGGTCGCGGTGCTGGTCGGACCTGTCATGGCGGCGCCGCCATCGGCTGCTGGTTCTCGAGCGGCTCGGGCTCGGCTTGCAGGAGCACCAGATCGTCGCGGTGAATCAGTTCCTCCGGGCCGCGAAAGCCGAGCACGCCGGCAATGTCGGCGCTCTGGCGGCCCATAATCCGTGCGGTCTCGACATCGGAGTAGCCCGCAATGCCGCGGGCGACCTCGGTACCGGAAGCCTCGAGCACGCCAATCGTGTCGCCGGATTCAAAGCGCCCGAGGGTGCCGACCACGCCGGCCGGCAGCAGGCTCTTGCCGGCACGCAGCGCGCGCAATGCTCCCGCGTCGATATGGACGGCGCCGGTGGGGCGCAACGTGCCGGCTATCCACTGCTTGCGCGCCGCGACCGGCGTCGAGTGCGGCAGAAACCAGGTGCAGCGCCTGGCCGAGTCCAGGCGCCGCAACGGATGACGGACGTGACCGTTGGCAATGCACATATGGCAGCCGGCGCCGACGGCGATCTTGGCGGCCGCAATCTTGGTTGCCATGCCGCCGGAGCCGACTTCGGAAGACGAGCGGCCGGCCATTGCTTCGACCTGCGGCGTGATGCGCCGCACCTGGCCGATGAGCTCGGCTTGCGGTTCGCGGTTGGGATCCGCGGTGTACAACCCGTCGACGTCTGAGAGCAGCACCAGGCAATCGGCACTGACCATCTGCGCGACACGAGCCGCGAGGCGGTCGTTGTCGCCGTAGCGGATCTCTGCCGTTGCGACCGTGTCATTTTCGTTGATCACCGGCAACGCGCCGAGGCGCAGCAGCGATTCGAGCGTCGCGCGGGCATTCAAGTAGCGGGTACGCTGCTCGCTGTCTTCAAGCGTCAGCAGCACTTGCGCTACCGTCACTTCATGGGCATCGAACAGCTCTTTGTAAGAATGCGCGAGCCGGATCTGGCCAACCGCGGCGGCCGCTTGGCTCTCCTCGAGACGCAGGGGCCCACGGTCCAGTGCCAGATGCCGCCGCCCGAGCGCAATGGCCCCGGACGAGACCAGCATCACCTGCTGACCACGGCGCCGCAGGCGCATCAGATCCTCGACCAGCGTCGCGAGCCAGGTGCGATTGAACCGGCCGGTTGTGGCATCGACCAGCAGCGCGGAGCCGACTTTGACGACGACGCGCCGCGCGTTGTACAGGGGCGAGCGCGAGCCCGCGCCGCTGGCGGTTTTACGGCCCGGCATGGCTGGCGGCACGGCTGTGGCTAACGCTGCACATGGTCAGCAAGTGTAACTGCGGATGACCGCAACGGGCAGCCGCCGATCCGGCGCTGTCGCAAGATGCAGTCACGCAAGGCCCGGAAGCTGGGTTTTTATCGGGTCGACCGCGGTGGTGGACCGGGGCGGCACGGCGGCTGCTGATTGCCTGCATGCCGCCCGGGCCCTAATATCTGGCCCTGCCGTCGCGCAGCACGCGACGGAGTTGCTTTCCAGCTACCTTAAGGATCAGCGCCGGTGGCCAGAGAATACGAACCTGTAGTCGGGCAGTGGTACGAGAATCTCGACGAAAACGACAGCTTTCGGGTGCTGTCGGTCGACGAGGATTCCGAGCTGATTGAGCTCGAGTACCTCGATGGGGATATCGAGGAAATCGATCTGGACACGTGGGCTGAGTTTGACCTGGAAAAAATCGAGCAGCCCGAAGGCTGGTCGGGCGCCGATATCGCCGCGGATGACGATGAGGAAGAGGACGACGAGGACGACTGGGAGGAAGACGAGGACGAAGATGACGATGACGAGGACGATGACGATCCGGATGACGATGAAGAGGATGCCTACTGAGGCCGCCGGCCGATCGGCGCCCGCGTTGCGCGCTGTTACTTGCCTGGTGCTTTAAACCCATTACCCGCGGCGCTTGATCCGGGTTGGACCGAAGTCGCCGGAGCTGCATTAACTACCTGATCAGCAACGTATTTATAAACCTCTTGAAATAAGCTGATTCGCTATCATTTTTAACGTCTTGCGAACCCCCGCCTGAGCGGGTGGTCGAACGCTGCACTGAATCAACCAAAGTACTGGCAGGCCTCATGAAGCGCATATTTTTGTTTTTATTGACAAATCTGGCCGTATTACTGGTCCTGTCGATTGTCGCGCAGGTCACGGGCCTAAGCGCCTGGCTTGCGGCACAGGGCAGCGGACTCGCGCCGTTATTGGTGATGGCGGCGCTGTTCGGCTTCGGCGGATCGCTGATCTCGCTCGCATTGTCCAAATGGACCGCCAAGCGGGCGATGGGTGTGCGGGTCATCGAGCAGCCGGCCAGTGCCGATGAGCAGTGGCTCGTCAATACGGTGCACAACCTCGCCGGCCAGGCCCAGATCGGCATGCCGGAAGTGGGGATATTTGACTCGCCCGAGCCCAATGCCTTTGCGACCGGCCCACGGCGCGACCACGCCTTGGTGGCCGTCAGCTCAGGCCTGTTGCGGTCGATGAACCAGACCCAGATTCAGGCGGTTCTCGGGCACGAGATCACTCATGTGGCCAACGGCGACATGATCACGCTATCGCTCCTCCAGGGCGTCGTGAACACCTTTGTCATTGTGCTGTCGCGGATCGTCGGCGGCATCGTTGATCGCGCCATCTCGCGCGACGACCGCGGCGGTATCGGCTATTTCCTCTGCGTGATGGTTGCGCAGGTGGTTTTCGGCGTACTTGCGAGCATCATCGTCATGTGGTTCTCGCGCCGTCGCGAGTTTCGGGCCGACGCCGGTGGTGCGCATTTGGCTGGTCGCAACGCGATGATCAGCGCGCTCGAGGCCCTGCGCAGCGCCCATGGCGAGGCGCTGCCAAAGCAGATGGCGGCTTTCGGTATCGCCGGTGGTGCAGGCTCCGGTCTGCAGCGGCTGTTCATGAGCCACCCGCCGCTTGAAGAGCGGATTGCGGCGCTGAAGGCGCAGTAAGCACTCTGGTTGCTCGCCGCAGCCAGCCGACGCGGTTACGGTAGTGGTGAGGTACCACGAGCGTACAGAACCGCCAAATCGTGTCACACTTTTGGGATGGCTACGCCAAGAGCATCCATGGACACATTGCGCGAATCGCTTCGCGCGCTGCTGCCGCCCGAAGCACTGCTGCTCGCGGCGAAAGACCAAGAGCCCTATCTAATCGATCACCGGCGCCTGTACCACGGTCGCGCGTTGGCAGTGGCACTGCCCGACAGCGTCGCACAGGTTTGCGCCCTGCTCGCCTGGTGCCACGAGCGGCGCGTCGGCGTCGTTCCTCAGGGCGGCAATACCGGGTACTGCGGCGGCGCGACTGCCGATGAGTCTGGAACCCAAATGGTCGTGGCACTGCGACGCCTGAACCGCATCCGCGCCGTCGAGCCGGCAAATTTCTCGATGACGGTGGAAGCCGGTTGCGTACTCGCCAACGTGCAGCAGGCCGCCGCGCGGGCCGACCGGTTTTTTCCGCTGCATTTAGGCGCCGAAGGCAGCTGCCAGATCGGCGGGAACCTCGCCACCAACGCCGGCGGCCTGAATGTGCTGCGCTTCGGGATGATGCGTGAGCTGGTACTCGGCGTGGAGGCGGTACTGCCGGACGGCCGGCTGTACGAAGGCTTAAGTGCCTTGCGCAAGAACAACACCGGTTACGATCTGGCCTCATTGCTTATTGGCTCGGAAGGCACGTTGGCGGTCCTCACGGCGGCCACGCTTAAATTGTGGCCGCAGATGCGAAGCACCTCGACCGCCTTCATGGCGATCGCCGACGTCGATGCGGCGGTGCGTGTACTCGGATTACTCCGCGAAAGCTGTGGGGAGCGCCTGAACTCCTTTGAGCTTTTGCCGCGGATCGCGATCGAGCTGACGGTGCGCCACGTTGCCAGTGTCGTTGACCCGTTCGATCGCCCGCACCTGTGGTACCTGTTGTGCGAATTATCGAGCCCCGAACAGGAGCCGCTCGATGAGCTGCTCGGCCAGGTGCTGACCGGCGCAACCGAATCGGGCCTGATCCTGGAGGCGCTGCTCGCCACCGGCGAACGCCAGCGGCTGGCGTTCTGGAAACTGCGCGAGGAGATTCCTGAGGCGCAGCGCCGGGCGGGGCCGAGCGTGAAGCATGACATCAGCGTGCCGGTGGCTGCGGTGCCGGCATTTGTGCGGGAGGGCACCGCGTGGCTGCAGCGCCACGTGCCGGAAGGCACTTTGGTCGCTTACGGCCACGCCGGCGACGGCAATCTGCATTTCAATGTCAGCTTCCTGCAGGATACCGGCGCCGAGGATGCCAAACGGCGCGAGCCCGAAGTGCGCCGCGCAATCCACGATCTGGTGCAGAGATTTGGCGGCAGCATCAGCGCCGAACACGGCATAGGCCGGCTCAAGGTCGGAGAGCTTGCGCGCTACGCTGCGCCCGTCAAGCTCGATACGATGCGCGCCATCAAGAATGCGCTCGATCCGCACGGCATCATGAATCCCGGAAAAGTGCTGGCGACAGAACAATCCTAGCCGCGGCTCTGCTGATGCGCGCCGATACGCATCAGTCCTTCCTGCGCCGTGCTCGCGACCAGTGCCCCGTCGCGGCTGAAGATGCTAGCGCGGGCAAAACCGCGCGCGCCACTCGCGCTCGGGCTTTGGATGGCATGCAGGAACCATTGATCGACGCGCAGCGGCCGGTGAAACCACATCGCGTGATCGATCGAGGCCAGCACCACCGCCGCGGAATTCCCGGCCATCACGTGCGGCAGCGTCGCCGTCGCCAACAGCTGCAGATCCGAGACATAGGCCAACAGGCACCGGTGCAGCACGTCGCTGTCCGGCAGCTTATCGACCGCGCGCAGCCACACGTAGCGCTCCGGCGCACCGCCAGGCACCGCATCGGCTGCATCCCACGGGACCATGCGAAATTCAAACGGCCATTCGTGGGCAAAGTAATGCCGCTGCCGTTCGGACAGGTGACTCGGCATGTCGTCGGATCGCGCCGCCACCGCCGGCAGTCCCTCGGGCCCGGGCACGATGGGCATGCTCAGCTGATGTTCGACACCGGGCTGCGGCACCTGGAAGGATGCTGCCATGTTGAAGATCTGCTCGCCGTGCTGGATGGCTATGACGCGCCGGCTGGTAAAGCTGCGCCCATCGCGGGCACGGTCGACGGAATAAACGATCGGCGCGTTGAAGTCACCGCGCGACAAAAAATAGGCGTGCAGCGAATGCGCAAACCGGTTCGGGTCAACCGTCCCGTAGGCGGCCTTAAGAGCCTGCCCGAGCACCTGGCCGCCGAATACCTGCGGCGAGCCGACATCGCGGCTGTTGCCGCGGAACAGATTGACCTCGAGCTGCTCCAGTTCGAGCAGCTCCAGCACCGCGGCCAGCCGATAGTCCATAGGCGGGCAGTCTAGCGGTTAAGCGCCAGCCACGCCCAGGCGCTTTTGCATGATCGGGCTTGTGGTCGTGTATTGAAGGAACTGCTTCTTGTCCGGATACAGATGGTGCTGCACGGCGAAAGCGGCCAGCGCGGCCTCGTGAAAAGCCGACAGGATCAACTTCTTTTTGCCCGGGTAGGTGTTGATGTCGCCGATGGCAAATACTCCGGGAATGTTGGACTGGAATTTTTCCGCATCGACGCGGACCGCGCGCTTATCGAGCTCCAAGCCCCACTCGCCGATCGGACCGAGTTTCGGTGCCAGCCCGAAGAACACCAGCAATTGCTCGGCGTGCACCGTGTGCATCTGGCCGTCGTGCGATTTGACTTGCACGCCGCGCAGCATGCCCTGCTCGGTCAGCAGCTCCTGCGCCACGCCCTCGATAAATCTCACATAGCCGGCCGCCTCGAGCTCGCGCATGCGGGCGACGGATGCCGGCGCGGCGCGAAACTCGGAGCGTCGGTGCACCAGCGTCAGACCTGTGGCCTTGGTAGCCAGATCCATAGTCCAGTCGAGCGCCGAATCGCCGCCACCGAAGATGGCGAGGCGCTTGCCATGCAGCGCAGCGGCGCTCGCGACTTTGTAATGCACGTGCCGGCCTTCGAAAGCTTCCACGCCCGGGAGCACAAGGCGCCGCGGCTGAAACGAGCCGACACCACCGGCGATCACTACAGCGCCGGCATCGAACTGGGTGCCCGCCGCAGTCGTGACCGTGAAGCGCCCGTCCTCCCGACGCACCAGGCCGACGGTCTCTTCGCCCAGATGCATCGTCGCGCCAAAGGGCTTGATCTGCTGCAGCAGCCGGTCGACGAGCTCCTGCGCGCCGCAAACCGGCAGGGCCGGGATGTCGTAGATCGGCTTGTCGGGGTAAAGCTCCGTGCACTGGCCGCCGGGCTGCGCGAGCGAATCGAGCAGATGGGCCTTGATGCCTAAGAGGCCAAGCTCGAATACCTGGAACAGGCCGGCCGGGCCGGCGCCGATAATGACTACTTCAGTTGAAATCATGCTGCGGTCAAAGCCTTGCTGCGCGTCGCTTAGGGGATCGGGGCGCCGCGATTCTAACGATGTAAGTTATTGTCATCAAACGAAATTGGCTCTGAGCTTATGGGCTACCTGTCATATCCGTCAGGCGGCCGGTTTACAATGTTTGGCGCACAACGCCTCACAGCAAAGGATGCTCCATGCCCACGAATGCCGACTTGCACCGCCGCCGTACGCTCGCCGTGCCCCGCGGAGTAGCCAATTCCCTGGCCATTTACGCCGACCGGGCCGCCAACGCCCAGCTGTGGGACGTCGAGGGTAAGCGCTACATCGACTTCGCGGCGGGCATCGCAGTGCTCAACACCGGCCACCTGCATCCCAAAGTTGTCGCCGCCGTCAGCGCGCAGCTCGCGCGGGCGACGCACACTGCCTTTCAGGTCACGCCGTATGAGCCCTACATCGCGCTCGCCGAGCAGCTCAACGCGGCCGCGCCTGGACCCACTGCGAAAAAAACAATTTTGTTCACGACCGGCGCCGAGGCAGTGGAAAATGCGCTGAAGATTGCGCGCTTTCATACCCGTCGCTCCGCCATTATTGCCTTCAACGGCGCATTCCACGGTCGCACGCTCGCCACCATGAGCCTGACGGGCAAAGTGCAGCCGTACAAGGCCGGGTTCGGCCCGATGCTGCCCGAGGTTTATCACGTGCCGTTTCCGATGAGCTACCACGGCGTGAGCGCGGAGCAGTCACTGGCAGCCATCGAGCAGCTGTTCAAGAACGACGTCGATCCGAGCCAGGTGGCGGCGATGATTATCGAGCCGGTCACCGGTGAAGGCGGCTTTTACGTCGCACCGCCGGAATTCCTGCAGGCGCTGCGGGCGCTATGCACCAAGCACGGCATCGTGCTGATCATCGATGAAATCCAGACCGGATTTGCGCGCACCGGAAAGCTTTTTGCGATCGAGCACGCGGGCATCGAGCCCGATCTGATGACCGTGGCCAAGAGCCTGGGCGGCGGCTTGCCGATCTCGGCGGTCATCGGCAAGGCCGAGATTATGGACGCCCCAGGACCGGGCGGACTTGGCGGCACGTACGCAGGCCCACCCCTGTCATGCGCTGCGGGGCTGGCCGTATTAGAAGTTATCCGCGAGGAGAATCTTTGCGAGCGGGCTAAGCGGCTCGGCACGCTGCTCACCGAGCGCCTGCGCAAATTGCAAAAGAAATACCCGGCGATCGGTGAGATCCGCGGGCTCGGCGCCATGGTCGCCGTCGAGCTGGTCAAGGACGGGAAAGCCGACCGACCCGATGCGGACCTTACCAAGGCATTGGTGCAGGCGGCGGCGCGACGCGGGCTGGTGATACTCGCCTGCGGCGTCTACAGCAATTGCATCCGCTTTCTGGCGCCGCTCACGATACCCGAGGAGCTGCTCAACGAGGGCGTGGAGATATTCGGCGCCTCGCTCGAGGAACTGACGGGCGGCGCTGTCCTGGCGCCGAAAACGGCGGCCTGAGCGGCCGCAATCGCGGCCGCCGCGCGCTCAGGCCCGGCCGGCGTTGGAATCGGTCGGCGCGTGAAAGTACTCGCTGTCGGCCGCGAGCTGCGCGATCAGTCGCTTGAGCTCGGCCAGGCGCGCATCCGCAGTGCTGATCGGCGTGCAGTCCTCGCAGGCCTGATCCCCGCAGGGCTGGCGTGAGTACAGCCAATATTGCACTGCACCGGCGAGCATGCCGTCGGCAATGTCCCACAGGTCGGCCTGCTTGTCCTTGCCCGCCAGCCGGTTGCCAAGATCCACCGTCTTGGTAAACGCTGAATCGAAAATATCCGCCGTGCTTTCCATGCGCCTATTGTACCTAAGAATCCCCGCTTACTACTGGTAGCCACGCGCCTGCAGCGCAAACAATTGCGCATAATGTCCGCCGAGTGTCATCAGCTCGGCATGGCTCCCCTGCTCGATGATCTGCCCGCGCTCGAGCACGGCGATCTGATCGGCCATGCGAACGGTGGAAAACCGATGGGAAATCAGGATGGTAATGCGGTCGTGCGCCAGTCGCCTGAAATGCTCGAATACTTCGGCTTCCGCCCGCGCATCCATGGAGGCCGTCGGCTCATCGAGCACCAGTACATCAGCCTTGATGCGCATGAAGGCGCGCGCCAGCGCGATTTTCTGCCACTGGCCGCCGGATAATTCGCGCCCATCGCGAAACCACTTGCCCAGCTGCGTCTGGTAGCCCTGCGGCAGCTCGGCGATGAACTCAGCCGCCCGCCCTTTTTCGGCCGCGTCGCGCCAGCGCGCCTCATCATCGAAATGCGGCTCATCACCGGCACCGACGTTCTCCCCTACGCGAAGTTGGTAGCGGGCGAAATCCTGGAAGATGACGCCGATGCGAGCCCGCAGCGCCTGCTCGTCCCAATCGCGGATGTCGGCACCCTCAAAAAGTATCCGGCCAGAGGCCGGGGTATATAGGCCGGTGAGCAACTTGATCAGCGTAGTCTTGCCCGAGCCATTCTCACCGACCAGTGCAAGCGAGCTGCCGGGCGTAAGGTGCAGATCGATGTCACGCACGGTCGGGTCGCTCGTGCCTGGGTAAGTGAAGCTGACTTTTTCAAAGCGGATGCCATCTTGCGGTGCCGGACCGTGCACGATCACGCCGCCGGCCACCGGCACCGGTGTCTCCAGGTACTCATACAGCGTCGAGAGGTATAGGTTGTCCTCATACATGCCGCCGATGGCAGAAAGAATTGACGACACGGCGGACTGACCCTGCCGGAACAGCATCAGGTACATGGTCATGTGCCCCAGGCTGATTTGCCCGCGCACGGTAGACAGCGCAATCCAGGCGTAGGCGGCGTAGAGCGTAATTGTCGCGACCAGGCCGAGCACAAAGCCCCAGCTGTCGCGGCGGATCGACAATGCCCGATCCTCGCGGTAAAGCTTGCTAAAGATATCCTGGTAGCGGCCGAGCAGTCGTCGCCCGAGACTGAACAGCTTCACTTCCTTGGCATGGCTGTCGTTCGCCAGCACCGTCTCCAGATAGAGCTGCATGCGCGTTTCCGGCGAACGCCAGCGAAACAGCCGGAAGGCATCGCCGGAAAACTTCGCCTCGGCGACAAATGCCGGCAATCCCGCCAGCAGCAGCACGACCACGGTCCACGGCGAGAATCGCACCAGCAGGAAACTGAAACTGATCAGCGAGATAGCATTTTGCGCCAGCCCGAATGTGCGCATCACCAGGCTCAGTGGCCGGCTCGAGGCCTCGCGGCGGGCGCGGGTCAGGCGGTCGTAGAACTCGGAATCCTCGAACTGCTGCAGCTGCAGCGTCAGCGCCTTTTCCAGAATCATCACATTGACGCGCTGCCCGAGCTGCGCCCGCAGCAGCGCCTGGCATAGGGACAGCCCGCGTTGCGTCGCGGCCAGCGCCGCGATTAGCAGGCCTTCGGCCACGACGAAGCGCAGTACGGTTGTTGGATCGTGCGAGCCGCTCATCGCCCGCAGGACGGCATCGACAATCCGTGCACCGATCCACGCGACGCCAGCCGGCAGCAGACCCGCTATCAGGGTCAGCACGCCGAGGGCGGCCGACAGCCCCCGATTGGTTTCCCATACCAGTTCCAGCGCCCGCCGGCTGTAGCGGAACACGCCGAAAAATCCCTGCCTGACGGCACTCGAGGGTCCCGGTGTGCCGCTGCCGTGCAGCGGGACTGTGCTGGCCGGGCTCACGCAGGCTCCGCGGCGGCGCCGTCGGGCGTTTTGTGCCGGGCGAGCGCCACGACGTAGCGGCCGTCGTCCAGCTCACAGGATCTAATGCGCACCAGAGTTAATCCGCTGGCGACAAGCCAGGCACCCAGTAACCGCAGCGGACTGCCGCCGAGCATGGATTCGAGGTGGTCATAGTGCTCCATGATGATGAGCTGCCCATTGTCGCGCAGCGCCCGCGCCGCTTCGGCCACGGCGGCGCCGGGCTGCTCGGCAGTGGCCAGCACGCGATCCATGCTGACGGTGTCAAATGAATGATCCTCGCACGGCAGCGCGTAAATATCGGCGCAGCGACATTCGCAGTGACTTAAGCCCGCGCCGTGCAGGCGAGCGCGCGCCAGTCGCAAGGCCGGTGTCGAACGGTCAAGGCCAAGCGCCTGCGTGGCCCGCGGCGCCAGAATCTGCAGCATCCGCCCAGCCCTGGTGCCGATCACGAGCAGCGCGCCGACTTCGACTGGCCCGATGGCCTCCTGCAACACCGCCGTCACCTGCGAGTGAGTGTCGCCGCTCCCGATGGCATCAGGAAGCTGCGACAGTTGCTGCTCGGCCGACAGCGCGCGCTCGGCGACGACTTGATTCATCCGCTGCTCATCGCGCAGCAGCGCAGGCCTGGCAACATCGGTGTGCCGCAAGAGCTCGCGCAGCCATTCAAGCCTGGCGCCGCTGACCGGCGCCCGGTAGTAAACCCACTGCTGTTCGCGGAAGCGATCGAGGAACCCGGCCTCAGCCAGCAATCGCAGATGGCGGGACACTCGCGGCTGGCTCTGTCCCAGGATCTGGCACAACTCACCGACCGTGAGCTCTCCGTGGCGTAGCAGCGCCAATAGCCGCAGGCGGGTGGGCTCGGCGACACTCTTTAATGCGCCGACTACAGTCGCCAGTTCAGGGTCTTCTGTGGGCATACTTAAATATATAAACAAA
>DASWBL010000096.1:0-3083 GCA_036390615.1 Steroidobacteraceae bacterium | reverse complement strand
CGAAGCACATCTTCAGCATCTGGCGCAAGATGCAGGTCAAACAGCTGGCTTTCGAGCAGCTGATGGACATCCGCGCCGCGCGGATACTGGTGAATACGGTCGCGGAATGCTACGCGGCGCTCGGCATCGTTCACTCCCTGTGGCAGTTCATTCCCGGCGAGTTCGACGATTACATCGCCACTCCCAAGGACAATTTGTATCGCTCGATTCATACCGCGGTGATCGGCCCCGGCGGCGAGCCGGTGGAGATCCAGATTCGAACGCACGAAATGCACGCGAACTCGGAACGCGGAGTGGCCGCTCACTGGCGCTACAAGGAAGGCGGCCGCAGCGATCAAGCATATGAGCGAAAAATCAATGAGCTGCGCTCGCTGCTGTCGCCCGCGGAAGGCAGTGAGAAGGCACGCGATTTTCTCGATCGCATACGCGTCGATCTGTTCCAGGACAGAATCTACGCCGTGTCCCCCAAGGGCGAAATCGTCGATGTTCCGGTGGGCGGCACGCCGCTCGATTTTGCCTATCAAGTGCACACCGATCTCGGCCACCGCACGCGCGGCGCCAAGGTCAACGGCCGGATGGTAAGCCTCGAGTATCAACTGAAGAACAGCGACACGGTCGAGATCGTCACCGGCAAGACGCCGCAGCCTTCGCGCGACTGGCTTTCGCCACAATCGGGCTACCTCGCCAGCCCGCGCCACCGCAACAAGGTGCGCGCCTGGTTTCGCAAGCAGAATGAGGCGCAGAACAAGATCGAGGGCCGCGCGATGTTGGATCGCGAATTGCAGCGGCTCGGCGTCAAAACTCCGCCCATCCCGGAGCTGCTGCGCGAACTCGGGCAGGAGAGCACCGAAGCGCTGCATGAGGCCTTGGGGCTGGGCGAAGTGAGCGCTGCCCAGGTAGCAGGCGCCGTGCAGCGGCTGCAGCATGCACGCGAAACCCACCCCGACACTCGCCATCGAACAGAGCGCCAGCGCGAGCCGGACGTCGAAGTGCAAGGCATCGGCGATCTGCTGTCGACTTATGCACGCTGCTGCAAACCTGTGCCGCCGGAGCCGATTGCCGGGTATATCACGGTGGGCCGCGGCGTCAGCATCCACAGTCAGTCTTGCGCCAATCTGGCTCGCCTCAGCCTGAAGACGCCGGCGCGTGTACTCGCCGTCACCTGGGGCAAGGGCGATCGGGAAGTGCCGGTGGACATCGAGGTGCAAGCCTTCGATCGCCGCGGCCTGGTGCGCGACGTGAGCGCCGCGCTTGCGGACGAGAAAATCTCGATTCGCGGCATGACCACGATCACCGATAAGCGCGACAACGTCGCGCGCATGCAGATCAGCTTCTCGATTAGCGGGCTGCCGCAGCTGTCCAAGGTGCTCACGCGCATTGCGCAGCTGCCGAATGTGATCAGCGCGCGGCGAAGAAAATAGCGAGAGTCGCGGACTCGCCGCTACGGCGATGCGACGTATGGAATCGATACCGTGCCTGTTTTCACTGTTCCCGCAGCGTTGGTATAGGTGAAGCCGAAGCTCAACGTGGTGTTGGCAGCGGCCGTCGGCGCATAGGTGAGTGCGAGCTGACAGCCGCTACCGGTGCTGACGCTGGCGCAAGTAAAAGTGCTTGACAGGCTGCTCCAATCGGCCGCAAGCGCAGTCAAATCGGCGGATAGGCCGCTTGCCAGATTGCCGTCATCGGTTGTGAATGTGACCTGCACTGCGTTGCTGCTGCCTGTCACAACGGCGAGGGACAGCGGACTGGATGCGGCAACGACATTGTCGTTGCTGGTCGTGCGATAGGGAATGGCCACGGAGCCGCTTTTGGACTCGCCCGCATTGTTCAGATAGATGAAGTTCAATTTCAGCGAGCCATTATCCACCGCCGTTGGGGCGTACATCAGCGTCAGCTGACATCCGCTGCCGCTGCTCGTGCTGCTGCAGCCGAATGAATTGGCGGCGCTGCTCCATCCGGCCGGAAGAGTTGCAAGACTGGTGGTGAGCTGCAACGCGGTGGCCAGGCGGCTATCGTCGGTGGTGAATGTCACGGCGACAGGTTGAGCGGGCGAACCCAGCATCGCGTTGACCTGGCCGGTCGGCGATACCGTGCCCACCACGTTGTCGTTTGTGGTCGCGGCGTATGGAATATTCATCAGCCCGGCATTGGACGTTCCACTGGCATCGAGGTAGGCGTAGCTTAGAGTCAAAACGCCACTGGCGAGTGTGGTCGGAGCATAGGTCAGCTGCAGCTGGCAGCCATTGCCGCTGCCGACGCTGTTACATGCAAACATTTTCGCGGGGCTGCTCCAACCTGGCGGCAACGCCGTCAAATTGGAGGTCACGTTCAGTGCAGACGCGGCGTTGCCATCATCAGTTGTGAAGGAGACGGACACAGTCTGCGAACCCGACATCACCGCTGCATTGACTTGACCGGTGGGGGATGCGCCGGCGACCACGGTGTCATGAGTAATCGCGGCGTAAGGAATATTAAGAGCCGCGCTGCGCGGCGCGCCGGAATTGTCCAAGTAACTGTAGCTCAGTAGCAGCGTCCCGGCGGCTGCGGCGGCCGGCGCAAAATCCAATGGCAGCTGGCAGCCGCTGCCGGTGCTGACGATGGCGCACGTAAAGGTCGATTTCGCGCTGCTCCAGCCCGACGGCAAGGCGGCAAGGTTGCTGGTAACCGCGAGACCCGTGGCCGCGGTGCCATCATCGGTCGTGAAATTGACCAGAACGGTCTGCCTACTCGCGCCGACCATCGCATCGATCTCGCCGGTGGGCGAAAGATATGCCGCGACATTGTTGGGTCCCGTCGCTGCATAGGTCAGCGTGGCGCAGGGACCCGGCGTCCTCGGCAAGCCCGCGTTGTCGACATACACGCAGTCGAGGGTCAGCGTGCCGCTGTCGACCGCGGCGGGCGCATAGGTCAGGGTGAAGCTACAGCCGCTGCCCGGGCCGACCGCCGCGCACGTAAAAGTGCCCGGACCGCTCCAGCCTGTGGGCAGCGTGCCCAAACTGCCCGATACTGCGAACCCCGAGATCGGCAGGCCGTCGCTCGTGGTGAATGAAACGGTCACAGTCTGGCTGGCTCCGGCCGTGACG
>DASWBL010000095.1:0-5046 GCA_036390615.1 Steroidobacteraceae bacterium | reverse complement strand
GTCCGAGTGGCTTAAACCGCTGCGCGCCTGGCCAGGAGAATTGCTGCGCGCGCTGGGTCGCGAGCCCGCAATTGTGCGGGTGGTCGTTGCATCGGTGCGAGGCTCGGCGCCGCGCGAGGCGGGAGCGTGCATGCTGGTCGGGATCAACAGCTCGTCAGGAACTATCGGCGGCGGGCACCTCGAGTGGCAGGCACTGAGCGCGGCGCGCGAGCTGCTGGCCAACGGTGCTCCGTCGGCCGTAGTGCGGCGGGTGGTACTGGGCACTGATCTGGCGCAGTGTTGTGGCGGCGTCGTGGAAGTGTGGATCGAGCGATATTCGCAGGCCGATCGGGACATGGTAAGTGCCCTCGACATGGCGGCGCGGGGTGGTGATACTTTCCTGATGAGCACGCTGGGCCATGCCGGCGTCGAGCGACGAATACTGTCGGGAAAGGTGGCGAGCGCTGGTGCTCACTCGCCACTGAGGCTGCCTCCGGCCGGAATGCGGGCGATTTTGTCGGTGAACCCGGAAGGGCGCGGCACGTTGCTAGAGCGTATCGATGTGGCATTGCCGCCGGTGTGGATGTACGGGGCCGGGCATGTCGGACAGGCGCTGGCGCGCATCTTCACAGATCTACCGGTGCAGCTTACCTGGATTGATGCGCGCTCGGAGTTTCTCCCTGCCGAGAGCACTGATTCAATACGGATTGTGCACGCGGCGGATCCAGAGCGGACTGTGGCAACGGCGCCGGCGGACGCCCGATTTCTCGTCCTTACTCATAGCCATCCGCTCGATTACGCACTTTGCCGCGCGATTCTCCGACGCGGCCACTTTACATGGCTCGGTCTGATAGGGTCGAACAGCAAGAGCGCACGCTTCCGCTCACGCCTGGCGAGGGAAGGACTGCCCAGCGAACTCATCGGCCGTCTGGTCTGCCCAATCGGCGATCGGTCAATTTCGAGCAAGTGGCCAGCCGCCATCGCGGTAGGTGTCGCGGCACAGCTGCTGCGAGACATCAGTGCAGGCGCAGCCGATGGCGCCGATTTACGTCAGAGCAAAGTTTCCGAACTGCCCTGTGTGAGTGGAGATTGCTCGAATTGCCAGACGCCGGCACGGGGTGCCGAATGAACTCTAACGTCCTGAAGGCGTGGCGGAGCTGTTTCGCAGGGCGCGCCGCGAAGTCGTACCGATGCTGAATTATCTGCTTGACTGGCTGGGGCTGCTGGTCCGGTGGATTCACATCATCACCGGCATCGCATGGATTGGAGCCTCGTTCTATTTTGTCTGGCTCGACAATCATCTGCAGCCGCCCGAGGACCGCGACGCGGCCGAATCAGGGATCGGCGGTGAACTCTGGGCAGTGCATGGCGGGGGTTTTTACCGCGCCCAGAAATTTCGCCTGGCGCCGACCGTGCTGCCGGCTACATTGCACTGGTTTTACTGGGAAGCCTATTCGACCTGGTTGTCCGGGTTTGTGCTGCTCGGTCTGCTGTATTTTCTGCGGGCCGATGCCTATCTGATCGATCCGCAAGTCGCCGCGTTAACTGCGCCGGCCGCGATTGCCATTGCGCTCGCCTTCATGATTGGCAGCTGGCTCGCATACGACGCACTGTGCCGATCCGCGCTCGGCCGCCGGCCACCCACCGTGGCCGCAATCCTTGGTCTCTTGCTGGCAGCAGAAGCCTGGGGGCTGTGCCGCCTGTTTAGCGGTCGAGGGGCGTTCATGGTTTTTGGCGCTGCGATCGGCACGATCATGGTGGCTAACGTGTTGTTCGTGATAATTCCCGGACAACGTGAACTGGTGCATGCAAAAAAACAGGGGCGCGATCCGGATCCCGGACCCGGTTTGCGTGGCAAACAGCGCTCGGTGCACAACACGTACTTTACGATGCCAGTGCTGTTCGTAATGATCAGCAACCACTACGCGATGACCTTCGGTGCGCGCTACAACTGGCTCGTGCTCGTCGCCATCTGCTTTGCCGGCGCGTCTATCCGTTACTGGTTCGTGGCCCGCCATAAGGCGGTCGAGCGCGCTGGTCACACGCCGGTGCTCCCTGCAGTGCTGGGACTGCTGGCGCTGGTGGCGGTCATCGTGGCGCTTTCTCCCGTGCACGAATTGAGCGCCGCTGGACGAGGCGCGGGCGCCGAGCCTGTCGGCGCAGAGCGCGTCGAGTGGATCGTGCAGGCGCGGTGTGTGCCTTGTCACGCGCGCAAACCGACCCAGTTTGGCTTTGCCGCACCGCCGAATGGTCTGGTGCTCGAAACCGTAGATCAGTTGGTCGCACACCTGCCTGAGGTCCGCAAGCAGCTGGTCGCGCATACGATGCCGCTCGGCAATCTGACCCAGATGAGTGAGCCGGATCGGCAGTCGCTGCTGTCGTGGATTGATGCCGGTGCGCCACACTGAGCGCGGCGCGAAGGTAGTGAGTGGGGCGATTGTTCGAGCTTATGAATGCCTTAGACGCCGGGAGTCCCGAAACATGAGTGTGAACAAACTGACGCAGCGCAGGCCGGAGGCCAAACCACAGGCGATAGTGCCGCTGCACACTGCCTATGAGCGGATCAGGCAGTCGATCCTTGATCACAGCTTGCCGCCCGGCACGCGGCTGGTCGAGGACCAGCTTTGCGACGTATTTGGTATCGGCCGGACGCGGATACGGCAGGTCCTGCAGCGGCTCGCGCACGAACATGTCGTGACGCTCATGCCAAACCGCGGCGCTGTCGTAACCAAGCCGTCGGTGCAGCAGGCCCGGGAAGTTTTCGAGGCGCGCGCTGTGCTTGAAGGGGCCATTATGACGAAGCTGCTCGGCGTCGCGACCCAGGCTGACCGACGACGCCTGCGCGAGCACCTGCAGCGTGAGAAGCTCGCCTGGCAGGCGATGGACCGGCGCGCGATCATTAAACTGTCCGGCGAATTTCACCTGATCCTCGCTGAGGCGGCTGGCAATTCAGTGCTGCTTGACACAATGCGCGGCCTGGTCTCGCGCTCATCGCTGATCATCGCCGCGTATCAGGCGCCGGGCGCGTTACCCTGTCCGGCTGGCGACCATGAGGCGCTTTGCTTTGCGCTGGAGACCTCCGACCGGACGGCCATCCGCCTGATGCAGCAGCACTTGAAACGCGTGCTCAGCCACCTCGACCTCGTGCTATCGGATGAGCGCAGCGTTGATCTGCGCTCGGTGCTCAGCCATGTCGCCTAAACCCGCTGATTATCCGCGTGACCTTATCGGCTATGGTAGTGGCCCGCCGCATGCCCGCTGGCCCGGCGGCGCGCGGCTCGCCCTGCAGTTCGTCCTGAACTACGAAGAGGGTGCTGAAAACTGTGTGCTCTATGGCGACCCTGCTTCCGAGACGTTCCTGACCGAAATCGAAGGCGCGCAGGCATATTCGATGCGCCACATGAGCGTGGAATCCCTGTATGAGTATGGTTCTAGAGCGGGACTTTGGCGCGTATTGAGAGTCTTTGAGCGCTACCGACTACCGCTCACGGTCTTTGCGGTCGCGGCCGCGATACGGCGCAATCCGGAGGCCTCGGCGGCATTCAAGGAGCTGGGGCATGAAATTGCCTGCCACGGCCTGAAATGGATCAGTTATCAACTGATCGACGCCGACACAGAGCGATCCCACATGGCCGAGGCCATGGCGACACTGCAGGAAATCTTCGGCGTGGCGCCGCGCGGCTGGTACACCGGCCGCGACAGTCCGAATACTCGGCGCTTGCTGGTTGAACACGGTGGCTTGGTCTACGACTCGGATTCCTACGCCGATGATCTGCCGTACTGGACCGAAGTGGCGCTCGCGGACGGGCAACGAAGTGTGCCGCATCTGATCGTGCCGTACGCGCTCGATACCAATGACATGCGCTTTGCAGCCGGAGCAAGATTCAACTCGGGAACTCAGTTCTTCGATTATCTTAAGTCGGCCTTCGATGTGCTTTACGCCGAAGGCGATCCAGGCGGCCTAGATGCGCCAAAAATGCTTTCAGTCGGGCTGCATTGCCGACTAGTAGGCCGGCCGGGCCGCATCGCGGCGTTGGAGCGGTTTCTCGAGTACGCACTGAGTCATGAGCGCGTGTGGGTTTGCCGCCGGATTGAGATCGCCGAGCACTGGATCGCTTCGCATCCGTATCGACCGCGCGCGTGATCTCGATCGACCAGCTCAATGTGATGGATCCGCCCGAATTCGTGGCCACGCTCGGCGCGATTTTCGAGCATTCGCCCTGGGTGGCGCAGCGTGTCGTCGAGCAGCGGCCGTTCCGGTCGCGGCTAGATTTGCTTGATGCTATGGCTGGCGCTGTGTCTGTCGCCGCGCCAGCCGAGCAGATTGCACTGATCCGTGCGCATCCGCGACTTGGTGTGCGGGCGCAGGCACCACATCGCCTGACGCCGGCTTCGGCGCGTGAGCAAAGCCGCGCCGGGCTCGCCGCCTGCACGGCGGCAGAATATCAACACCTGGAACAGCTCAACGACGCTTACGCTGCTAGATTCGACTTTCCATTCATTCTGGCGGTGCGCGGCCACAATCCCGCAAGTGTCATTGCAGCCATCGAACGGCGGCTGGAACAGGACCGCGGCGAAGAGCAGCGGACGGCACTTCGGCAGATTGGCACGATTGCCGGCTTTCGGCTCGCCGACCTGCTGGAGCCATCCGCCGGGCGAGAAATTGCGGCAATGGCTGCACGGGCGGCGCCGCGCTCCGCGGAATCTTCGACTGAAGAATCAGCGCGCAGCGAGCTCACGGCGATGTTCAGCGAATGGATGCTGGCGGCCGGGCTGACAGTCTGGCAGGAGGCGGGTGGCTACCTGCTTGGGCAGAACTGTGACGGACGGTCCGGCGCAGGGACCATGGTGCTGGGTCTTTATGTCGATCCCGCTCAAGGTGCACTCTGGGCAGGCGATACGCTGGACATACTGGTGGCTTTAGGCGTCGCTCAGCAGCTGCACGCGGCCGGACGGCCGCATCCTTTTAACCTGACCATTGTCGCAAATCCTCACACGGGAGCAGTGCGCGATACCGCGGGTTTGCTCGATGCAGGCCAGCCGTTGCGCTGGGCCCGGCTGAGCGCC
>DASWBL010000094.1:0-6571 GCA_036390615.1 Steroidobacteraceae bacterium | reverse complement strand
GCGTCAGTGTCTTGGGCTCGACACTCAGTTCCTGCGCCGCTAGCCCAAGATAATGGCCAATCAAGTCGGCGATATCTTCGCGACGCGCGCGCAATGGCGGCAGCTCGATGCGGATCACGTTCAGCCGGTGATACAGATCCTCGCGGAACTGCCCGAGGCGCACGCGCTCCTCAAGATCCTGGTGGGTCGCCGCGATGACGCGCACATCCACGCGGATCGGTGCCTGGCCGCCGACGCGGTAAAATTCGCCCTCCGCCAGCACGCGCAGCAGCCGCGTCTGCAGCGAGACCGACATGTCACCGATCTCATCGAGGAACAGCGCGCCGCTGTCGGCCTGCTCGAAGCGTCCGCGGCGCAGGCTGTCGGCGCCGGTAAAGGCGCCCTTCTCGTGACCGAAGAGCTCCGACTCGAGCAGTTCGGATGGGATCGCCGAGGTGTTCAGCGCGATGAACGGCCGGCTCGCGCGCGGACTGTGTTCATGGAGCGCACGCGCCGCCAGCTCCTTGCCGGTGCCCGACTCGCCGGTGATCAGCACGTTCAGACTCGAGCGCGACAGCCGGCCGATGGCGCGGAACACCTGCTGCATGGCCGGGGCGCGGCCGAGTAATTGCGAGATTTTCGGCACCGGGACCGCCTGCGCGCCGGCACTTCCGGGACGCAGGCTGGCAGCGGCCGCGCGCCGCACCAGGTCGATGGCGTTATCGACATCGAAGGGTTTGGCCAGGTACTCGAAAGCCCCCGAGCCGTAGGCCGAAACCGCGCTGCCAAGATCCGAGTACGCGGTCATGACAATCACCGGCAGGTCCGGATGCACCGCGTGCACGCGCTTGAGCAGGTCGAGGCCGGTCTGTCCCGGCATGCGCACATCGGTGATCAGCACGTCCGGCGCATCGGAGCGCAGCGCCACCAGCGCCGGCTCGGCCGCATCGAAAGCCTGCGTCAGCATGCCGCCGTTGCGCAGCGCCCGCTCCAGCACCCAGCGGATCGAGGCATCATCATCGACCAGCCACACGCGTAATGCTTCCATGTTCATTCCGCACCTTCGATTGGCAATAGCAGCGTAAAGACCGTAAGCCCTGGACGACTCTCGAATTCGATGATGCCGCGATGGCGCGCGATCATGTCCTGCGCCACGATCAGGCCAAGACCCGTGCCGTCACTCTTGCTGGTGACCAGCGGGTAAAACAGCGTGTTGTGCAATTCAGCCGGCACGCCGGGCCCGTCGTCCTCGACCTGGACGCTCGCGACCAGCCGGTGCCGCACCGGCCCGATACTCATGTTCGACAGCGCCCGGGTACGCAACTTGACGTGACCGCTGGTGCCAACTGCCTGCAGCGCGTTGCGCGCCACGTTCAGCAGCGCCTGAATCACTTCGTTGCGGTCAAACTGCCCGCCCGGCAGGCTCGGGTCGTAGTCGCGCTCGAATTTGACCTCGGGCGGCGCCTCGCCCTGCAGCAGCCGCAAGACGTGCTCGCACAGCTCGTGAATATTGACGAACTGTTTGCGCGGCGGGCTCGACGGACCCAGCATCGTGTCGACCAGCGCGCGGAGCCGGTCCGCCTCGGCGATGATGATGGCGGTGTATTCCTGCAACTGGCCGCAACCGGCCTCCTGGCCGAGCAGCTGGGCCGCGCCGCGCAGGCCGCCGAGCGGGTTCTTTATCTCGTGGGCCAGCTGGCGGACCATCAGCCGGCTGCCGTCGACGCGCGACAGCAGCTCGTTCTCGCGCGTGATGCGCTGCCGCTGGCGCGCGTCAGCCAGCTCAACCAGCAGGTGCGTGCCGGTGACCTGGCCCTCGAGCGGCGTCACGGTAATGTCGACGATCACCGCCGTGCGCAGGCCCTGCGCCGCCGCGACCGGCGTCAGCACGAATTCATGCCCGGCGCAGATCTCGCTGCGCTCGAGCGAGCGCCGCAGCAGCGCGGTCAGCGCCGTGGCTTCCGCAAACAGATCGCCGACCGGACGGCCGCGGGCCTGGTTCAGGCCGACGCCGAGCAGATCCTGCGCGCCGACGTTGGCGTACACCACGCACAGGTGCGCATCGAGCATGACCACGCCGGTGGCGAGCACGTCCAGCAGCTCGGCCGGATCAAAGTGCGACAGCGGCGAGGCCGCTTCCGCATCAGTCAGCATGGGGGCACTCCCGCCGCCAGCGGCAGGGATCGGCTGCGGCCGTTAGTGCGGCTTGGGCCCGAGCACCGACGGCTGGTGCACGAAGAAGTTGACCACCGGGGACTGGCAGAGCACGTCGCCCGCTGCGCTGCGAACGACCGCACTCACCACGTGCCCGCCCCGGTCGATGGGCGAGATCTCGTAACGGGTGCTGTTCAGCGGCGTCAGGTTCGTGCCGTCGAGCTGCACGATCAGCTGATCGCCCTGGTGCAGGACCGGCTGCATCTGCACAGTGATCGTCACCGAATCGGCGTTCATCAGGGTCTGATCGCCCCCGCCACCGGGGACCGATACCGCGCAACTCTGGTAATCGTGGGGCTCGTTCTGCGGTTTCGTATTCGGCGTGACCCTGCCGGCCGCCGGGGTCGGCGCCGGCGTGTAGCTTTGCGGCTCGCGGATCTGGATCTTGACGGCGCCGGGCTGTGGCTGATCGGAGAAATGCACCACGCCGTCGGCATCGACCCAGCGGTAGACGGTCGCTGCAAAGCAAAGCGCCGGCAGGCACAAAAGCAGAAGTAAGCGGGTGGACTGGCGCATCAGCTTCCAGCATAGACCGAACCGGGGCCCGGATACAAAGACGCGAATCACAGCTCGCCGGCCAGCCCGCCGGCGAGCTGCCTTTATCTGCGACAGTGCCGGCCGGGCGTCGATGGCGCTGTATGGGCGTCCCGGACTTCACGGCACCGTCACCTCATGAGCTGTAGTACATGTCCAGCTCGACCGGGTGGGTCGACATGCGAAATCTCGTGACTTCCTGCATCTTCAGCGCCATGTAGGCATCGATGACGTCATCGGTGAACACGCCGCCTTTTTTCAAAAACTCGCGGTCCTTGTCCAGATGCTCGAGCGCCATTTCCAGCGAGCTGCACACCTGCGGAATATTTTTCGCCTCTTCAGGCTCGAGGTCGTACAGGTCCTTGTCGGCCGGATCGCCGGGATGGATCTTGTTCTGGATGCCGTCGAGACCGGCCATCATCATCGCGGCGAACGCGAAGTACGGATTGGCGCAGGAATCCGGGAACCGCACTTCGATGCGTCGTGCCTTCGGGTTCGCGACCCAGGGCAGACGGATCGAGGCGCTGCGGTTGCGCGCCGAGTAGGCCAGCATCACCGGCGCTTCAAAACCCGGCACCAGGCGCTTGTAGCTGTTGGTCGCCGGATTGGTGAAGGCGTTCAGCGCCCTGGCATGCTTGATGATGCCGCCGATGTAGTACAGCGCAGTTTCCGACAGCCCGCCGTACTTGTCGCCGGCAAACAGCGCGGTGCCGGCCTTCTGCAGCGACTGATGCACGTGCATGCCCGAGCCGTTGTCACCGACCAGCGGCTTTGGCATGAACGTGGCCGTCTTGCCGTGCAGGTGAGCGACATTGAGCACGACGTACTTGAGCATTTGTACCTGGTCGGCTTTCTGCACCAGGCCGCCGGCGCCAACGCCGATCTCGCTCTGGCCGCCGGTGGCCACTTCATGGTGGTGCACCTCGACCGTCATCCCCATCTGCCCGAGCGCCTCGCACATCGCCGAGCGGATGTCCTGGTAGGCATCGACCGGCGGCACCGGGAAATAGCCGCCCTTGACCCCCGGGCGGTGGCCCATGTTGCCTTCCGGATAGGCGGTGTTGGTGTTCCAGGCGCCCTGTACCGAATCGATCTCATAGCTGCAGCCGTGCAGCTCGTTGCTCCAGCGCACGCTGTCGAAGATAAAAAATTCGTTTTCCGGGCCAAACAGCGCGCCATCGGCGATGCCGGTGGACTTGAGGTAGGCCTCGGCCCGCTTGCCGGTTGAGCGCGGGTCGCGCTCGTAGCCCTGCATCGTGGCCGGCTCGATCACATCGCACCTGAGGATGATGGTGCTGTGCTCGTAAAAAGGATCCATTACCGCGGTGGAGGCGTCCGGCATCAGGATCATGTCCGACTCGTTGATGCCCTTCCAGCCGGCGATCGACGAGCCATCGAACATCTTGCCCTCGACGAAGAATTCTCCCGTCACGTAGCGCGCCGGGATGCTGACGTGCTGTTCCTTGCCGCGCGTATCGGTGAAACGCAGATCGGCGTACTTCACTTCTTTTTCTTTGACCAGTTTCACTACGTCGCTCGGTGTCATATCGCCTCCGGTAAAGGAATCTTCGCGGGCTGGGTCCGGGCTTATTGCAGGCCGCATGCCATGGCGCGAGCAGCCATCTACAACCTGTAAAATCCGTCGCTTACGGGCTTCGGGTGGCCCGAAAAGCGTTTTAGTTGCACCAGTATAGGGCCCATTATTCGCCCTCGCCCCAAAAAAGGGCAATGACTCGGGCGGGCGCCTCTGTGTCGGTCAGTTCGGGCGGGCACCGCAGCGGGCGGGCCGAGTCCTTTATACTCGCCGCGCTGCCGCCCTCCGGGCCACTGCAGGGCCTCCCGGGGTGGGCCCGCCGGAGCGGCGCGGGGTGCCTGGCCATTCAAAAGAGAATCATGACGTCACCCAAGATCGGCAGCCGGCCGCGCACGTTCCAGGAACTGATTTTCGCGCTGCAGCGCTACTGGTCCGACCAGGGCTGCGTCATTTTGCAGCCCTATGACATGCCGGTCGGTGCGGGCACTTTCCACACGGCCACGTTCCTGCGCGCCGTGGGCCCGGAACCCTGGAGCGCCGCCTACGTGCAGCCCTCGCGCCGGCCGACCGACGGGCGTTACGGCGATAACCCGTTTCGGCTGCAGCACTATTACCAGTTTCAGGTACTCATCAAGCCATCGCCGATGAACCTGCTGGATTTGTACCTGGGCAGCCTGCAGATGCTCGGCTTTGACCCGCTCATCAATGATGTCCGCTTCGTCGAGGACAACTGGGAATCCCCGACACTCGGCGCCTGGGGCTTAGGCTGGGAAGTGTGGCTCAACGGCATGGAGATCACGCAGCTGACCTATTTCCAGCAGGTCGGCGGGCTCGACTGCCGTCCGGTCAGCGGCGAGATTACCTACGGCCTCGAACGCCTCGCGATGCATCTGCAGGGCGTGGACAACCTGTTCGACATCGTCTGGACCGACGGGCCGCTGGGAAAAGTCAGTTACCGCGACGTCTTTCACCAGAACGAGGCGGAGCAGTCGGCCTTCAACTTTGAACACGCCGACGTCGCGGTACTTTTGCGCCGCTTCGATGAATACGAGCAGGCCTGCCAGGCGCTGCTGGCGGCGAAGCTCCCGCTGCCGGCCTACGAACAGGCGCTCGGCGCCTCCCATACGTTTAACCTGCTTGACGCGCGCCGCGCCGTTTCGGTGACCGAACGGCAGCGCTTCATCTTAAGGGTGCGCACGCTCGCCCGCGGCGTCGCGCAGGCGTACTACGCGAGCCGCGAAGCGCTCGGGTTTCCGCTGCTGGCCGGGAGTGCCCGTTTGTGAGCGAGCGGCAGGACTTTCTGCTCGAGCTCGGCACCGAGGAGCTGCCGCCGAAAGCGTTGTCGGCGCTGGAGCAGGCCCTGGCCGCCGGCATCGCCACCCATCTGGAGCACGCCCGGCTGACGCATGGCGCGATCGAATCCTTTGCCACGCCGCGGCGGCTCGCGGTCCGCGTGCGGCGGCTCGGCGCCAGCCAGCCGCCGTTGCTGGTCAAGCGGCGCGGACCGCCAGTGCGGGCGGCATTTGATGCGGCCGGGGAGCCGGCGCGCGCTGCAATCGCCTTTGCCGACAGTTGTGGCGTGAAGGTCGCCGAGCTCGGGCGCGAGACCGACGCCAAGGGCGCTGAGTATCTGGCCTACGCCGGCACGCAGCCGGGGGCAAGCACCGTCAGCCTGCTGCCAGCCATCGTGCAGCAGGCCCTCGATGCACTGCCGATCCCGAAGCGTATGCGCTGGGGTGCGGGCGCCGCCGAGTTCGTACGCCCGGTGCACTGGCTGCTGCTGCTGTACGGCCGCGAGCAGGTCTCGGCGACCTTGCTCGATACCCCATCGGGCACGGTGACCTTCGGCCACCGCTTCATGGCGCCGAAAGCGCTCAAGGTCACAAGCCCCGCCCGCTACGAGCAAACGCTGCTGACGCGCGGCAAGGTGATCGCAAGTTTTTCAGAACGTCGCGAACGGATCCGGGAGCAGGCGCTCGGCGCGGCCACCGAGCTCGGCGGCACGGCCATCATTGGCGAGGCGCTGCTCGATGAGGTCACGGCGCTGGTGGAATGGCCCGTGCCGGTGGTGGGTCGATTTGAAGAGCGGTTCCTCGCCCTGCCGCGCGAGGTGCTGATCGCCTCGCTCCAGGAGCAGCAGCGCTACTTTGCCGTGCAGGCAGCCGATGGGGCACTGCTGCCGTGCTTCATCACCATCAGCAATATTGAAAGCCGCGACCCTGCGGTGGTTCGCCAGGGCAATGAACAGGTCGTGCGCGCGCGACTGTCGGACGCGGCGTTTTTCTGGGCGCAGGACCGCAAGCAGCCGCT
>DASWBL010000093.1:0-2013 GCA_036390615.1 Steroidobacteraceae bacterium | reverse complement strand
TGGTCGGCCGGCCCAACGTCGGCAAGTCGACGCTGCTCAATGCGCTGCTCGGCAGCAAGCTGAGCATCGTGACCCCGCGGCCGCAAACCACCCGCGATAGGGTGCTCGGCATTCTGAACGTGCCCGGCGGGCAGATTGCCTTCGTCGATACCCCGGGACTGCACAGCGGCGAGCAGCGGGCGCTCAACCGCGCCATGAATCGAACCGCGACGGCGGCGCTCACCGACGCGGACCTGGTCGTATTCATGGTCGAGGCGCTGCGCTTCACCGAGGAGGATGAGCAGGCGCTCAAGCGGCTGCGCGGCGCGCATCGGCCGGCGATTGCCGTGATCAATAAGATCGATAAGCTTCGCGATCGGGCCAAATTATTGCCGTTCATTGCGACGCTGGCGACGCACCCGGAATTTTCCGAGATTGTGCCGGTCTCGGCGCTGCGCGCGGCCAATCTCGAGGCGCTGCAGCAGGTGATCCTCGCCCAGTTGCCCGAGGCGCCGGCAATGTTTCCGCCCGATCAGCTGACCGACAAGAGCGAGCGCTTCCGGATTGCGGAGATCATCCGCGAGAAGCTGACGCTTGAGCTGAATCAGGAAGTGCCTTACGGCATTGCGATCGAAATCGAAACCTTCAATACCACCGACGATGGGCGCACCGAGGTCGGGGCCGTCATCTGGGTGGACCGCGCCGGCCAGAAGCCAATCGTGATCGGCGCCGGCGGCGAGCGGCTCAAGCGCGTGGGCCGCTCGGCGCGCCTCGAGCTTAACCAGCTGTTCGGCCGGCGCTTTCACGTCACACTGTGGGTCAAGGTGCGGGAGAACTGGGCCGACGATGCCCGCGCCCTGCAGCAGCTGGGGCTCGAATGACACGCAGCGCCCGCCGCGTCGATCAGGCGAGCGGCTACGTGCTGCACCAGCGGCCGTTTCGCGACACCAGCCTGATTGTTGAGCTGTTTGCCCGCGACTACGGTCGCCTGACCAGCTTTGCGCGGGGCGCCCGCGGTCCGAAGCCGCGATTTTTCGGATTGCGCCCGTTCCAGCCGCTGCTGTTGTCCTGGGCCGGGCGGGGCGAGGCGCCGCAACTGACCGCCGCCGAGCCGCGCGCCGCGGTGCCGCCGCTGCCACCGGACAATCTGCTCAGTGGTTTTTACCTGAACGAGCTTTTGATGAAGCTGACCGGGCAGCACGATCCGCACCCGGAAATATTCGACCAGTACGAGCAAGCCTTGCAGCAGCTGCGCGCCGGATTGTCCCCCGAGCCGGTATTGCGCCGCTTTGAGCGCCGACTGCTTGAGCTGCTCGGCTACGGGCTGGAGCTGACGCGCGAGGCCGGCAGCGGCCGCGCCGTACTGGCCGACGGGTATTATCGGCATGAGCCGGGCCTTGGCATCGTCGCCGTGCAGCCCGGCGCCGCCGACGCGCTGCCGGGCCGCGTGCTGCTGTGCCTGGCCGTGGACGAGGAATGCACGGATGAGGCCGACCAGCGGGCCGCGCGGGCCCTGATGCGCGGCGCGTTGGATCATTGCCTGGACGGCCGGCCACTGGCGACGCGCGCAGTGGCCAGGTCGCTGGCGCGCATGGAGCACCGCGAGTAATGCCAGAAGCGATTGAACTTGGAGTCAACATCGATCACGTGGCGACGCTGCGCCAGGTGCGCGGCACACGTTACCCGGATCCAGTGCAGGCGGCGCTCGCCGCCGAGGCGGCCGGGGCTGACAACATCACGCTGCACCTCAGGGAGGACAGGCGGCACATTCAGGAGCGGGACGTGCTGGCGCTGGCACCGCTGCTGGCCACCCGCATGAACCTCGAGCTTGCCGCAACGGCGGAAATGGTGCGTTTTGCCTGCGCGCAGCGCCCGGCCGATTGCTGCCTGGTGCCGGAGAAGCGGACGGAGCTGACGACCGAAGGCGGGCTCGATCTGCTAAGCGCCGGTGGTGCCCTGCGCGACGCCTGCACGGCGTTGGCTGCGGCCGGCATCCGTGTCGCGCTCTTCATCGATCCGGACCGCGCCCAGGTC
>DASWBL010000092.1:0-2748 GCA_036390615.1 Steroidobacteraceae bacterium | reverse complement strand
CAGGCCGAGAACGACCAGAGCACCAAAGGCGACCAATTTCCACATCCGCCTGCCCCGGCGGCTCACGCCGTCCATCCGCAGGAGCGACACCGATACGATTACCAGAGCTGCTGCCAGCGCTCCCAGTGCTGCAGCATGTTCCGCCAGCCCGTGGATGCGCTGCTGCGCGGTCGCGTTCTCCTGCAACGCCTTGGCGGGCTCGGCGTGCGCGAAGAAGAGAATCGGTGCGCTCAGGACGACCAGTGACAGGCCGATGCCGAGACCGGTGAGGATCTCGCGGTCGCTGCAATGACGCCGCAGTGCGAGTGCAAAAGCAAAGAACGCGCCGTAACCGACGGCCGAGACGGCGGTCAGCCGCATCTCCGGGGAATAGCCGGCCGACAGCAGCATGACGAAGATGAACAGCGCGCAGACTGCGGTCGGTCCCTTGATGTTGCGGGGCGCGAGTCCGCCGGACAGAAAGCCCAGCAATCCGGCAAGGCCCCAGACAGTCAGCTGCGCCAGCACCTGGACATCAAGGGTGGGGGCGGTGGCGCTGATCTTCCGCGTCCGGAAGGTGGACTCGGTGACGAACACCAGCAAGGCGCACAAGGCGACCAGCAGCACCCGCAACCACACACCTTGCCTGCTGGCGATCGCAACCCTCGGTGGCACGTCGAATACGCCTTGCTGCGTGACTAGCAAACGATCCACCTCATTGGCAGCGGGGAGCCAAGCGTACTACGCCTGGGTAACGGAACTCTTGCGCCGCTGCGCGCCCAGCTCACTGAGCAGCACACGGTATGCCTGCGTGAAGCGATAGGCGCGAACACGAAACAGCAGGGCAATCGCGCCGCAACGCGCGCGCAGCGAGTGCAAACGCGGCGAGCGCAGCACCTTGGCGAAGTGCACGAATGGCGACAGCAGGATGAGCCAGCTGCTGCCGATCCAGATGAGGAGGCCGCGAGGACGCTCGCGCGTCAGGATATAGCGCTCGAGCGTCACGCGTTCCCACTTGCGACGCAGCTCCGGCCAATCGTGCCGCGCCGGATGAGTTGCGCATACCGAGGCGTCGTAGACAGTGCGATAGCCGCGCGTTATGGCGCGCCGGCCCCACTCCTCGTCCTCGTTGATGCCCTTGCGGAAGCCGCCGACGGCCTCGAAGGCAGAGCGGCGCACAAACAGGTTGCCGCTGCCGCTGAAACCCTTGCGCTCGACATAGCGCTTCATCTGGAAAGCGAACACCAGCTCGAACGCCTCCGACGGAGTCGGGTTCGCAGCATCGCGCGCCGTGGCAGCGACAGCCCCGCCTACGATCGGCGCGTGCCTCAGGCCGGCAAGACCGCGCTCCAGCCAATCCCGTGCGGGAACGCAGTCCGAATCGAGGAACGCGAACGCTTGTGCCTGCGCCACGCTGGCTGCCGCGTTACGTGCCGGACCCGCGCCCTGGTCCGGCGCTGGCACTACCAGGGCGCGTGCGCCGACCGCCGCCCGCACGGCATCGATGCCGACGGTCGAGTTGTTGTCTGCGACGATGATTTCGTACGAATCGCGCGCCAGGGTCTGGGCCATGAGCGCGGCAATGCAGAGCTCCAGATTGGCGAGATCGTTGTAATGCGGGATGAGAACCGAGACTTGTGGGGCCATTTCGAGCCTGGGCTCCATTCGCTCAAGATGCCGACGCTCGGCGCCAGAGCTTCCTGCCAGACGCGCCGATCATAAGGCACCCTCGGAGTATCGACCACCAGCCTGCAGACCGGCGCTGCGACCGAGGCTCGTGGGATTCGACTTACATAATCGGTTGTTTCCCGAGTCAGCGTAAACTCGATGAGGAGCCGAGCCGATCGGCGAAACTACTCGTGCGGAGAAGTTGGAGGCTGCTGCGTGTTGATCGATGCGCGGGAGGTTTCGACCGGCAACGAGTTCGCGTGCGATCTGTGCGTGGTCGGCGCCGGGCCCGCCGGAATCGCGATCGCCGATCGACTGCGCGGCTCCGGACTATCCGTCGTGCTGCTCGAAAGCGGCGCCCGCAATGTGGATCTGCCGACCCAAAGGCTTTATGGCGGCGAGATTCGCGGTCACGGCTACTACCGCCTCGATGCATGCCGCTGGCGGCTGTTCGGCGGCGGTACCACGCGCTGGGGTGGCTGGTGCAGGCCGCTCGAAGCAGTCGATTTCACCGAGCGCGGCTGGCTGCCATACAGCGGCTGGCCGATCACGGCCGAGGCGCTGCGGCCTTACGAGGCCGATGCCGCCAGACTGTTCGAACTGCCGAACGCGCGCTTCGACCTGGGCGCCTGGCGTCATCGGCTGCCCGACCCGCTGCCGCTCGACGGCAGTCACTTCGAGCACGTCGTCTTTCAACACAGCCCGGAGACTGATTTCGGGCAGCGCTACGGTGCACGCCTGTTCGGCGCTGCGAACATCACTACGATGCTGTATGCCAACCTCACGCAGATTCGACTGGCCGCGGATTCGCCGCGGGTCAGTGAGCTGCAGGTTGTCACGTTGACGGGCCGGCAGTTTACGGTCCGCCCGAAGGTGGTGGTGCTCGCCGCCGGCGCGATCGAAAACGCGCGGCTGCTGCTGGCTTCAGGCGCCGATCGCCCAGGGGGTCTCGGCAACGAGTACGACATGGTCGGGCGCTGCTTCATGGAGCATCTCCACGTGGTTGCGGGCCACCTGCTCATGTCGGCAGGCGCCGGCAATAACGATTTCTGCGCCAAGACGATCCTGGAGGACGTGCGGCTGCGCGGCGTTATCACGCCG
>DASWBL010000091.1:0-5998 GCA_036390615.1 Steroidobacteraceae bacterium | reverse complement strand
AGATGATGCGGCAATTTTTCTGCTCCGCGAGCTGGCGGATTTCGTCATTTGTCTATTCGCCAGCTGGAGCATGAGCCGCATCGAAGGCAGAACGGTTGGTGACTATGGCCTGCCTTGGAGGAGCGCGTTCGGGCGGTATTTCTGGCTTGGCGCGGCGCTTGGCATCGTCAGCCTTACCGCACTTGTGGGAACGATGCGCGTGTTCGGCGCCGCGCATTTCTGCGGCGTCGAGCTGCGTGGCGTAAACGTCGCTAAGTGGGCGATTGCCTATGCTTTGGTTATGGCTTTGGTGGCATTGCGGGAGGATTTCCGCGCCCGCGGTTACGGCCTCTTTGCCCTCAGCCGCATCGTGACCTTTTGGCCCGCTGCCATCCTGTCGACGGCGTTCTTCAGCTACTCGCACCATGGCAACAGTGGGGAGGATTGGATTGGGCTCGCCAACGCGGGACTTTATGGGCTGTTGGCCTGCTTCCTGCTACGGCGCACCGGCAATCTTTGGTTTCCGATCGGTTTACATGCGGCGTGGGATTGGGGCGAGACCTATTTGTATGGCGTTCCCAACAGTGGCACTGTGCTGCCGGGCCACCTGCTTTGCACGCAGCTATCCGGCGTCCCTTGGCTGAGTGGCGGCACGGTTGGGCCCGAAGGGAGCGTCCTGTGCACGCTGGTGCTCGCGGTGGCATGGGTAGCGTGCGCGAGATGGGTTGTGCGGCCAGCGGATCTACGCAATCCGCCCAGCTAGCTTTTGCTCAAAGTTATTCGCCGGCCGGCGCCGGATCTGACGAATTGCGCTGAAAACTCAGATTGCTCAAGGGCAGATAGCGGCTTGCTGCTGCTAATTTGCTCCTATCAAAGTGAAATAACTGACGAAGCAACGGGATTGGCGGATCGAATCGGTCCGGGCGCGCCAATAAATCAAGCGTTTATCCAGCGTATTCATCGTGGCGCCGTACCCAAAAAGGTCCGCGCCCATTTTCATCCCGGCCTTTCGGCACCATGTCCAAATAATGATAGTGAATATTCAATGGCTCGTTGCCGCGGGTGTAACAGGAGTAGGTGTGGAGGATGTTGCCCCGCTTGTCCTTCACAAAAACGCTATGCCCTTCTCTCTCAGGAGCACCGGGGCTTTGCTTCGAATAATTGAAAAAGGTGGTGCCCGCGGCCATTGCCTCCGGGGTAAAGGACACGTTGAAATCAAAATTGAAGTCGGTATCGCCCGATGAGTACCAGGGAAACTTCCATCCCATCCGCGTTTTGTAGGCGGCCAGCTGCTGATAGGGCGCACGAGAAATCGCGACCATGCTTACATCGCGGTGCTTCAGGTGCACATTGATACCGTTGAATCCGTCGGCGCGTAAGGAACAATGAGGGCAACCCGCCGCCTGTTTGGCGGTAAACATGAAGTGGTAGACGATCAGCTGGCTGCAGCCAGCAAATAGCTCGGAAAGCGGCACATTGCCATTGGGACCTTCGAACAGGTACGCCTTAGTTACTTTGACCCAAGGAAGATTGCGCCTTGCTGCGCTCATCGCATCCTGCAGTTTCTGGAATTTCTTCTCTTTGACCAGAAGCTTCTTTCGTGATTTTAGCCAGGCTGCCCGCGATACCAGCTGCTTCTTATTCGCCATAATTTTCCCCAGTGTAATTATTCGTAGGCGTCAATCCGGGTCAGATAGGTGACGGTTGATACCGGCGACATGAGTGGCATTTTAGCGGCGACGGCAATCGCGGGCGCCAGAGCCGCAGTCCGGGCCTGGCAATTAACCGCCCGATGACGCGCCGGCCAAGGCATTGTCCGCAAGACCGCCCTTGAGTACGTACGCCTTGTAGCCGCGCTCGGTCATTAGAAAGGCGGCGGCGGACGCCATTCGCCCCGTATCGCAATAGATGACGTACGGAATGTTAGAGGCGAGGGCGGCCATTTTGAGGCGCAAAACTTGCAGCGGCAGATTGATTGCATCCGGGATCTGGCGCCTCGGCTGTTCACCAGGCACACGTACATCGAGCCAGCGCGCGCCCTTGGCAACGAGATCCTGCGCTTTCGCATAGTCAACCCACCGCACCTGCGGCTCATACAGCAGCTCGAGGAAGTCTGCTTTATTCAGGCGCATTACTGCCCCGTCTGTGAGCATGGCCACAGTAGCGTTGCGCCTCGCCCCGGTAATTAGGGCCTCCTCGCCGAAGTACATTCCCGACTCAAGTTCCGCGAGCTTAAGACCATCCTTTTGAAGCGGCGTTTCCCGGCGGACAATGCACTTCCCGGCAGCGATAACGTAGAAGTAATCCCCTTCACTGCCTTGCTTGATCACGACCTCGCCGGCACGGTGGTTGACCCTCTGCATGCGCATAAAGATCGTCTGAATGTTCGCCGGCGGAATTCGATGAAGAGCCGGCGTCTGCAGTAGCGCCGTCTGCCAATCGCTCACGCCCTCGTTGCCGCTTTCCTTGAGCTCGGCAACCTCGAAGAATCCAGTCTTGTCCCAGGTAACCAAGGCATCAAGGGATTCATTTTCCAGGCAGAAGTACTGGATATCGTCAACGGTTCGCACTGCACATTGGCGCGGCGTGGTCGGCGACAGCGCCGTGCGCGCCTCGGCGGTGCCGGCCTTAATCACCCCAACCAGGCGATCATTGATGCGTAGCTCGACGCTACCGGAGACCAGGAAGTAGCTCTTGTTATCCCTGTCGCCCTGCTTGATCAATTGCCGCCCGCGCCCCAGTGTCTGGACCTGAGTCTTCAAAGCAAATTCGCGAAGATTTTTTTCCTTAAGGGCATCGAAAGGCGTGAACTTCTTTAGCAGTGTGTGCATGTCGCGCCCAGGATGACCTCAGTGGAGCTTTCAACTAATTCCGCAATTCAGCGATCGGCGCCGGGGCTGGATCTGAATCTAAAGCGGATCCGTCTGGTGAGTTGTTGAAAGTCCCGCAGACTGCCTAGTAAGAAGATTGTTATGAAAAAAACAGTACTCGATTGCTACCAATCTGACAACCCTGCCGAAGTAGGAACGGCGGCAAAGGTCCGGCTTGAACAATCACCGGGATAGGCAATCAATTCCGGGTAGCCGACGACTGATTGAACCGTGAAACCGCGAGTACATCGGGTTGCCCGGAATACGAAGCGCCAGGCAGTTTCGTTGCTGAAGCGTCGCCCAGAAGTTGGAACAGCCGCGCGCGCACGACAGGAGCAAGCGATGCGGCGTAAGTGCCGGTCAGGTGATTGTCGTCCCGATAAATAAGTTGCCCGCGGTTGGTGGCCGGGCAACGTGCTCCTGGGCAAATGATGTCGTCCATATCCAAAAAGAAAACTTGGGTAAGTCCACTCGCCGCCGCCCGCTCGGCGGCAAAAGCCGCAGCATTGAGCGCCGTAGTGGCCTCAAAGTCGCAGCTTTGACCCGCTCGCAGCTTGCCACCTTCGCGCTGGCCTTCGCAGAAAGGAATGTGGAACGGTGGGAGCGGGGTATCCCTAAGCACCACGACCGGAATACCGGTGCGCGAGAATTTTTCCAATGTCCAGCGGGTTCCGGTGCGAATTGCATCCGTCGGCATCAACGTCGGCGACCAGGAATCGCCACGGATGGTGGAGCCGTTGTAGCTCGCCATAACGACCGCCGCCGGATGCAGCGCGATGATGCGGTCAATCGCCTCTTCACGCCATTGCCGACAATGTTCGTTACCCGGAGACAAATTGTAAGGATTGATGTCGCTCGCAGCACAGCCGGGTCTGAGAATGGTTGCCAGGCGCCAACCCTGAAGTTTGGTGGCCGTGCGCAGCGGATTGACCCATTGTATGGCATGCGAGTCGCCTAAAAGCACGAGCACCGGTGCCGTGGCCGGAGTGCCAAATTCGCACAGCTTGACCTCAAAGTGGCGGCCCTCATCCCAGCAGTCCTTCGGTGAAATGTCGGCGATGTCGAAGTTGGCCGCGCCAATGGCACGGAACTTTTCGTTTACGTTGACCTCGTGCCGTCCAAATGCCAGCAGGCTCCACGATGCCGCGACCGTAAGGAGGACCGCACCGGTGGCGCCGCTCAAAGACAGCCACGGTCGGGGACTGAGGAAGCGGCTTTCGCGGACCGGGTGTTCGAGGTACAGGAAAGTCAAATGCGCTGCGAGCAACGAGGCCACCGCGGCCGCGACCTTGCCACCCACGGCGAGGCCCGGGAATAGGATTCCGGCAAACACGAGAAACGGCCAATGCCACAGATACCAGGAGTACGACCGTGCGCCCAAAAACTGCAATGGCACAGAGCTGAGCAGTACGCTCACCCCGCGTTTCGGGGTTTTGGCACCGGCAAACAGCAACGCCAATGTTCCAGCGACGGGCAGCAAGGCGACCCAGCCGGGAAAGCCGCTGCCGCCCTGGACCAGCACGGCCGTTCCCAGAATGACGGCCAGGCCGACGGCGCCAACGGCCGCAGCGCCGCCAGAACTGACCGGTACTTTCGAAGCCGGCAGGATCGCCAGGAGACCGCCCGCCGCGAACTCCCAAGCGCGTGGGGGTAGTTCGTAGAAGGCGAAAGTCGGCCACCGCGGCGTGAGGTAGACCGAACTCAACAGCGACAGGGTGGTTACCGCGCCCAGTGTCCAGAACGTTTTCTGCAGTGCGCGCGGGCCGCGATAGGTCAGCCAGATCAACAATGGCCAGATCAGGTAGAACTGCTCCTCGAGGCCGAGTGACCAGGTGTGAAGCAAAGGATTGTCGGCAACGTGTGGCGCGAAATAATCTGCCGCGCTGTGATCGAAGAACACATTACTGATGTAAAGCGCGGCCGCGCCGGCGGCCTTCCCCGTGAAGGCAATTGCCGGCGGCGCCAATATCGCCGCAGCCGCCAGCGTAGTTAGAAGGATTACGAGCGCGCAGGCCGGTAATAGCCGCCGCGCGCGACGCGCATAGAATTTGGGCAGATCGATGCGGGATGAGGCACGAATTTCGGTCGCCAGCAGCCCAGTGATCAAATATCCGGAGAGCACGAAAAACAGGTCGACGCCAACGAAGCCGCCGGCGCACCAGAACAATCCGCAATGACAGCCGACCACAAGCAGGATGGCAACGCCCCGGAGTCCTTCGACGTCGGGCCGAAACGAATTCCCGGGCCGGGCAGATTCTCGGCTGAAACTAATTTGGCACCTCCTATGGGACGATACCAACATTGCCTATGGCCATTGCGTGACCTGGCTCAAAGGCCGGGTACTCAGCCTGCCGGCGGTATGCGCCGCGAAGCTTGGGCGCTACGACTGCAGCGACCAAGCCGGCACCGCTTGCCAGCCCATCCCGATCGACTATGGCACCAGGCCGACTCGTCTGAATTCTGCCGCAGCGGCGGGATCAATCGCGATCGCGGCCTGAATATCCCGATCACCCGCCGTCTGCAGGCCTTTCTTTTGTTCCGCCAAACCAAGACCGTACAATGAGCTTGCGCCTTTGGGTTGCAGGTCGAGAGAGGCCTTGTAGTCGGCAATGGCCTGATCATACTTGCCAAGTTGTAGTCGCACGAATGCCCGGCTATTGAACAAGTCCGAGTTGGGCATACTGCGGTGCACAGCCATGTCGCAATCGACGAGCGCCAGTTCGAGTTCCTTGCCGGTCATGGCGCGCGACCAGCATCGACCGTGCAGCGCGTCCGGCACGCGATCATCCTTCGGGTGGGCGGCAAGCCATTGGTCATACTGACCGATGGCCGTGGAAAAATCCGCGGCGTTCATGTAACGAGCGGCAATGCGCAGACCGATACTGGCGTCATTCGGCGCGAGGGCGGCGAGCGCGGTGAAATCGGCCCGGGCGCCGCCTTTGTCGCCGCTTTCCAGTCGCAGCGTGCCGCGATCAAGAAGTGTTGGAATATCACCAGACTTAATTTTCAGCGCCTGATCGAAATCGGCCATCGCGAGGTCTGCTTGCCGCTCATTCCATCGGGCCAGTCCGCGCTGGTGGTAGCTGTCTGCATCGGATGGATCCAGAGTGATGGCCTGGTCAAAGTCCGCGATAGCGCTCTTGAAGTCC
>DASWBL010000090.1:0-3570 GCA_036390615.1 Steroidobacteraceae bacterium | reverse complement strand
GAGTCTGATCGAGCGCCCCGGCGGGCGCAGTTACTTATTGCTGGGGCCGTAGGCGGCGCAATACTCAAACGGCGCGGGCCGGCGAATCAGCCCTCGACGCGGTTCAGGCTCGCCTCTGTCACGGCACCGATCGACTTGGGGTGAAAGCGCAGCGCCACCAGATTGGTTTCGAACTCGCGCGTGCAGACATCCCAGCCGGTACTGAGCGCATAGTTGCGGCAGGCCACCGGATCGATCGTAAGCGCGCGCTGCGCAGCGCGCGAAAGGTCCTCATCGAGTGCGCCGGTGACGCCGTCGCGCACCACGTCGCGGGGACCAGTCACCGGGAAAGCTGCGACCGGCACGCCGCAAGCCATCGCTTCGAGGTTGACCAGCCCGAACGTGTCGGTGCGGCTCGGGAAGACCAGGATATCCGCAGCCGCGAGGTGCGTGGCAAGGTCCTCGCCAAAGCGGTAGCCGGCGAACACGGCCTCCGGGTACTTCGCGTGCAGGCGCTGGCGCTCGGGTCCGTCGCCGATGATCAGCTTGCTGCCCTGCCACGGCATGCGCAGGAATGCCTCGACGTTTTTTTCCACCGCGACGCGACCGACATAGGCGGCGATCGGCCGCGGCAGCGACAGGAACTGCTTGTCGCGCGGCTTGAATAATTCGGTGTCCACGCCGCGGCGCCAGCGAGCAATATTTTGGAAGCCGCGCTTGGCCAGTTCCTCACTGACGGTATCGGTGCTGACCATGCAGTGCGTCGCGCGCCCATGAAACAGCCGCAGCATGCCGTAGGAGAACCACAGCGGTACCGGTGCGCGCATCTTCAGGTATTGCGGAAACTGCGTGTGATAGGAAGTCGTGAACCGAAGGCCGCGGCGGATGCAGTAGCGCCTAGCGGCCCAGCCGAGCGGCCCTTCGGTGGCGATATGCAGCGCGTGCGGATGCCAAGCGTCGATGCTGCGGGCGAGGCTCCGGTACGGCAGCACTGCGATCCGGATTTCAGGATAGGTCGGACACGGTACGCTCTGGAACTGATCTGGGGTGATCATGCGCACCTGGTGCCCAAAACGCTCCAGCCAGGCGACCGTCTGGGTCAGCGTGTGGACGACGCCGTTGGTCTGGGGATGCCACGCGTCACTGACCAGGATGATTCTCATGGGCTACGCGAATTTCGCGCAGTAACGTGACGCAGGCATTAAATTTTTAAGAAGCTTGTATGACTGGCGCTTTAATTGGCGCGCTGTCATCTGACTGCAATGCAGCCGTTATATTTCAGTCAACCTTAGGAATCCTCCTAAAGTCACGGGTTGCGCCATGCAAAGCTTTCTCGAGGCGTTGAAGACACAGCGCTGGGACGACCATCGCTACTATCACCACAGCCGGATCAACCAGTCGCTGCACCTGGTCAGCGCGCTGAGCTTCCTGACCGCCTATGCGTTCCTGTTCAGCAACCCGGCACTGGCCGCGCTGATTGCCTGGCTGCTCGCGATGACCAGCCGGCAGGCCGGCCACTTTTTCTTCGAGCCCAAGGACTACGACGAGGTCAACCAGGCAACGCACGAGTACAAGGAGCAGATCAAGGTCGGCTACAACCTGCGCCGCAAGGTGGTGCTGCTGTCGATCTGGGTACTGTCGCCGGCGCTGCTGTGGGTGAGCCCGACACTGTTCGGGCTGTTGCCCGCCACTAGCGGCAACGCCGAACTGCTGCAGAACATCGGTCGCATCTGGCTGGCGGTCGGCATCGGCGGCTTGTTATTTCGCAGCATCCAGCTTTGCTTCCTCAAGGACGTGCAGACCGGCGTCGTGTGGCTGACCAAGATCATCACCGACCCGTTCCACGACGTGATGCTGTACTGGAAGTCGCCTTTTTATCTGCTGCGCGGTGAACTCATCGATCCGATGAGCCACGAGCAGCGGATCTGAAGCATTTCCGTGAGGACGCGCCGGCGGATCAGCCGGTCGGTGAGGCCTGGGTGGCTCCACCACCAGCCCGCGTCCCGCATTTCGACGGCGGCGGCAATAAAGCGCTCAACAACGTCGGCGAACTCGGCCTCGGTGTAGGCGAGATTGAAGATCAGGCGGGCAGTGCCCACCCAGCTCAGGGCCAGGCCGTGCGCGCGTAGGTAATATTGAAACATCCAGTTGTAGCGGGACGGCTGCCGGTAAATGACCGTCCAGACCGAGCTGAGATTGGCCACCGCAACCGGCACGCCGGCGAGCCGCAGCCGCTCGTTGACCTCTGCGGCACGCCGGTTCCATGTGGCATCGAGATCCTGATAAAGGGCGCGCACCGGCGCGGTCTCGAGCCTTTGCAGAAACTCGTTCATGGCGGTCATGACGTACGGATGCGCGTTAAAGGTCCCTCGCGCAAAGCAGATGTCGGCCGGACGATCCGGATCGAAGCGCCGCATCAGCGCAGCCTTGCCGCACAGCACGCCGATCGGCAGCCCGCCGGCCACCGTCTTGCCGTACGTGACCAGATCAGCGCGCACCCGAAAATATTCCTGCGCCCCGCCGGGGGCGAGCCTGAAACCCAGGAACACTTCATCGAAGATCAACACGATCCCGCGCTCGCTGCACACCTCGCGCAACTGCAAAAGCCAGGCGCTGTAGGCGGCCCGATTAAATGCAGCACTGCGGCCGCTGTCGATGAGCGCGCCGTCGCTTGCGGCACCGCGGTTCGGATGCAGCGCCTGCAGCGGATTGACCAGCACGCAGGCGATATCGCGGCGGCTTTTCAGGATGCGAAGCGCCGCAGCGCTCATGTCACGCAGCGTGTAAGTGTCGTGCGCGGTCGCAGGGTTCCCGGCGCCAGGCTGAACGTCACCCCACCAGCCGTGGTAGGCGCCGCAGAAGCGCACCAGGTAGCGCTTGCGCGTGTGGTAGCGCGCGAGCCGCACCGCCTGCATCACCGCCTCGGTGCCCGACATGTGAAACGACACCTGGTCAAGACCGGAAGTCGCCTTGAGGCGCGCGACGTTGTCGGCCACGCACGGGTGGTAGGCGCCGAGCACCGGCCCGAGATTGCCGGCGCGCGCAGCGCCGGTCCGAATGCAGTCCTTGTAAAAATCGTAGCCGAGGAGATTCACGCCGTAGGAGCCGGCCAGATCGTAGAAGCGGTTGCCGTCGAGATCCGTGAGCGTGCTTGCTGCGGAGCTGGCGAGAAATGCGCCGCCCTTGAGGTTTTCGCGCACCCGCCGGCTGAACTGGAACGGCACGCGGTAGCGCGCCGTGAACTGAAGATCGGCGACGCCCGCCGAAACTTCTATCGTCAGCGCGGCGGATTTGGCAAAGCGTGTCGCGTAGAGTGCCGCCAGTTCGCCAAAGGCCGCACGCCGGCGCGCGGCGACATCCGGTGGCGCGTCGTCGGCGCAGAAAAACTGTTGTTCGTCGTATTCGTAATATGGGATGAGGCGCGCCAGGCGCCGCGCCCAACGCGGGTGGCCCTCGAGCGATCGGTGCTTGGCAAGCGACAGCCGCACGCGCGGCAGCAGCCGCAGCCACAGAAGCAGCAGCAATGCAAATAAACCGAGAAGTATCAAGGCATTCACGGGCTCGCTATTGTGACTAGTTGTGTGACAGTGC
>DASWBL010000089.1:0-26374 GCA_036390615.1 Steroidobacteraceae bacterium | reverse complement strand
ACCCTGCTCAGCGCGCTGACTACGACCGGCTGCGACTGGCGCATCAGCGATCTGGGGTGGATGTACACACTGTTTTTTGTTTTTCTGGGGTCCTCCTCGGCCGTCATGGGTGGCTGGGTGGAGCGCGGCGGTCCGCGTCGGGCCGGTCTGGCGGCGGCATTTTGCTGGTGCGGCGGCATGTTGATATCCGCCTATGGCATCAGTACGCACCAGCTTTGGGTGATGTGGCTGGGCTCCGGCGTGATAGGCGGTATCGGCCTTGGCCTCGGCTATATCTCGCCCGTTTCCACATTGATCAAATGGTTTCCGGATCGGCGCGGCATGGCGACCGGAATGGCCATCATGGGCTTCGGCGGCGGCGCCATGATCGGCTCGCCGCTGGCCAATATCCTGATGAATTATTTTCGGACCCCCAGCTCGGTAGGGGTTTGGCAGACCTTTGTGACGATGGGTTTGGTCTATTTTGCATTCATGATCGGCGGAGCGCTGAGCTATCGCGTCCCTCCGACCGGCTGGCGGCCCGATGGCTGGTCGCCCGATAAGGCCAAGAAGCAGGCGATGATCACCTCTCACGAGGTGCACCTGCGTGATGCGCACAAGACGCCGCAGTTCTGGCTGATCTGGGCGGTGCTGACGCTGAATGTCAGCGCCGGCATTGGGGTGATCGGCATGGCTTCGCCGATGTTGCAGGAAATCTTCGGCGGCAGCCTGTTCGGGCATCCGGATATCAGTTTTCTGCAGCTCGATGAAGGACAGAAGAAAATAATCGCGGGCATTGCTGCTGGATTTACCGGCTTGCTGTCGCTGTTCAATATTATGGGGCGGTTTTTCTGGGCTTCGCTTTCTGATTACATCGGCCGCAAAACGGTCTATGCGACTTTTTTCCTGCTTGGCATTGTCCTTTATGCGCTGGCGCCGACGGCGGGACACATGGGCAGCCAGGCGCTGTTCGTGGCTGCGTTTTGCATCATTTTGTCCATGTACGGTGGCGGCTTTGCCACCGTTCCGGCCTATCTGGCCGACATGTTCGGCACGCAGTTCGTCGGCGCCATTCATGGGCGCCTGCTGACGGCGTGGTCCACGGCGGGCATCATCGGGCCGGTGCTGGTCAATTACATCCGCGAAGCGCAGATTGCCGCCGGCGTTACGCGCGCCCACGTCTATGATTTCACGTTGTACATTCTTGCCGGCCTGCTCGCCGTTGGATTCGTATGCAATCTGCTGGTAAAACCCGTAGCGGCACGCTGGTACATGCCTGAGCAGGAGTTACGGGCGCTGCGTGCCAGTGCCGGAGCTGCGCCGGAAGGCGGCTCCTATGGCATCGGCCGCGGGGGTCTCGACGGCCGCGCAGTTCTGGCCTGGCTCGTGGTCGGCGTGCCGCTGGCGTGGGGCGTATATAAGACGATAGTGACCGCCTCAACGATGTTCCGCTGATCGCTGGTCTTGGCTGCGCTGTTGGTGCGGCGATTCGCTGTCGTGGCCGGGCGTTCAGGGAGCGAGCAATCGCGGATTGGCTTCGGCATCATTGGCAAACAACAGATTTAGCAGCAGACCGCGCCGATCCGGCAGCTGCGTCAGATAGTCGACGAACCGCCCGGCGGCGAAATATTCGACGGTAGGGCCAAGCAAATACATGCAGGTGAAGCGGCGAGCGACCGCCTCAATGAATGCCTGCTTGCTGCTGCCCTGCTCGCTGAGCTGTTCCGGCGCGTACTCCACGTAAAAGTAGCGCGTTTTCTGCAGCGACTGCGGACCGCCTGCCATAGCGAAAACTTCAAATCCCTCGATATCCATCACCAGCAGGTCTATGCAGTTCCACTGCGGCGGCAACGCCGCATCGAGCGTGGTCATTGGGACCTCAAGCTCGCCGCTTTCACGGGCCACCCGACTGTTGCCCGTGTTGATGGGATTTTGCGTAAAGCGGATCTGGCCGCTTGATTGGCCGATTGCCAGCTGACGGGCGTCAACGCCGGGGAGTCCGTTGAGCTTAAGATTGAGCTTGAGCAGCCGGTAGTTCCCCGGGCTCGGCTCGAACGCGACCACGGACTGCGCGCTGCAGGCGCGCACGATCGGTACCAGAAGACTGCCGATGTGCGTGCCGACGAAAACCAAGTGCAGGTCGGTTCGATCTTCCAGCAGCCGGCCGAGCAGGGTGATTTCGCGCCAGTCCCACTCGCCGCGCTCCAGCAATGATCGGGCGACATTGAAATCGCCCGGATCAACGGCCAGCGTGCCGTTGCGGCTCTCCGCAATGATCGCCACGCCGTGGCGGGCCAGCACGCGGGCGCGCAACCGGCCGCGAATCCCGCGCAATGCGCGCTTATGCCATCGTGTCTTCATGCCTGCGATCGCTTACTGCCGCCCGGGCCTACTTTGGCTGACTGTTCCGCGCAGCTGTCGGAGCGCAGTGCCACGGTCCGCCGATTAACGGCCCGGATTATACGCACAGGCTGGTTTCCGGCCGGTCGCCCGCCAGGCCGGTTTGCGGATCGGGTAGCCTGATTCATACTGCGCGGGTAGTCGGCGCCCGCTGCCCGACCGCTTTGCTGGCGGTTGATCCGGCCCGACACCTGACCGGGGAGCAGACACCATGGGGAAAGAGCTGGCGGGCGACGTTGGGCCGGATATGACGGCAGCACCCGCGGTACCAGCAGGCCATTGTGCTAATTGCGGGGCACTGCTTCTCGGTCCGTACTGTGCCATGTGCGGCCAGCATGCCCACGGCAGCGCCAAATCTCTGACCGAGCTGTGCCAGGATTGCGTGCACGTACTGACGCACGCTGACGGCCGGTTCTGGAAAACCATCCGCGCGTTGCTGCTGGCGCCTGGCAAGCTGACGCAGGAGTATTTCCTCGATCACCGCGAGCGTTACCTGCCCCCGGTGCGCCTGTACATTGTGCTAAGCATATTGTTCTTTGGCCTGGCGCAATTTTTCGACTCCGGGATGAAGGCCAACGTGGATCTGTCGCCAGAGGCTGCTGCAGCCGCGTCGGCCACCCAGGCGCAGGCGCTGGCCGAGGCCCGTGCGGGATGCGCCAAGGACGATGGGGATGATTCCGAGCTCGCGCGCAAGATCCGCGCGCAATGCGTGGCCGCGCTTGAAAACAATGGCGCCGCTGTGAAAAAGCAGCTGGCTGACGTGACCAATTGCAACCTCAACTTCGGACCTGAGTGGTTGCACCGCCGGGTGGTCGCGAGCTGCCAGCGCGCTGTCAAGGATGGTGGCGCCACTTTCATTGCGACACTCAAGCAGAATGTCCCGCGCATGATGTTCGTACTGTTGCCGCTGGTGGCAGCCTTCATGTTGCCGCTTTATCGGCATCCGCGGCGGCTCTACGTCGAGCACCTGGTGTACTTTCTGCACACTCAGGCCGCAATGTACCTCGCGTTCATTATTTTCTTGTTTCTCAAGGCTGTGACCAGCCGAGTGCCGGGCTTGAGCGTTTTGAACGGCTACATAAGTCTTGCGTTGGTGATTTACGCGATCTGGTACTGGTACACCTCAATGCGGCGCGCCTACGGGCAGGGGCGCGGGCGGACACTGGGCAAGCTGATCGTTGTCGGCACTGCCTACATGATCTGCCTGTTGCTGGCGTCGGCGGCAACCCTGATGGTCAGCTTTCTGCAAGGGTAAGGCCGGCCAGGCGCGAACCCGGGCCGCGCATACCGGTAACCGCGCCCAATGGCGCGGTTACCGGTGTGAAGACGCTTCAGAATTTTTCGCCGAACTTGATGCCGATCGTCCGCGGCTGGCTCGGCAAAATATAGGTGGAATTCAAGCCGCACTTGACTGCGTCGCACTCGGCATAACGATCGAGCTGTGCCCGCTCGTCAGTGAGATTGTTGATGTAAATCTCGTAGTTGAATCCGTCCTTGTCCAGACCCAGGGATACATCAAATGTCGCGTACGCAGCCTCGGACCCGAGGATGCCACGCGGATTACCCAGATAGTTCGCGGTGGTCGCCGACGTGTCCTTGTACTCCGCCGAGCGCAGGTCCGCCCAGCGCTGGCCGACGTAGGCGCCAGCGGCCTGAAAATAGCCTTGGCCACCCATCAGATCGAATACATAGCGCGCCGTCAGGTCGGCTTTCACTTTTGGCGTCACCGGCAACTGCGTGCCGTACGGTGCTTCCGGCGCGGGACAATAGGCCTCGCCGCAATAGTTTTCCTTCAGTTCGGCGTTCAGGACGGTCAGGCCGCCGGAGATCGTCAGGTTCTTCGAAGCCGCCCACTCCATGTCGGTTTCGCCGCCGATGATCTGCGCCTGCCCCGCGTTTTGAATAATAGTCAGCGAATTGGGACCGAGGAATGAGAACTGGAAATCCTTCCAATCTTCGCGGAATACGGCACCGTTGAAGCGCAGGCTGTTTGCCAGCCAGGTGGTTTTCCAGCCCAATTCATAATTGGTCAGATAATCCGGCTTGTAAGGCGGCAAAAGGCCGCCGCCGGTGCGGTTGATGCCACCGGGCCGGAAGCCCTTGGAGAACGTGGCGTAGATCATTCGCTGATCGTCAAACTTAAATGTCAGGTTGACCTTGGGCGAGTCACCATGGGCCTTGATGATGCCATTCAGATCCTGGCACGGCGCACCGTGATACGGCACCTGAATGAAACAGGTCTGCTCGCCTTCGGCCGCGCCAAAGGGACCAGTAATGCCGAAGCCATAAAATCCCGCCAGCGAATTTTCTGACCAGAAATGACGATCACCGACCGTGGCGGTCAGTTGCTGGGTGATGTCATAGGAAAGCTCGCCGAATATGGCCTGGTCCTGGTCGACGCGCTCCTGGTCAGTCAGCCACCAGGTATTGGGCCAACCCGTAACCGATTCCGAAACCTGGGCCGCCGAGGTCACGTCGGCCAGGCCCGCGATGTAATAGTCCTGCAGGATTTCATGAACCTGGCGCTGGTAAAACCCGCCACCTACGAACCGCCAGGCGTATTCCTTCGGAGTCGACACGCGTACTTCGTTGCTGATCTTCTTGTAGTTGTCGCGGCCGATAATTTCCTGGTCGGGATTAATCAGATTACCGGCGTTGTCCCGGTAATAGGTGCCGGAGCCGTAAGTCTTGTCGTAAAAATAAGAGTAATCCGTATAGTCAGAAACCGTGTGAGTATTGCGGTTGAGCATGCCGCCCGCGTAAACGATGTCAAAATTACTGACCTTGCCTTCAACCGTCAGGGCTGACTGGACCCAGCTATCGTGCTGCGTTTCAGGCAGAAAATGGTCGACATTCAAATCGCCGTCGGCCGGGTTAAACCCGAACACGCCGTGTGAATCCTGGATCTGCCCCATCACGCCAGGTGTAATCGTCCAGTTGTCACCGATATCAATCTTAAGCGCCCCGCGGGCACCCCTGGTCTCTACATCGTTGTAATCCTTCTTGACCAGTGCGGCATTGTTTTCCACTATGCCGGATGTCGGCCACGTGATCGTGGCTGCAATGTTGTTGATGTAGCCGGCCTTCTTCTCATCCCAGCCGACGAGCCGCACGGCCGCGTAAGAGGTTATCGGCATGTTGACGAAACCTTCGCCGACATAGCCAACACCGCCGTGATTGACGGTATCGACCCCGGCGTCGTAGCCAGCCGAAAACTTAGTCGGGTCAGGCTTGTTGGTGATGATGCGGATCGTGCCCGCCTGGGAGCTGGCGCCGTAAAGTGTGCCCTGGGGCCCTGCCAGCGCCTCCACGCGCTCGATGTCATAGATATGCAGATCCAGCTCACCGTCAATGGTCGTGATCGGCTGCTCATCCAGGTACACGCCGACACTGGGCGACGGACCTGAATGGTTGATGTTGTTATTGGCCGCCACACCGCGCATGTAGGCGTGTGAGAAGCCCGGGCCGACGCTTTGAAAGGAGACGGTCGGCATGAACTGCGCGTAATCGGCGAAATCCGTTACGTGGAGTTCCTCGAGCTTGGCTGTACTCAGCGCTTGAATGCTGACCGGAACGTCCTGGAGGTTCTCGGTACGCTTTTCCGCCGTAACGACGATTTCCTCCAACGTGGCGGTACTCTCATCAGTCGACTGTTGCGCCCGCGCAGCGGGCACCAATGCCAACAATGCAGAGGCAAATGGCAGCGCCGTACCCAGCACTCGCGAGCGCGTAAGTGATTGAATATGACGGATTTTACGCAAGCGGCTACGCGTCATTTTAAGTGCCCCTGATTTTGTTGTTTACGAGACCTACGAATGGAGTCTATGCCACAGCCTGCCTTGATTCAAAACTTGGCACGTCCGGATAGCAGGGCAGCACAGGGCCGAGGGCCTCCTGCAGCGGCCCGAGCCACTCCTGATAATGCCGCCACTGATCAAGACCCTCGCGATAAATGGGTTGTCGCACCTGCTGCGAGCTCGCGGTACTGACCGGCCGTTCGTTTTCAAAAAAACGCAGGCATTGCTCTTCGAACGGGAGGCCGCAGTACGCCAGCAGCCGTCGAACTTCGACCTCGGTGTCCGCCACCATCTGCTCGTAGATAACGCGGTGTATCCGTCCCGGAAGCACGGCGTCGAAGTGCGCCAGCAATTCCACGTAATCCCGGTAGTAGCGACCGAGATCCTCCAGCCGGTAGGAGAAGTTCTGGCCGCGCGCAAAATGCTGCTTGAATCCGGAAAAACAACACGCCATGGGGTGCCGGCGGGCGTCGATTATCTTGGCGTTGGGCAAGATCAGCTGCATCAGGCCCAGGTGGGCAAAGTTATTGGGCATCTTGTCGATGAACAGCGCCGCTCCGGTCTTGCGGTGTATGCGCGTGCCGCTAAGGTAACTTTCCCCGAGCTCGCGGCAATCCTCGGCGCTGAGCAGCGCCAGCGCTTCCGGGTAGCGCATCCTGGCGGGATTGCCACCCCGGTCCCGAAGCGACTTGGCCAGAATGCCGATCTCGGCCAGCTCCTTGGTCCCTTCCACCGCCGAATGGCTCGACAGGATCTGCTCGATCAGCGTGGAGCCGGAACGCGGCAGGCCGATGATGAAAATGGGATCGGGTGCGGCACTGCCATAATCGGCGCGCGTTGCAAAAAAGTCCCGCGTACAAACGGCTATCGAGCGCTGTACATCGCGGGTCGTTTCATCCGCGTCATAGCCGATGGCGGCGCGCCGCAGCTCGTTGCCCTGCAAGTAATGCTCGAAGGACTGCGCATAGTTCCCGGCATCCTCCAGCGCCTTGCCCAGGGCGAAATGCAGGTGCAGCCGGTCATCATCGCTCAGGTCGCCGCGTTGCAGCTGGACCTTCATAGCGTCCACATCGCTCGCTTCGAAGCGGAATGTCTTCAGATTGGCCAAGCTCCAGTAGGCTTCGCCGAGCGAGGGCAGCTGAGCAATGCTCTTGCGGTAAGCGGCGATGCCCTCATCGATGCGCGCCGAAGTCTTCAAAGCGTGGCCATAGCTCATCCAGATCTTGGGCTGGTTGGGATAGGCCTCCAGCACTTCGCGATAGACATCCAGCGAATGGGAAAACTCACCCATGCCGGCCAATACCGCCGCCTTGAGATTCAGATATCCCGGGTTTCGCGGCTCCAACGCCAGCAGCTTCTCGAGTTCCTTGAGTGCGGCCGCCGGCTGGCTGCGCCGATGCAGAACGACTGCGTAGTTATGGCGGGCGGCGCTGAAGCCGGGGGCCAATTCCAGACACCGGACCAGGAGTGTTTCGGCATCCTTGTAACGACGCAGACGGGCGGCTACTTCCGCCAGCATGCGCAGTGCCGCCACGTCGTTCGGATGCAGCTGCAATATTTTCCGCAGCCGGGCTTCGGCCTCCGGTATGCGGTTGTCGCACAGCGCCTCGGCCGCTGCCAGCAGTCCCGGGTCCTTGGTTGACGCTTTGAGGTACTGGGCGTAGGCCGAATCGGCGCCGTCGCCGTCGTCGCTGCAAATCAGCTCGTCCCCCAGCGCTCGCCAGGCATCCGCGAAGTCCGGCCGCAGCCGCGTCGCATGGCGCAACGCGGTGATCGCACCGGCGTGATTGCCATCCGCACCGAGGGTGAGACCAAGCTCATAGTGCGGCAGCGCCCAATTTTTCTGCTGTGCGGCAAGCGGGCGCAAAACGGCCAGGGCCTGGCTCAGCTCGCCGCAACCGCGTTTGGCGGCGCCCAGCACCAGCAGACCCAGCGGCTGATCCGGCACCACCTTGAGAATCTCGCGCGCTTGCTCCGCCGCCAGCGCAGGGTCAGTCTGCAGCAGGCGAGTGGCGTGCTTGAGCGCCACCTCAACCGAACCGACAGGCTCCTGTGCGCTATTCATCAGACTTCGTCCAACGCAGTCTTCCTGATTGCTGACCGAAGGGAATCCGGCCTGCCCGCCTTGATCTTATGCCGCAGGCTGAGCGCGTCGGCAAATGCGGCGCACGGCCTCCGCCACGGGTGCCGGCCGAAGGGCCAGTCGCCATTTTGCCAGAATCGGCTATTAGTGTCCCTGCGCTGTGGCGGCCAATTTGGCGGCCGCACCGACGCTAGCGCGCTGCTAGCGGACGGCAACGGTCGATGTACGATTTTGGATTAGCATGGCGCAGCGTCGGCCCGATTATAGGTAGTCGATCGCTGCGGCGATCGTCATCGGAGATGAAATGAACACGATCATCAGGGGCCTTGCGATACTTTGGGTCGTCATCGGCGCGCCGGCGGCGAATGCGGCCAATGCGCATGATGCGCAGCTGCGCGAGATGTTTGCGACCATCATCGGCATGCAGACTTCCGTCGGCCTGGGTAACGTGCCAAAAATGGCCGAGTACCTCGCCGAAAAACTGCGCGAGGCCGGATTCCCTGCCGAGGACATTCATATTCTGCCGGTGGGCGAGACGGCCTCGCTGGTGGTGCGGTATCGCGGTGATGGCACCGGCGGCAAGCCGATCGATTTCATGGCCCACATGGATGTCGTGACCGCGCGGCGCGAAGACTGGCAGCGCGATCCGTATACGCTCATTGAGGAAAATGGCTACTTCTATGGCCGTGGCACGCTCGATATCAAGCAGGAAGTGGCCGAGCTGACCGAGGCGTTCATCCGCCTTAAGACCGAGGGCTTCAAGCCGACGCGCGATCTAGTGATCGTGTTCACCGGCGACGAGGAAACCGCGGAGGCCACCACTGCCGACCTGGTGACCAACCACCGCGACCTTGTCGATGCCGAGTACGCGCTCAATGGCGATGGCGGCGACGGGATTCTCGACGAGAAGACCGGGAACGCGGTGGCCTTTTACGTGCAGGGTGCCGAAAAAGCCTATGTCGACATGGAGCTCACGACACACAATCCCGGTGGCCACAGCTCCCGCCCGCGCCCGGACAACGCCATCTATGATCTGGCCGACGCGATCAAGCGCGTTCAGGCCTATCGGTTCCCGGTGATGTGGAATGAGTGGACTCTGGGTAATTTCAAAGCCGCGGCCAAAGTGACGCCGGGCCCGGTTGGTCGGGCCATGGGGCGATTCGCGGCGAATCCGCATGATCGGGCTGCGGCCGAGGTGCTCTACAATAATTTCTCGTACATCGGTAAGACGCGCACGACTTGCGTACCGACATTGCTAACCGGCGGGCATGCCGACAATGCCTTGCCACAGATGGCGCAGGTCACGTTAAGTTGCCGTATCTTTCCCGGCATGAGTATTGAGCAGGTACAGGCCAGGTTGCAGCGCGTGGCCGGGCCTAAGGTGGAAGTTCATGCTGTCTATCCCGGAGTCGTCTCCGCTGCATCGCCGATGAATGCTGCGCTGATGCAGGCGATCGCCACGCAGGTGCACGCCATCTATCCCGGCATTCCGATTGTGCCCGAGCAGGCCTCCTATGCCACGGACGGTGCGGTCTTCCGTCACGCCGGCATTCCGACTTACGGCACCCAGGCGTCCTTTTTCAAGGAGAGCGAGCATCTCACTCACGGCTTGAACGAGCTCCTGCCGGTTGCTTCGCTTTATGACGGCGAGGCGCTTTGGTATGGCCTGATGCGCGAGCTGGCTGGCCCGCATTGATACCGCGGCAGCGTCCGGCCGCTGCGCGATCGCGAACATCTGTGAGTCGGCGCATATATAGTGGATGGGAAATGCACTGAACCAGCATTAACCATGGTTGCCTCCGAAGATATTGACGATTCCGGCTGGCGGGCCATAGGAGCCCTTATCTGGCCGCACCGGCGCCGCTTCCTGATGGTCGCCGTCTTTGCCCTGCTCGCCACGGCCACCGATCTGTGGGCGCCGTTGATTTATCGCGAGGCCGTCAACGATATTGCCGGCGTTTTCGTCCGCTCGGCGTCACACCCGGAGTCCGCGTTGCTTGGAATCACCGAGCCGGATGTGCAGCCGCCGGCCGCAGGCAATAACACTGTGGTCAAGCCGGCCCGCGAGCCGCACCGCCATGGCCACGTGGCGCCGCGCACCGCTGAACAGACATTTTCGACGCTGATGTGGGCGGTCGTACTGCTATTTTTCATCAACATCTTCTCGCACTTCTGCTCGCTGGTGGCCGACCAGCGCACGGTGCAGCTGGCAAGCCACATCGAAGCAGGCTTCATTCAAAGCACCTTCAGCCATGTCTTGAATCTGCCGCTGCGATTCTTTGCCGGGCGGGCGAGCGGCGGACTTGCCAAGCAGATTGACCAGTCAGATCAGATCGCACCGATTGTCACGGCGCTGGCGCGTGAGATTGCGCCGGCGCTCATTACGATGGTCGGCGTGATGATCATCATGTTTTTGCAAAGCTGGAAGCTGTCGGTGGTGGCGCTGATTACGCTGCCGCCTTACGCCTGGGTCGTGCTCCGTTCATCGCGGCGACTTGAAACCGGTCTGGAGCGCTATTACGAGATGTGGGACAGCGTCTCCGCGCGCATCCAGGATGCCTTGAGCGCAATCAAGACCGTCAAGCTCTCCGGTGCCGAGCGTCGCGAGGCGCTGCGATTGCGCCAGCAGTCAAACGCCGCCTACGACACCTACATCGAGCGCAACCGCCTCGCGAACCGGTACATTTTCCTGCAGACGTCGCTCAGTTTCCTGAGTCAGGCGCTGGTGCTGGGTTACGGCGGTTGGCTGGTATTTGAACACCGGCTGACGCCCGGTGACGTCGTCATGTTCGTGGTTTACCTGGACCGGCTGTACTCGCCGATCGAGTCCCTCACCGGCCTGTTTGTGAGTCTGCAGGAGCACTTCGCCTCGCTGGCGCGGGCCGTCAAGCTGCGCGCCGTGAGCGGTGAGGAGGCCGCAGGCCGGATGCCGCTGCCGGGTCCGGGCCAAGTTGAATTCAGGCATGTGCGCTTCGGCTATGTGCCCGACAGGCTAGTGCTGGCGGACGTATCGCTGACGCTGCAGGCCGGGAAGATGACGGCGCTGGTTGGTCCATCGGGGGCCGGCAAGACGACTGCCGCCGATCTGCTGCTGCGGCTGTTCGAAGTCGATGACGGTCAGATTCTCCTCGACGGCCAGGAGCTGCGCTCGCTCGATACCACGGCAATCCGCAACGAGATCGGCGTGGTTGCGGCCGACGGCGCCATTTTCCCAGGCTCGATTGCGGACAACATCCGTTACAAGCGGCCGGAGGCGAGCGAAACTGAGACCCTGGCAGCTGCAAAAGCGGCAGGACTCACTGACATGCTTGAGCGGTTGCCACAGGGACTGGCCACGCCGGTCGGCGAGCGGGGCGTCGGGCTGTCAGTCGGCGAGCGGCAGCGGTTGCAGATCGCGCGGGCGCTGGTCGGTCGGCCGCGCGTGCTGATCCTCGATGAGGCTACCGCAAACCTTGACTATGCGACCGAATCCGGCATACGCCACGCGTTGCTGGAGCGCGTCTCGCGCCCGACGACATTGATCATTACGCACCGCTATTCGATGGCCGAAATATGCGATCACGTCATAGTGCTGCAGGCAGGTCGCGTCATCGCCCAGGGCACTCCGGCCGAGCTCAATGCCGCCAACGAGTGGTTCGCGAAGTTTGCCGCCAGCGGCGCCTCGCAGCTGCCGGCGGGCAGCGAGCCGGACCCGGGAAATGCCGATGCCGAGGAAACGGACGGGGCTGCGGAAGACGAGTGAGTGCAGTGCCGGACGGTACTGCGCGCCAGATTTCAGTGCCTGGCCGGCTCATGGCTGCGGACCCGCCCGCGATGCACACTCGCAAAGCACGCGTTGCCGCCCAGCCAATAAGAGAATTCGCGCGCGTGTTGCAGATCCCAGAGGCAGAAATCCGCCTGCTTGCCGACTTGCAGCGTGCCACGGCTGTCGGCCAGGCCCAGCGCGAGCGCGGCATTGCGGGTGACTGCAGCCAGCGCCTCATCGGCAGTCAGTACGAACAGCGCGCGGCCGAGCGTACTGGCCAGCGTCAGCGACGTGCAGGGTGATGTGCCTGGATTGCAGTCAGTGGCGACGGCCATGGGCACGCCCGCTTCGCGCAACGCTGTTACCGGCGGCGGACGCGTCTCGCCGGTCATCAGGTATGCCCCCGGGAGCAGCACCGCGACGGTGCCGGCGCGCGCCAGCGCCGCGACGCCGGCAGGCGACGTATATTCAAGATGATCGGCCGACAGCGCCCCGAATTCAGCGGCCAGTTGCGCCGCGCCCATGTCGGAAAGCTGATCGGCATGTACCTTGACGGCGAGCCCGGCGGCGCGGCCCGCCTCGAGCACGCGGGCGCACTCGTCACGGGTAAACGCAATCCGCTCGCAAAACACATCCACGGCGACCGCCAGCTGCTGCTTGGCTGCTTCTGGGATCAGCTCGCTAGTCAGCAGTTCGATGTAGCCGGAGCGGTCGTTGGCAAACTCCGGCGGCAGGGCATGGGCCGCCAGTAGCGTCGTCACGACATCAACCGGCAGCAACTGGCCGATCCGGCGGGCCGCGCGCAGCAGCCGTAGCTCCGTCGCCACATCGAGTCCGTAGCCGGACTTGATCTCAAGAGTCGTCACCCCATCGTTGAGCAACGCCTGCACGCGCGGCAGCGCTGCCGCAACCAGACCGTCCTCGGATAACTCGCGCGTCTGCTTTACGGTAGAACGGATGCCGCCGCCGGCTGCGGCGATCTGCTGGTAGCTCACACCCTGTGCGCGTAGCGCAAAGTCGAGTGCGCGGTTGCCACCAAACACCACGTGCGTGTGACAATCAATCAGACCGGGAGTCGCCAGACGGCCGCCGGCCGAATGCACTTCGCGCGCCAATGAGGCTGGCGGTGCCGGCAGCTGTTGGCGCGGGCCGATCCAACTGATCTTGCCGCCGGCCACACCGAGCGCAGCGTCGCCGATCCAGCCGAGCTCAGCCAGGCCCGCTTCAAGCGTCACTGCGTTCAGATCAAGCCAGATTGCGTCCCACACCGGCCAGACTCCTTAGCCAGACGATATCTTGGATCCTGCGCCGCGGATGATACGCTGCGCGGCGCGGGCGGCAGCGGTCGCCACACTAGTCAGTCCTTCGTGCCGGCGTTATATTCTGTTCCCCCAGCCTGTCTATACAGGATAGGCAATAATAATGATATTCGCACACGCCTTGTTGCCGACAGGCATCGCCCGTAACGTCGCGCTTGAAGTAGCGGCGGACGGCACGCTGGCGCGCGTGACGACTGGCTCGGCGCCGCCGGGCGAGCCCGTGCTGCCAGGTTTTGTCGTCCCTGGCATGTCCAACCTTCACAGCCATGCTTTCCAGCGCGCAATGGCCGGCACTGCCGAGACCCTTGGCAAAGCCGAGTCCTCTTTCTGGGGCTGGCGACAGATCATGTATGGTTTTGTCGATCGCCTCGAACTGCAGGACGTGGCGGTGATCGCCGCCTGGGTCTATGCCGAGATGCTTGAGTCTGGCTATACGGCGGTGGCCGAGTTTCACTATCTGCATCATCGTCCCGACGGCTCGGCCTATGCTGAACCCGCGGCGATGGCAACGGTGCTGCGGCAGGCTGCGGCCGAAGTCGGCATCCGCCAGCTGATGTTGCCGAGCCTTTATCAGCATGCCGATTTTGGCGGTGCGCGTCCGTTGCCGGCGCAACGCCGCTTCGTGCAGAGCACCGCGGCGTTCCTGCACCTGTTTGACTCGCTGCGCGCGTCCGATAACGGATTGCTGCGCACCGGCATTGCATTGCACAGCCTGCGGGCCGTGGGACCTGAGGCGTTGCGGGAAGTTTGCGCGCATCGCGCGCGCGTCGCCCCCGAAGTGCCGGTCCATATCCACGTCGCCGAGCAACGACGCGAGGTTGATGACTGCGTGGCCTGGTCCGGGCGCCGTCCAATCGCCTATCTGCTAGACACGGGACTCGTTGACCGGCACTGGTGCCTGGTGCATGCCACCCACAGCACGCCGGATGAGCTCGCCGGCATGGCGCGCGCCGGCGCGGTGGTGGGACTGTGCCCCAGCACCGAATGCAATCTGGGTGACGGGCTGTTTGCGCTGGATCAGTTCCTGGAGCTCGCCGGCGAGTTCGGCATCGGTTCTGACAGCCAGGTGTGCATCGATCCGCGTGATGAGCTGCGCACCGCCGAATATCTGCTGCGCATCGCGCGGGAGCGCCGCGCCGTGACGGCCTCGGCCGCCTCCCCGCATTGCGGTGAGCACCTGTATGTGAAAGCCCAGAGTGGGGGTGCCCGGGCGCTGGGGCAGGGCGGCAGCGGGCTCGTCGCCGGAGCGGCCGCGGATATGCTGGTGATTGACGTTGATCGCCCCGAGTGGGCCGGTGTACCGCCCGCCGCGCTGCTCGATGCTTACCTGTTCGCGCCGCGCCCAGGCGCGATCCGTGACGTCATGGTCGGTGGCCACTGGGTGGTGCAAAACGGCAGGCACATCCACCACGACCGGCTGGGCGCCGCCTACCGCGCCTGCCTGGCACGCCTGCGCGGCACTTGACGGACTCCTCCCGGTAGGTTGAATATACCTGTCTATACAAGCTCTGAGCCTTTAATTTACCGGCACTCCCGCATGCGCAATGCCACCCCCGACCCGACGCCGCTGCCGTTGTACGCCAAGGTCAAGAACCACGTGCTGCAGCAGATCCGTTCCGGTGAACACCGGCCGGGGGCGCGGGTGCAATCCGAACACGAGCTGGTGAGGGAGCTGCGAGTCTCGCGCATGACCGTCAATCGCGCGGTGCGCGAGCTGGTGCGCTCCGGCGTGCTGTCGCGCATCGCCGGGGTCGGCACGTTCGTGGCGGATTTCCGCGCCGCCGGGCATCCACTGCAGATCCGCAACATCGCCGCCGAAATCCGCGAGCGTGGCCATCGTCACCATGCGCGAATCGTGACGCTGGAGAAGGTCGCCGTGCCGACAACAATCCGCGAACGGCTGGCGCTGCCGGCCGCCACGCGGCAGGTGTTTCATTCGCTGATCGTGCATTTCGAAAACGACGTACCGCTGCAGGTCGAGGATCGCTATGTGAACCCGGCAGTGGCTCCCGATTACCTGCAGGCGGACTTTGCCAGCATCACGCCGCACGAATACCTGATGGAAGTTGCACCGCTCCGTCGCGTCGAGCACGTGGTGCGTGCGGCGTTGCCGCCGCTGCCAATCGGCCGGCTACTGAAGCTTAAGCCTCATGAAGCGGCGCTGGTGATCGAGCGCACCACCTGGAGCAAGTCGGCGCGCGCCTCCTTTGCCACTTTGCATCACCCGGGCGGCCGTTTTGAGCTGCGCGGGGTTTTTGATATCTGAAGCGACGACGCTTCAAGGGGACCGGATATGACTGGCTTGAATCGCAAGGACCCGAACCGAGTCATGCGCAGCGCCCGCGGCAACGTACTCGAGGCGCGCAGCTGGCTGACCGAGGCGGCGCTGCGGATGCTGCGCAACAATCTTGATCCGGAAGTGGCCGAACGACCGGACGAGCTGGTCGTGTACGGCGGCATTGGTCGCGCGGCCCGCAACTGGGAATGCTTCGATCGGATTGTCGCGACCCTCAAGCAGCTCGGCGATGAAGAAACCCTATTAATCCAATCGGGCAAGCCGGTCGGCGTGTTCCGCACGCACGCTGATGCCCCGCGCGTGCTGCTTGCCAATTCCAACCTGGTGCCGCATTGGGCCACCTGGGAGCACTTCAACGAGCTCGACCGGCGCGGCCTGATGATGTTCGGCCAGATGACTGCCGGTTCATGGATCTATATTGGCAGCCAGGGCATCGTGCAGGGCACTTACGAGACCTTTGTCGAGATGGGCCGGCGCCACTTCGCCGGCAAGCTTGATGGCCGGTGGATACTGACCGCGGGATTAGGCGGCATGGGCGGCGCGCAACCGCTGGCCGCCACGATGGCGGGTGCTTCGATGCTGGCAATCGAGTGCCAGCCGAGCCGGATCGCCAAGCGGATTGAAAGCGGCTACCTGGATGTCGGTGCCGACTCACTCGATCAGGCACTGCAGCTGATCCGCCAGTCGATTGACGAGCGACGGCCGCGCTCGGTGGGGTTGCTTGGCAACGCCTGCGAGATCCTGCCTGAATTGCTACGCCGTGGCGTGCGACCGGATGCGGTAACCGATCAGACCTCGGCGCACGATCCGGTCAACGGCTACCTGCCGGCAGGCTGGAGTCTGGCGCAATGGGAAGAACGCCGGCGCGCCGACCCCGCCAGCGTCGCCAAGGCCTCGCGTCCCTCGATGGCCCGTCACGTCGAGGCGATGCTCGAATTTCATCGCATGGGCATCCCGACCTTTGATTACGGTAACAACATCCGTCAGGTGGCACTCGACGAGGGCGTGCGTGATGCCTTTGCATTTCCTGGCTTTGTGCCGGCCTATATCCGGCCACTGTTTTGCCGCGGCATCGGCCCGTTTCGCTGGGCAGCGCTGTCCGGCGACCCGCAGGACATCCTGCGCACCGACGCCAAGGTCAAGGAGCTCATTCCGCACGACGCCTCGCTCCATCGCTGGATTGACATGGCGCAAAAGCGAATTCAGTTTCAGGGACTGCCGGCGCGGATCTGCTGGGTCGGCCTCGGCGAGCGGCACCGGCTTGGGCTGGCCTTTAACGAGATGGTCGCCCGCGGCGAGCTCTCTGCTCCAGTCGTGATTGGCCGCGATCATCTGGATTCCGGCTCCGTCGCCAGCCCCAATCGCGAGACCGAGTCGATGCTGGATGGGTCCGACGCCGTATCGGACTGGCCGTTGCTCAATGCCCTGCTCAATACCGCGAGCGGCGCTACGTGGGTATCGCTCCATCACGGGGGCGGCGTCGGCATGGGCTACTCGCAGCACGCCGGGGTGGTGATCGTCTGCGACGGCACGCCCGCCGCTGCGCGCCGGATCGAGCGGGTGCTGTGGAACGATCCGGCGACCGGTGTCATGCGCCATGCCGACGCCGGCTACCCGGAGGCGATCGACTGCGCACGCGAACATCACCTCAACCTGCCGATGCTGCCGTCATGAGCCGCCGCACTGTCGGCGCCGGAAAGGTTGCGGCGCGGCCGTTTACGCTGCGCCTCGGTAAGCTCAACCTGCCAACCCTGCGCCGCGTGTTGCAGCAGCCGGTGCGCATCACACTCGGGCCCCGGGACCGGCAACGCATCACGGCCAGCGCGCGGCGGGTTGCCGACGTCATCGCCCAAGATAAAACGGTGTACGGGATTAACACCGGCTTTGGCCTGCTGGCCCAGACCAAGATCGCGCATGATCAGCTGCAACAGCTGCAAACCAATCTGGTGCTGTCGCACGCCGCCGGCACCGGGGAGTTGCTGCCCGATGCGATCGTGCGCCTTACCATGGTGCTCAAGATCGCGAGCCTTGCCCAGGGCTACTCGGGCGTGCGCCTCTCGACGGTCCGGGCGCTCGGCAAGATGCTCGAACATGGCATTTACCCATGCATCCCGTCGCAGGGATCAGTCGGTGCCTCGGGGGATCTTGCGCCGCTTGCGCACCTGGCCGCCGCGCTGATCGGTGTCGGAGACGTACGGGTCCGCGGGGGTACGCTGGCGGCGGCCCGCGCTCTGGCCGAAGCGGGCCTCGCTCCGGTTGAACTCGGACCAAAAGAGGGGCTGGCGCTGCTCAACGGCACCCAGGTTTCCACTGCGCTGGCACTGGCCGGCCTGTTCAGAATCCAGGCAGTGTTCAACACCGCACTTGTTTCCGGCGCGCTTACCGTCGATGCGCTCAAGGGCAGCGATGTGCCGTTTGACAAGCGCATTCACGCCATCCGTAACCAGGTCGGCCAGCAGCGGGTCGCTGCCACGTACCGCCGCCTGCTGCGCGGCAGCCGCATCCGCGCCTCGCATGTGCACTGCGAGCGTGTGCAGGATCCTTATTCACTGCGCTGTCAGCCCCAGGTGATGGGCGCATGCCTGGATCTGCTCCGTAACGCCGCAGCCACGCTGGTGCGCGAAGCCAATGCCGTGACCGACAATCCGCTGGTGTTCGTCCGTGAGGGCGAGGTTCATTCCGGCGGCAATTTTCACGCCGAGCCCGTGGCGTTTGCCGCCGATCAGCTGGCGCTCGCCGTGGCCGAGATCGGCTCGATCGCCGAGCGACGGATCGCGCTGCTGATCGATCCGAAAATGAGTGGCTTGCCGCCATTCCTGGTGGAAAATAGCGGCGTCAATTCCGGCTTCATGGTGGCGCAGGTCACGGCCGCGGCGCTGGTCGCCGAGAACAAGGCGCTGGCCCATCCGTGCAGCGTCGACAGCATTCCGACTTCCGCCAACCAGGAAGATCACGTCTCAATGGCCACGTACGCGGCGCGGCGGTTGCTGCAGATGGCCGACAACGCCGCATCAGTGATCGCCATCGAACTGCTGGCTGCGGTGCAGGGCGTGGAATTTCACCGCCCGCTCAAATCTTCCGTGCGGCTCGAACAGGCCGTCGCGCAGGTCCGCGCGCGGGTGCGACGCTACAAGACAGACCGCTTTTTCGCGCCCGATCTCGCTGCAGCCACGGATCTGGTGCGCGCCGATGAATTCGCGGCCTGGTGCGCCGAGGCGGCACTTGAGTCCTGAACCGCCGAAATTCATCCGGGTCGAGGGACGCACGCCGCTGATCATCAGCGTGCCGCACAGTGGCACGTTCGTGCCGGCGGAGATCCGTGCCGCGCTCACGCCGGCAGCCTTGCGCCTTGCGGACACCGACTGGCACGTGCAGCACCTTTATGACTTTGCGCGCGACCTCGGCGCCGCATGGCTGCAAGCCGAACTGTCGCGTTACGCGATTGATCTGAACCGCCCGCCCGACAACCAGTCGCTCTATCCCGGGCAAACCACGAGCGAGCTGTGTCCGACGCTGTCGTTTGCCGGCGAGCCGCTGTATCACGGCGACGTGCCATCACCTACCGAGGTGGCGCGGCGGCGCGCGCAGTACTGGGCGCCTTATCACCTGGCATTGTCGGAACTGATCGATGCGGCCAGGCGCCGCCATGGCTTTGCCATCGTGCTCGATGCCCACTCGATTCGCGGCGTGGTGCCGAGACTGTTCGGCGGACATCTTCCGGCGATCAATCTGGGTACATTTGATGGTCGCTCCTGCGACCCGGGGCTGGTGGCACCGCTCACCGTCGTGCTTAAGGCCCAGCAGCGCTTCAGCCACGTACTCAATGGCCGCTTCAAAGGCGGCTACATCACGCGTCACTACGGCGCTCCCGCTGAGCGCGTGCAGGCACTGCAAATTGAACTCGCGCAGGATGCTTACATGGATGAAGCAGCGATGAGCTTTGAGCCAGCCCGCGCCCGGCCGCTGCAAGCTCTGCTGCAACAGTTGGTCGGAGCACTCCTGTCGTTCAAGGCGTAGCGGCCGGGCCGTCATTCAAACGGCCGCGCGTCAATGTCGACGATCAGCGGCTGGCGCGTGCGCCGGAATTCCTGCAGGTCGCGCTCGAGCTCGGCGCCACTCGCAACACGCCGGTAGGCGAGCCCATAGGCATGGGCCAGCGGCTCAAGCTGCGGCGGCCGGATGTCGACCCCGAGCGGCAGGATCCCCGCCTGCTGCATCGAGGCGTTGATTTCCCCGTAGCCGCCGTTGTTCCACACTAGCACGGCCACCCAGGGCGACAGGTCGCGCAGGGTGCCGAACTCGCCCAGGCAAAACTGCAGTCCGCCGTCGCCGAGCAAGGCGATGACGGGACGATCCGGCGCCGCGATGCTGGCGCCAATGGCGGCCGGCAGCCCGTAACCCAGCGTGCCGTAGCCGGTCGCCGAGTTAAACCAGGAACCGGCCGCAGCGGCCGCAAAGCCTAGATTGCCGGCATAGACCGGTTGGGTCGAGTCTCCGACCATCACCGCTTCCGGCAGCGCATCGCGGATCATCTCGAGCAGGCCAATCTGCCGGCGCATGGCCGCACTCAACGCCGCCGTCGATGCGGCTCGGACCGCGGCCAAGTCGCTCGCGACGCCACCTAAGCGCCCCGGGCCAAGATCCTGCGCCAGCAATGCGGCGAGCGTCTGCCGGCAGTCGCCGAGCAGCGGCACTGCGGGCGTGGCATTGCGCGTCAGCTGCGGCGTATCGATGTCGATGCGAATCAATCCGGCCGGCGGCGGCAGGGTGCCGGTCGAGTACATATCAAAATCGGTGGGCCCGAGTTCAGTGCCGGCGGCAACCACGACATCGGCCGCGCCAATCAGCTCGCGCACGGGGGCGAGCGAAGGACTAAAGGAAATGCCCAGCGGATGAGCGGCGGGCAGCAGACCGCGGCCGTTGGTGGTCATCACCACCGGTGCCTGAAGATGCTCGGCGAGACGACGTAGTTCGACACCGGCGCCGCGCGCACCACCGCCGGCCACCAGCAGCGGCTGGCGCGCGGTGCGTAGCAGCGTGGCGGCACGGCCGAGGGCGGCTGCATCGGCCGATGGCGGCGGAGCCGACGCACTGGTGCGCTTTTGATCTATGCCATCGGCGCTAGCCGCCAGCGCATCGCGCGGCACTTCGATGTACACGGGGCGCGGCCGCGCGGCACAGCAGGCATCGAAGGCCGCATCCAGCACGGCCGGCAACTGCTGCGCGTCGGTCAGGCTGAAGCTGGCCGCGCTGACCAGCGCCGCCAGCGCGGCCTGATCCGGCAGCTCATGGAGGAAGCCGCGGCCGGTGCCGATTTCTCCCTGGCGGTTCTGGCTGGCAATGACCAGCATCGGCACTGATTCGGCGTAAGCCTGCGCCATCGCAGTCAGAATGTTGGTCAGCCCCGGCCCGGTGATTGTCAGGCAGGCGGCCGGCCGGCCGCTGATCCGTGCGTAGCCGTCGGCCATGAATCCCAGCGCCTGCTCGTGCCGTCCGCCTAAGTGCCGCAATCCTGATTCGGGCAGCGCCCGGTACAACTCGAGGTTGTGCACGCCGGGAATGCCGAACACCTGGGTGATGCCGCGCGCCTTAAGGCCCGCCAGCAGCGATTGCGCCAGCGTCGTCATCAGGCCGGGCCGGATTCCCGGGCCGCAAGGCCGGCGATGAATTGCCCGATGCGCTGGCAGGCGAGCTCGAGCTCATGATCATCGACCGTAACGGATATGCGGACGTGGCCGGCAACGCTCGGGCCGAAGGTCTCGGCATCGAGTACCGCCACGTGCGTTGCCGCATAAAGCTGCCAGGCAAATTCAGCGGCACTCAAGCCCGTGCCGCGCACGTCCACGAGGATGAACATTCCAGCCTCCGGGCGCACGCAGTGCAATCCGGGCACGCTGCTGAGCCAGGCGACCACCTCGTCACGCCGCCGCCGGTAAACAGTGCGCATGCGGTCAACTTCAGCGTCGCCGCTGCGCAGCGCCTCGCAGGCCGCTTCCTGCGCAAAGCCGGCCAGACCGTACAGCATGCACAGCACCAGGTTCTTGACGTGCCCGATGAGTGGCTCCGGCGCGATCATCCAGCCGATCCGCCAGCCGGTCATGGCGTGCGACTTGGAGACGGAACTGGCGGTCACGGTACGCTCGGCCATGCCGGGCAGCGCGCCGATACTCAGGTGCGTGGCTTCGAAGCAAAGCCGCCCGTAGACCTCGTCGGACACCACCCAAAGATCGTGCCGTATCGCCAGCGCCGCGATGGCTTCAAGCTCTTCGAGCGTGGCTGCCGCGCCGGTCGGATTATTGGGTGTCGCAAAAAAAATGGCGCGCGTGCGGGCAGTGACGGCCGCGGCAAGCGCCTTAAGGTCAATGTGGAACTGGCGCTCGGCCGGGCACGGCACCGTCACGATCGTGGCGCCCGAGGCCTGCAGGGCGGCGCGGTAAGTCAGATACATGGGCTCTGGCACGATGACTTCATCACGCGGGCCTAGCAGGCACGCGGCGGCGCAGTACAAAGCGTTTTGCGTGCCGGCGAGGACGATGACGTTATCGGCCGTCACGGCTTGCCCGGAGCGCAGGCTATGGTCGGCGGCGATCAGCGTGCGTAGCGCGAGCCGGCCGGCGATCTCCGTGTAATGGGTGTCGCCGGCTTCGATGGCCCGAGACGCGGCGGCGCGAGCCGCCGCCGGGGTTTCGAAGGCCGGATCGCCGACACTGAGGACGATGACGTCTTCGCCGCGGCGCTTGGCGGCGAGCGCCTCGTAGTGCAAATCCCACGCCCGCGATGACGGACCGCCGATGCGCTCCACGAACGACGAAAAACGCATCCCTGTCCTCCCCAAATTGGCCCGACTGCCGCGCCCCCGGGCTCACGCGGATTCGGCCGCCCTGGCCGAGGGCCGGCGCAGGCCGATGCGTAAGATAAGTATAGCGCCGGGGCCCGGCCACCCGCAGTTAGCCCGGCTGGAGCAGGCGCCAGCTGGTACCGCGAGCCCGCCGGGAGGCCGTGGCAGGGTGTCGCCCTCGTACCGGGTTGTAGGCAGGTGTGGCCAAGCACTTTGGGCGCGACGGGGCGACGGTTGAGCCACATTTGAGTTTTGCGGCGCCGGCTTCGTATCATTCGCGCCTCACTACGCCTGCCAAAAGCCGGCCTATGCGCGAACCGCGACCGCTGACGGCTACTTCAGCGAGCCGCGATGGAGTGAATACGCCTTGAGTAATATTGAGATTGCACAGCGGGCCAAGATGCGCCCGATCCTGGAACTGGCCACCGACCGGCTGGGCATACCGCAAGAGCATTTGGCCCCTTACGGCCGATACAAAGCCAAGATCTCCCTCGATTACATCGCCGGCCTCGAGCAACGGCCCGACGGCAAACTGATCCTGGTAACCGCGATTTCACCGACGCCGGCGGGCGAGGGCAAGACCACCATGACGGTGGGACTCGGCGATGCCCTGAACCGCATCGGCAAGAAGGCGGTCATCTGTCTACGCGAGCCGGCACTCGGCCCGGTATTCGGCATGAAGGGCGGCGCCGCTGGCGGCGGCTACGCGCAGGTCGTGCCGATGGAAGACATCAACCTGCATTTCACCGGCGACTTCTCCGCCATAGCGCTGGCCAATAACCTGCTTGCGGCGCTGATCGACAATCACATCTATCACGGCAACTCGCTCGGGATCGATGTGCGCCGGGTGGCGTGGCGCCGGGTAGTGGACATCAACGACCGGGCGCTGCGCGATATCACGGTCGGCCTGGGCGGCAGCGCCAACGGCTATCCGAGGCAGGATGGCTTTGACATCGTGGTCGCATCCGAAGTGATGGCCATATTCTGTCTGGCCCGCAGCGTCGCGGACCTCAAGGCGCGGCTCGGCAAGATCGTGGTGGCCTACACGCGCGATCAGCAACCGATCCACGCCAGTGACCTCAACGCTCACGGCGCCATGGCGGTGCTGCTGCGCGATGCGCTGGCGCCCAACCTGGTGCAGACACTGGAGAACAATCCGGCGTTCATTCATGGCGGCCCGTTCGCCAACATTGCGCATGGCTGCAATTCGGTCATTGCCACGCGCACGGCGTTGAAGCTGGCCGATTACGTGGTCACCGAGGCTGGCTTCGGCGCAGACCTGGGCGCCGAAAAGTTCGTCGACATCAAATGCCGCCTTGGCGAACTGCGGCCGGCGGCTGCGGTTATCGTCGCTACGGTGCGGGCGCTCAAGTATCACGGCGGCGTGGAAGTGCCCGATCTGGTGCGCGAGGACCTGCGGGCCCTGGAAAAGGGACTTGCCAATGTCGAGCGTCACGTGCGCAACGTGCGCGAGTGTTACGGCTTGCCGTGCGTGGTGGCGATCAACCACCGCAGTGAAGACACGGCGGCGGAGCTGCAACTGCTGACCGACCGGCTGGCGCACAGCGGGGTCAAGGCCCTGGTGGCAAGGCACTTCGCCGAGGGCAGCAAGGGCGCGGCCGCGGTGGCTGAGGAAATCGTGCGGCTGGCGGCGACGCCCAGCACGTTCCGCTTCGTCTACGAACCTGAGCTGTCGCTGTGGGAAAAGATGAAGATGATCGCGACGCGCATCTACGGGGCCGCGGATATCACCGCCGACAGCAAGATCCGCGCACAGATCAAGCATTTGCAGGACAACGGCTACGGCCATTATCCGGTGTGCGTGGCCAAGACCCAGTATTCATTCTCTACCGACCCGAAGCTGCGTGGCGCGCCCACTGGCCACGTCGTCAATATCCGCGAGGTCCGGCTCGCCGCCGGCGCGCAGTTCGTGGTGATGATCTGCGGCGATATCATGACCATGCCCGGACTGCCCAAGGTGCCGGCGGCCAATACGATCGATATTGATGCCGAAGGCAGGATCTCGGGACTATTCTGAGAGCCCCGCTGGGCGGCAGCCGGTGACGGGCGGTACGGTGACGGGACGGCGGAGCAATCTTGGAATCGCAATCTGATGCGCAGCGGCTGATGGCGCGCGGGCTTGCCGTCGCAGCGCTCGGCATCATCGCGCTGATCGCGTTGCGCGCACTGACGGCGTCGGCGCCGCGGCCCGAGCCGCTCGATGCCCCGGCGCAGGAATTTTCCGCAACCCGCGCCAAGGCCGTGCTGCGGGAACTGATTGATGACGGGGTTGCGCACCCAATCGGCACCGCCGCCGATGCGCTAATGCGCGAGCGCATCGTCAGGCACCTTAACGATCTCGGCTTCGCGCCCGAACTGCAGACCGGCCTGGTCTGTGACGCCCGTGGTGTCTGCGGCGTGCCGACTAACGTCATAGTGCGGATTCCGGGCCGCCCGGAGGATCACGATGCGGTGCTGCTGTGCGCGCACTACGATTCGTGGGCCGTATCGCCAGGGGCTTCCGATGACGGCGCGAGCGTCGCCGCGATCCTGGAGATCGCCCGCATCCTGCGCGCCCGGCCGGCCGCGCAGCACCCGATCGTGCTGCTCATCGATGAAGGCGAGGAGGTCGGTCTGCTCGGCGCGCAATTATTTGCGCGCGAAGATCCCTGGGCGCGGCAGGTTCGGGCGGCGGTCAATCTCGATGCTCGCGGCAATTCCGGGCAGAGCTTCATGTTTGAGACCGGCAGCGCCAATGCCTGGCTGTTGGATCTGTACCGGCGCGCTGTCCGGCACCCGGCGACGAACTCGGTGCAGTACCTGGTGTACAAACTGTTGCCCAACGACACCGATTTCACGGTGTTCAAGGCCGCGGGTTACCAGGGATTTAATTTCGCCTACATCGATGGCGTCGCGCATCACCATTCGGCGATCGACAGCTGGGAAAATGCCGACAGTGGCAGTATCCAGCATCAGGGCGAGAATGCCCTGGCCACCGTGCTGGCGCTGGCCAATACCCCGCTTAAGCAACCGGCCGTCGGCGAGGCGGTGTTCTTCGATGTATTCGGATTTTTCCTGGCGGCCTGGCCGGCCACATGGATGTTGCCGCTCGCGAGCCTCGCGTTGCTGCTCGCACTCATCAATGCGATTCGCTTTGTGCGCACAGGGACCGCGCCAATTAGGCAGCTCGCATGGGCGATCGGCGGCTGGCTGGGTGCAGTGCTCCTCAGTGCGATCGCAGGCTTCGCGTTGCTGTGGCTGCTGCGTTACCTCAATGCGATTCCGATCGGGGCGGGCTCAAGCTGGATTGCCTATCCGGTCCCGCTTGAGTGTACGTTCCTGCTGCTGGCCCTCATCGTCCTGGGTGGCGTGTCGCAGCTGCTGGCGCGGCGTGCGGGAATCCATGCCGGCCTGATCGCCAACGGCCTGCTGAATGCCGCGCTCGCGGTACTGCTCGCCTGGAAGGCCGCGGTCGCCGGCTTTCTGTTTTTGCTGCCGGCGGCCGTCGCCGCGGTGACCACATTGCTGGTGCGTGCCGATGGCGGCGCAGACATCGTGCGCACGCGGCTGGCGGTATGGCTGCCGGTCTGGGTCAGCACCGCGGTGCTGTTGCTGGTGTTCTGGCCACTGTATTCGGCGCTCGGGGATCACGCGTTGCCATTGTTATGTGCCGTGACGGCGCTCGCCACGGCGGGGCTCCTGCCGTTGCTCGGTGGCGCGGCAGCGGGCGTTCGTCGCGGTCTGATGCTCGGGTCGCTGGCTGGCGTGATCGGCGGCCTAGGCGCGACGATGATATTGCCGTCTTACTCGACGTCGTGGCCGCAGATGGTCAACCTGGATTACTGGCAGGATGCCGATAACGGCCGGTCCTACTGGCTAGCGCGCATAGATGCCGGCCGGCTGCCGGCCGCGATCCG
>DASWBL010000088.1:0-2466 GCA_036390615.1 Steroidobacteraceae bacterium | reverse complement strand
AGATCAGCGGGAGGCGCTCCAATGACCCGGTCGCAGGCGGAGTGCGCGGCCTGGATAGGGGCGGGCGTCGGCCTCATCGGTCTCGCCGTCGGCTCGTTCGCCGCACCTGCCGCATTTACTGCCGCATTTCCACATGCCTGGTTGGCTGCGCTGACCGCGTGGCTCGGTTGGCCTATCGGCTGCATGGGGCTGCTACTGATTCATGCGTTGACCGGCGGCCGCTGGGGTTATGCGATTCGACCGCAGCTGGTTGCGGGCATGAGCACGCTGCTGCTGCTGCCGCCGGCGGTAATCCCTTTGTATTTAGTGCTGCCCACGCTCTATCCATGGACACATGCTGACGTGGCGGCGCATCTCGACAATCGGTTTTACCTCAACCTGCCGTTCTTTCTCGGACGGGGAGTCATTTATCTGGTTGTTTGGCTTGGGCTTGCCGGACTGATCCTGCGGGCGCTTCGACGGGACATGCCGGACGCAAGGCTCGCGCGCATCGCGCCGATCGGGCTGATCCTATTGTCGATCACCGTCACCTATGCGGCGATCGATACGACCATGTCGCTCGATCCGCGTTTTGCCTCCAGTACCTACGGCCTGATCGCGATCGCCGAAACGGGGCTTCTGGCGTTGTCGGTGTCCATATTCGCCGTCGTTCTTGGACCGCCCCTGGATCACACGACTTTGCGCAGCCTGGGCAAACTGCTGCTCGGGCTCCTCATTCTTTGGGCATATCTGGACTTCATGCAGTTGCTGATCGTCTGGCAGTCCGACCTGCCGAACGAGGCGCCCTGGTACATCGTGCGCTCAACCGGCGGATGGGGCATTGCCGCCGCCTTGGTGGCGGGGTGCCATTTCGTGCTGCCCTTCTTCGCTCTGCTGTCGCCGCGACTGCAAAGTTCGCCGCGCGGAATCGCCTGCGTTACCGCAATGCTGATAGTGAGCGAGGTCGTCCGTGGCTGGTGGCTGGTGGTGCCGGCATCCGAGCGCAGCTTCGATCCGGCCGATGTCTTGGCGATGCTCGGCCTGATCGGAATTGCCACCGCGGTGGCGCTGCGTGCACCGCTGTCGCCCGAGATGCCGGAGATCGTGAGGCACCATGGCTGAGAAGGTCCTCACTGCGCGACACGAGCCGACCGACGTCGGCGAGCGCTTCATCTGGATCGGTGTGCCGTCGCTGCTCGTGTCGGTGCTCGCTCTGGCGCTGCTAACTTTATGGCTATACCCGGGGGCCACGATCGACCGGACCATGAGCTTGCCACTCCCGCAATACCCGAATCCCCAACTCCAGCCGAGCCCGCGCGAGGACATGGCAAAGTTCTACGGCGAGGAAATGCGATGGCTGAACGGCGCCGGCTGGATCGATAAGGCGCACGGCATTGCGCATATCCCCATTTCCGATGCAATGCGGCTGGTTGTGCAAGATGGCATCCCGGGTTGGCCCGCATCGACGGAGAAGCACTAATGAGGCTGCGCCTCTTGATCGCGCTGCTGCTCGCCGCGCCGCGGTTCGCACTTGCGGCGTCTGTGCCGGATTTCAGCGGTCTTGCCTATGAGCAGAGGCCGGGCAGCCAGCTTCCGCTGCAAGAGGTGTTCCGTGACGAGGCCGGTCGAGGCGTGCGACTTTCCGACTTGTTCGGCGGAAAGCCATTGATCCTTGCGCTTGGATACTTCCATTGCCCCAATCTTTGCAGCGTCGTGCGTGCCGACCTGTTCGATGCACTCCGCGCGTCCGGAATGACGGCGGGCCGTGACTATTCGCTGGTCGCGCTGAGCATCGACCCGTCGGAGACTGGGGCGGATGCGACTGCGGCCAAGGCGGATGACCTGCAGCGGTATCCCGCCACGGGCGCAGAACAGAACTGGCATTTCCTGACCGGCACTGCTGACGCAGTGCAGAGGGCGGCTGACGCGGTTGGCTTTCGCGATCGTTTCGACCCAGAACTAAAGCAGTTCGTGCATCCCGTCGGTATCGTCTTTGCGACACCGGCCGGTACCGTGTCGAGCTATCTGCTCGGCGTCGGTTACCAACCCTCCGATCTGCGGCTTGGCGTGACGCGGGCGGAATGGGGCAGCATCGCGGCGGCCGCATTGCCGGTTCTGCTGCTCTGCTACCATTACGATCCCACGACAGGGCGGTACACGCTCGCCATCATGAAGCTGCTGCGCTTGGCCGCTGGGGTCACGGTGCTCACCATCGCCGGTACATTGTTCCTCGCCTTCCGCCGCGACAGGGGGCGGGCATGAGGTTCTGGCTTCCGCAGGCGACCACCAGCGCGCCGGAAGTCGACGAGCTAATCGTCGCGCTGCTTATCATGTCGTGCGCGATCCTCGCGCTCGTCTTCGGCCTGATGCTGCTTTACATGTTCAAGTACCGAGCCGGCAGCAGCGTCGATCGCGGTGCGATAGCCAAGAAGACCTGGCGTCTGGAGACCTCCTGGACCATCGCCACGTTGCTGATCTTCTTCGGGT
>DASWBL010000087.1:0-5911 GCA_036390615.1 Steroidobacteraceae bacterium | reverse complement strand
AAAAGCGTCTGCAGTTTCTGCGGCAGTTCCACGAAGGCGAGCTGGCGGTGCTGATCGCCACCGATGTCGCATCGCGCGGCCTGCACATCCCGGACGTCAGCCACGTGTTCAACTTCGATCTGCCGCAGGACGCTGCCGATTACGTGCACCGCATCGGCCGCACGGCGCGCGCGGGCGCCAGCGGCGATGCCATCAGCTTTGGCTGCGAGGAATATGCGGTCGGGCTGCCGGACATCGAGAATTTCATCGGCCACAAGATCCCGGTCGAAGCCATCGATCTGGCGCTGCTGGTCAAGCTGGTGCCGGCGCCGCACGTCCATCGCGATCGCCCACCGCCGCGCGGGCGTGGCGGTGGCGGCGGTGGCGGTGGCGGACCTCGCCGGCGCGGACCACCGCCCCGCCGGCGCTAGCCGGACTGGATCGCCCGCGCGGGGCTCACAGCAGATCGGCGACGCTGTCCACCGCCGCAAATTCCTCGTGCTGACGCGGTGCCTGGCCGCTGTCGGGCTGCCGCACCGCTACCACCTGGGCAATGCCAGCGTGCCGCGCCGCCCGCAGTACCGGGACACTGTCGTCGACAAAGAGGCTCCGTAGTGGCTCAAACTGTTCCAGATCCTTAAGGGCGAGCCAAAACCTTGCATCCTCTTTCGGCACGCCCACGTGGTGGGAACTGATGCTGACATCAAACTGCGCAAGTACGCCGGTGCGCGCATCCTTGACCGCAAGGGTCAGCGGATGCGCATTGGTCAGCAGCACCAGGCGCTTGCCGCGGGCGCGCACCGCTTGCAAAAATTGCTCGGCGCCGGGCAGCCAGCGGATCTGGTGCGCGTGCGCCTGTTTAAGCGCCGCGATATCCAGTCCGAGTTCCCGACTCCAGTAGTCAACGCAATACCACTGCAGCGTGCCTTCCTGCGCTGCAAAGCGCGGCTGCAATTCGGCCTGGGCCCGTGGCAGATCGAGGCCGCGCTGTGCGCCCCAAACGCTTGGCACCAGCGTGCGCCAAAAGTGATTATCAAAGGCCAAGTCGAGCAGCGTGCCGTCCAGATCCAGCAGCACCGTATCGATCTGATCCCAGGGGGCCTTGGCGGACAATTGGCGGTCCATGCCTCGGTTATCATGCGGGTCGTGACGCTGGCCACGCAACAGCTTGCCGCACTGCTACCCGGAGTAATCGCTACTGCCCGGGCCGCCGGCGCGCAGATCATGCGCATCTACGACCGTGGTTTTACCGTTAGCACCAAGGCTGACCGATCGCCGCTGACTGAGGCGGACCTGGCCTCGCAACAGCTGATCACTGCGCGGCTCGCGGAACTCGCGCCGCAGATTCCCCTGCTCGGCGAGGAATCCTCGGCCGCCGTTGTGAGCGAGCGGCGTCGCTGGCCAACGCTGTGGCTGGTCGATCCGCTCGATGGCACACGCGAATTTGTCAGCCGCAACGGTGAATTTACCGTCAACATCGCGCTGATCGACGCGCATGAGCCGGTGCTCGGGGTGCTGTATGCGCCCGCGTCGGGGCAGTTGTATGCGGCCGCGCGTGGCAGCGGCGCGTTCCGGGTTGACGCGGAAGATAGGCATATACCGATTCGTGCCAGTGCGCACGCCGCGGCGCCGGTGCGGGTGCTGGCCAGTCGCTCGCACCGCGGGCATAGCCTCGATGCGCTGCTGGCGCGGCTCGGGCCGCACGAACTTGTCGGGGTCGGCAGTGCACTGAAGTTCGGCTGGCTTGCCGAAGGCCGGGCCGATTTTTATCCACGCTTGTCGCCGACTTCCGAATGGGATACCGCCGCCGGCCAGGCAATTGCCGAGCAGGCCGGTGCGCGGGTCGTGGACCTGCTGGGCCGGCGGCTGCGTTATAACGTCGGCGACTCACTGATCAATCCTTCCTTCGCCGCCTGGGCCGACGCGTCACGCGACTGGCTGGCGTTGTTGCAGCAACCTTAAGGGGCGATAGTGTTCGAGCGCATTGATCTGCATACGCACAGCCGGCACTCCGATGGCGCATTGACGCCGGCCGAGCTGTGCGCGCTCGCGGCCGAGCGGCAGGTGCAGCTGCTGGCGCTCACTGACCACGATACGGTGGCGGGATGCGACGAGGCTGAGCGCTGCTGTCACGGTACTGGCGTGCGCTTTCTAGCCGGCGCGGAGCTGACGACCCAGTGGCGTGAAACCGAAGTGCACGTCATCGGTCTGCGTCTGCAGCCGCTAAACGCGGCGCTGCGCGAACACTTGACGGCTGTTCAGGAGCTGCGTCGCGAGCGGATCCGGCAGATCGGCGCGCGGCTCGATCGCAAGGGACTTGATGGCGCCGCCATGGCCGAAGCCGCACTGCACCAGGCCGTCGCGCCGACCCGCATGCACCTGGCCCGGCTGTTGGTCGCAGGTGGTCATGTCAAGGATCCGCAGCAGGCGTTTGACCAGTGGCTTGGGCGCGGCCGGCCAGGCTTTGTGCCCGCACGCTGGCCAAGCATCGAGCAGGCAGTAGGGATCATCAGCGCCGCCGGCGGCCTGGCGGTGCTTGCGCATCCGCACCGCTATCGCCTCTCCAACGGCGCGCAGCGCGAGTTATGCGGCGCTTTCAAAGCTGCCGGTGGCGCCGGCATCGAGGTCAGCGTCGCCGGGATGAGCCCCGATGAGGCGACCCGGGCCGCTACCCTGGCCCGCCGCTTTGATCTGGCCGGCTCAGCAGGCTCGGATTTTCATGAGCCGGGCCTGCCATGGCGCCCGGTGGGGCGCTTCGCTAAGCTACCGGATGCAGTGGTTTCGATCACCGAGCGGCTCGGGCTAGATGCGGCGATCAGCTGAACAACGTATGCACGAATCGGGCGACAACGTAGACCATGAGTTGTTCCGCAACATCGAAAAGCTACGCCAGCTGCGCATCGAACACCGCGACCTGGACGAAGTGATTCACCGCCTGTCGCTCGACATGCATGTCGATGAATTGCAGCTCAAGCGGCTCAAAAAGCGCAAACTGCTGCTCAAGGACCAGATCCTGATGCTGGAGAGCCAGCTGATTCCGGACTTGAACGCCTGATGACGAGCATGCCTTCGCTAGCCGCCGCCATCGAATCAATCCTGCAGCCGTTTGCCGATCCGCTGATCACTGCGCAGCTTGCGTGGTTCGGCGGCAGCATCGCCGTGGCGCTTGCCACCGGCGTCCTGATCCGTCGCATGCGTCGCGACCGTGACGATCCGGCAACCCAGCCTGATGGCAGCCCTCGCTTGGCGCGGTCGCTGATTGCTTCGGCCCCGTACCTATTTGGCTTGCTGGTACTGCTGATAGGTCGGGTGGTGCTCGGCGCGCCATGGGTTGAGCCGCACCTGATCGACGGCGTCGTTGAACTACTCGGCGTGCTGATTGCGGTGCGTGCCGTCATCAACGTCGTGCTGCAGATTCTCGGTCCAAAATCGTGGCTCAACCACTGGCAGAACGTTGTCGTCACGGTGCTGTGGCTGAGCATCGGGCTGCAGCTGGTAGGCTGGCTCGGCGTCTTAGAGGGCGCCCTGGACCGCGTCGTCCTGCTGCCGGGCAAGGCGCAATTCAGTCTCTGGGCATTGCTCAAGGGGCTGGTGGTCCTCACCTGTTTTGTACTTGTGACCAGCCTGATCGCGCGCACGGTCGAGCGGCGGGTCATGGCGTTACGCGACGTGGCGCTGTCGACGCGGATCGGGATCTCCAAGTTCTCGTTCGTGATTCTGGTCACCATCGGCGTGCTGCTCGGCGTCCATGCCGCCGGAGTCGATGTGACCGCCCTGACCTTGCCGTTAGGCGCGATCGGCATTGGACTCGGCTTTGGCCTGCAGGCCATCGCCAGCAACTTTGTCAGCGGCTTCGTGCTGCTGATGGACAAATCGATCAAACCGGGCGACGTGATCAGCTTTGCCGGCCAGAGCGGCACTAGTACCGAGAATTTTGGCTGGGTGCAGGAACTGCGCGGCCGCTACGTCGTGGTACGCGATCGCGACGGCATCGAGACACTGGTGCCGAACCAGAACCTGATCACGAATCCGGTCATCAACTGGAGTTATTCGGATCGCAAGATCCGGCTCAAGCTCCCGGTGCGCGTGAGCTACCGTGACGATCCGGAGTTGGCGCTCGCGGTACTGATCCAGGCCTCCGCCGGGCACCCCCGGGTGTTGCGGGACCCGATGCCGGTCGCCCGCCTGATGCAGTTCTCCGACCATGGCATGGACCTGGAACTGCGGTTCTGGATTGCGGATCCTGAGGACGGCGTCAACAACGTACGCTCGGACGTGAACCGACGGATCTGGCGGCTGTTCAAGGACAACGGCATCACCATTCCCGTGGCACAGCGGGAAGTTCACCTGCACGAGCGCAGCCCGTCCGGCCCATGAAACCGCCGCCGCTCGGCGCTGAAGACATAACTTTCAGCTTCGTGCGCGGATCCGGTCCTGGCGGCCAGAATGTCAACAAGGTTGCAACCGCCGCGCAGCTGCGCTTTGATCTGCTCGCGAGCCGCGCGCTGCATCCTGCCGTCAAGGCGCGACTGCGCCTGCTGGCCGGCCATCGGCTGTCGGCCGACGGCAGCATCCTGATCATCGCGCGCAATCAGCGCACCCAGGAGGGCAATCGCCGCGAGGCGCTGGAGCGATTGCACGACCTGATCGGCCGTGCGCTGATCGAGCCGAAGACGCGCCGTCCGACGCGGCCAACTCGCGCGTCAAAGGCCCGGCGCCTCGAGACCAAGGCACGCCATCAGCACACCAAGCGACTGCGAGGACGGGTGCGCGGCGACGAGTAGCTACCTCCTGACTGGTCTACAGCACCGCCATCAGCATCATGGCCAGGCCGACGACACTGACCAGCCAGACCAGCGTGCGCAGATAAATGATGCCAAGGTAATAGACCGGTATGTAGACGATGCGGGCCCAGAAAAACAGCTCGGCCCCCATGCCTTCACGGGGAGTTTCATCACCCATCACATGGGCGACGAGCGCCAGCACGGCAAAATACACGAGGTTTTCCAGCGAATTGCGCCAGGTGCGCTCCATACGGCCCGTCAGCGGCGTCAGATCCGGGAGCCGGTCGCGATTGCCAAAGGCGATGACCATCCCCGGTGACGTCCAGCCTCGGGCACGCACCATTCCGGCGGCCAGGCTCAACAGCCAAGTGACGATGGCAAAATAAACCACCAGTGTGAGCGTATCGTTCATAAACGCCTCCTCAAGAGTTGTCGGAGTAAAGTCAGCAGCGGCTGCCTGCGCCAGAACCCCCGAAGATGCCGGGGCGCCGCGCTGGCAGTGAGTCCATGATGGGTCCGTTGTCGATCAATTCTGTATTAGTGGACCGGGCCCGATTTTACGCCCATCAGGCGCTGATGCCATCGGCGATCGCGCGGTTCGACGTGGGCAGCCGGCGTCCGTTGGCCGTTTGGGCCGCGGCTTGCGCAAAATTGCTCACCTGATGGCCGCCAAAACCGAGTCGCCACGGCGTCGCGGGGGCAGACCCCAATGGGTCCGTGGCCTGCCGCCGATTGCCGGCCGCGATGCACGGATCCTGATTCTGGGCAGCATGCCAGGCGTGGCCTCGATCCGTGCCGCCGCCTATTACGCGCATCCGCGCAATCATTTCTGGCCGATTCTCGCAGCGCTCTACGGCATCGATTTACGCCTGTCCTATGCCGATCGGGTCGCAAGGTTGATCCGCGCGCGGGTTGCAGTCTGGGACGTGCTCGGCCAGTGCGCACGTGACGGCAGCCTCGATGCCGCGATCGAACTCGAAAGCGCCGTGGCCAATGACCTGGGAAAGTTTTTACGCGCGCACCGCGCGATCCAGCGCATCGCCTTCAAGGGCGCGCTGGCCCGCCAGCATTTTCGCCGGCAATGGGAAACGGCGGTGCTCGCCGTGCGACCGACCCTGCAGCTGCTGGCACTGCCCTCGACGAGCCCG
>DASWBL010000086.1:0-5462 GCA_036390615.1 Steroidobacteraceae bacterium | reverse complement strand
CATGACCCGCTTTTCGCCGCGCAATTCGAACGGTCCGAAACGCTCGATGGCCGCGACGCCGCTTTCCTTGACGTTGCCGCTGACGATGCCGGAAAACGCGCGCCGCAGGTCCGCCGCCAGGCGGTGCGGCGGTTGCGCGCTGCTCAGACTGAGCGAGCCCATGGCCTCGTGCGTTGCCCGAAACGGGATCTGCAATTCGTGCGGCACGTTCAACAGCCAGTTGTAGTTGTAGGAATCGCTCCGCTGGCGGCGAAAATCGCGCACCCGCTCAAAGCTGCCGACCATGTGCCGGGCCACCGCCTGCGGATCGTCGACAATCACGGTCAGGCGGGCGAGCGCGGCGGCCCCCAACGTGCCTTCAATGAATTTCTCCAGCTGCTCAAACCATGGCGCGCTGTGCCTGGGTCCGGTCAGCACCACCGGCAGCGGCTGCTCGGCGTTGGCCGGATCAAGCAGGATGCCGAGCAGGTAGAGGATTTCCTCGGCGGTGCCCGCGCCGCCGGGGAACACGACGATGCCGTGGGCGAGGCGCAGGAACGCCTCGAGCCGCTTTTCAATGTCCGGCATGATCACCAGCTGGTTGACAATGGCGTTGGGCGGCTCGGCGGCGATGATGCCCGGCTCGGTGACGCCGATGTAGCGACCGCTGTGGATGCGCTGCTTGGCGTGTCCAATGGTCGCGCCCTTCATCGGGCCTTTCATGGCCCCCGGGCCGCAACCGGTGCAGACATCCATGGCCCGCAACCCGAGCTCGGAGCCGACGCGCTTGGTGTACTGGTACTCGCTCTCGCTGATCGAGTGGCCGCCCCAGCAGACCACCAGGTTCGGCCGGGCTTTGTGCTCGAGCAGCCGCGCGTTGCGCAGGATATGGAATACCGCGTTGGTGATGGAGCCGGAGTCAGCAGGATCGAGGCGCCCGCTGCCGACGATCTCGTTGGCGGTGTAGATCACATCGCGCAGCACCGCGAACAGGTGTTCCTTGATGCCGGTGATCATCTCGCCGTCCACGAAGGCCTGCGGCGGGGCATTGGTAATCTGCAGCTTGATGCCCCAGGCGTGGCGCAGGATCTGCACCGTGAAGGCGCGATAGCGCTCGAAAATTTCCTTGGCGTTGTCGCTGTCGCTGCCGGAATTAAGCACCGCCAGCGCGCAATTGCGAAACAGTGGATAAAGGCCGCGCGCACTGGGGTCGAGGAGCTTGTCGATTTCCGCCTGCGACAGGTTCTCGAGGCTGCCGCGCGGCCCGACACGGGCGTCGACGGCTTCGGGGACTACAAAGCTCGATTCCATGCCAGCTACCGGATCTTAAGGACTTGAAAGGGCGCAGCGCCAAAAGCGCTGTTTAGGGTTCGATATCGATCGGAATGTTATCTTGGGCCAGCAGCCAGAATTCCATCATATCGGCATCCGTCAGCGCAATGCAGCCATCGGTCCAGTCCGTGGATTCGTAGTAATCGACTGGATGGCGCAACGCGTTGGGCAGGCCGTGGATCATGATCAGTCCGCCGGCCTGCCAGTGCCGGGCGCGCGCCCGCTGCAGATCCTCGGCGTTCGGGTACGAAACCTGGATGGAGAGAAAATAATAGCTGTGCGGGTTGCGGCGGGTGAGCCGGTAACTGCCTTCCGGCGTGCGAAAATCCCCCGAGCGCTCCTTGGAGCCCTGCGGCCTTAAGCCCAGCGCAATGTGATAGCTGCGCAGCACCTGGCCGTCGCGCATCAGATACAGGCGCCGCTCGCTTTTGTGCACCACCACTTGATCGGCGACTGGTAATGCGGCGCTGACCGGCTGCTCCGGGGTGCGGTCCGCGCCGGTCCCGTCAAGGCCCACCGAAGCGGCGGCCAGGCTGCCAGCGGCCAGCGCGAAAGCGGCAAATATCGCGTTACGCATGGGCTTAGATTATAAGCAGGCGCCCAGCTCGCCGTGAATGTACGGGTTCACATTCACCAGCACTTTAGCCGGGGCCCTCAACCTGCGGCAGCACGATCTGGGTGCCCGGACGCAAATCGGCGAAATTCAGGTCCGGGTTGTACTGGCGCATCAACCACACCGGCAGCTGACCGCGCTGCGTTACGCTCCACAGCGAATCGCCGCTGCGGGCAATGTAAATCTGTGTGCCCGTGATCCGGTGCGAGGCAAAGTAAGCGGCCTCCAGCTGCTGGTGGTAACTGCGCCGCCGCTGCTCGAACTGCTCGTGGCTCGCGCGCGAAAAATCGAGCTTCAGATGTCGCCCGAGCACCAGCGGCGTGCGGGACTTGAGGCCATTGAGCGTGCGCAGATGCGCAGCGCTGAGCTCCAGCCAGTCGGCGTAATGACCCAGCGTCTCGGCCGCCGCCACCTTGATCGAATCATCGGCCGCCACTGAATAATCGGTGGCGTCAGCGGTGGCGGCCGCCGGCGGCCCGGGCGCCTGCGACGGACTCAGCGTCACGGCCTGGCCGAGTGCACCGAGGTCAATCGCCGCCAGCTTCGTGCTCGGCATCGCAGCCAACGCATCTTCGATGCTTTCCTGTTCGGCAAGCTGCGCCGGGGCCGTGTTGCGGGTCTCGCGCCCGGCGACGAGCTGCAGTTGTTGCCCCTCGTAGATAAAGTCGGTGTCGCGCAGTCCGTTCATGCGCATCAAATCGCCGGCCTTGACACCTGTGCGGGCAGCAATGAGCGAGAGCGTGTCGCCGCGCTGAACGGTGTAGCCCGGCGTGGCTTCGGTGGCATGGCTGGTAATCTCCTGGATCGGCGGCGGCGCTGCCGACGCGGTCGCCAGCTGCTCGCTGCTGATGGCGCGGGCGTCGGCGGGCAGGCGCACGCGATAGCCACGCGGTACCGGCTGGCGTCCGCTCCAGATGGGGTTCAGCAACGCCGGATTGAGCGCGCGCAGCTGATCCTCCGGCACACCGGCCAAGCGGCGCAGCGTGCCGACCGTGACCGGCGCAGTCAGGCGCAGTTCCTGGAACTGGTTTTCGGCCGAACGCTGCAGCGCGCCGAAATATTTTTGCGGCTCGCGTGCGATCGCCAGCGCGGCCAGGAACGAAGCGTAGAAATTGCGCGACGCGAAGCCAAAAGTCGGGCTGTGGTAGTTGCGCACGATCGCGACGATGTCGGTGGTGTTGAGCTGCTCGCAGGCGCGGCGCATGCCCTCGGCGCCGTGGTTGTAGGCGGTGATCGCGAGCGGCCAGGTACCGAGCACGCGGTAATTGAAGGCGAGCAACTGCGCCGCCGCCTCAGTCGAGCGGAATGGATCGAGGCGCTCGTCGACCGCACGGTCGATGTGCAGGAACCGGCGGCCGGTCGAACGCATGAACTGCCATAGCCCTGCGGCGCCGACCTTGGAGCCGGCGTTCGGATCAAAGGAGGATTCCACGTGCGGTAGTGCTGCAAGTTCCGGCGGCAGGCCGAGATTGGCGAGCGTCTCCGCGATGTGCGTTTCCCACGCTCCTGAGCGGTAAAGGCCGGCGCGGAAACGGTCGGACTGACCGAGCTGGAAACGGATGTCATCGCTCGCCTGCAGTAACCGGGCCGCATCGGCATGACCCCAGAGCGCGCGCACGCGCTGCTCGTCAGCGTCCTGCGGCGGCGCGCCGCTGCCAAGATGCTTGAGAATCAGCTGGTAGTGCTGGCGGATGGTCTCGACCTGCTGTTCGCGCTCTCTCTGCGGCTCGGTCGGTGCGAAATGCACGGTCTCGTAAATCGCCGAGAGTTCATGCTGGTCGTGGATGAAGCCATCGTTGGTGGAAATCTGGCTGTAGACACGAATCCAAAACTGCACATCCGGCTCAAGCTCCGGCGGCCGGACAAACGGCAGCTTGGCCGACGGTGCGGCCGCCACCAGCGGCGCCAGCGCCGGTTCGGCAGCAGGCTCCGCGGCCGGCTCGGCCACCCAGGCGGTGGCGCAGCACAACAGCAGCGGCAGCGGCAGCAGAAATTTCATGGCTGCAGTGAATACCACATTTTTGGTGCGCCCCGCAGCACTGCCGATCGCAGGATGCGCGAGTCCGTCGTTGCGTGGCGACAAGCTCCCCGGCCGGCAGAGGCGGGAATGACGGCGCGCAGGCAGGCGGCAAGCCGCCAACTGCGGCTCAGTAACTCAGCGCTGATGATTTTGCCGCGTTGCCGCGCTATGTCAGCGAAAGAGCCGGCCCCTCAGCCGCACTTCGATTCGCCGCAGTTCAGGCACGTCATGCACCCTTCCATCATCACGACCGCCGCAGTGCTGCACTTGCTGCACAGCTGCGCGCCGTCCGGAAAGTGCGGTTTGGCGAAGGCATCCTGCTGCTTCTGACGGGCCTCGTATTCCGCGCGCTTTTCTTCGATGAACTTTTTCTGCTGCGGGTCGAGTTCCGTCTTGGGCATCATGCCGATCGACTGCAGGTGCTTTTCGATCACATAACCCAGTTCGGCGATGATCGAGGGCATGAACTTGCCGCCCGGCTGCCAGTAGCCGCCGCGCGGATCAAAGACCGCCTTGAGCTCATCGACCATGAAGGCGACGTCGCCGCCCTTGCGGAACACCGCCGAGATAATGCGCGTCAGCGCCACGATCCACTGAAAATGATCCAGGTTCTTCGAATTGATAAACACTTCGAAGGGCCGGCGCCGCTCGCGGTCGGTACCCTCATTCAAGATGATGTCGTTGATCGTCACGTACATCGCATGATCCGACACGGGAGTCTTGATCTTGTAGGTCGAGCCGATCAGCACGTCCGGGCGCCGCACTTCCTCGGTCAGCTCAACCACCACGGACTGACGGCCGTCCCGGTCCGTGGCCACATGGTCGCTGGCCGTTGCCGGCACGCCGGTCGACTTGCTCTCGGCACCTTCGGGCTTGCGGACAGCGTATTTGACGATCTTTTTTTCAACGCGAATGCTAGTCATGATCAAAACTTCCCGTAATAGCCGTTTTTAAGAGCATCGTGCAGATTGGCGGCCGTGTGACTCTCGCCGTCATATTCGATCTGCTCGTCGCCGCGCGCTGCGACCTCGGTGCCATCCTCCAGCGTGAACACATAGGTAGTGCTCTTCAGGTCATCGGGCTTGACGATGACAGCGCCGACGCTATCGGGATTGAAACGATAAGTGGTGCAGCCCTTCAGCCCTTTCTCATGGGCATAAAGATAGATTTCCTTGAATTTCTCATACGGAAAGTCCGTCGGCACATTGGCGGTCTTGGAGATCGATGAATCCACCCAGATCTGCGCCGCCGCCTGGATATCCACATGCTCGCGCGGGGATATGTGTTCCGCAGTCGTAAAATAATCGGGCAGCCGCTCGCCGGGGGATTCCGCCTTCGGCAGCGCGCGTTTATTGACTAGCTCGCGATAAGCCAACAATTCAAAGGAGAAGACATCGACCTGCTCCTTGGACTTGCGCCCCTCGCGGATAACATTGCGGTAATAGTGGTGGGCAAAGCTCGGCTCAATGCCGTTGGAAGCATTGTTGGCGAGCGACAGCGAGATCGTGCCGGTCGGCG
>DASWBL010000085.1:0-3770 GCA_036390615.1 Steroidobacteraceae bacterium | reverse complement strand
GTGATCGGCAGCGACTATCTGCAGTACGAAGGCAATCTGTTTTGGGACACCTGGCTGCAGCCCTGGCCATGGCTGCAAAATGCCTGGGGCGGGGCCATCATCCTGTTGTCGTTGATTTACGCGCTCTCCACCGTGGCTTTCGGCCTGCGCTTTTCCAACCTGACCCATCGCGGCATTATCACCGGCGGCCCCTACCGGCTGACCAAGCATCCGGCTTACCTGTCAAAGAACCTGAGCTGGTGGCTGATCTCGGTGCCATTCGTCCTCAGGCCGGATGCGCTGGCATCACTGCGCCACTGTGCGCTGTTGCTGCTGCTTAACGGCGTTTATTTCTTGCGCGCGCGCACCGAGGAACGTCACCTGAGCAACGATCCTAATTACGTCGCGTACGCACAATGGATGAACGAGCACGGCATGTTGCGTGCGCTGGGCCGAATCCTGCCATGGCTGCGATATCAGGCACCGGCTGCGCCCATCGGCAGCTCACAGCCGCGAAAGGCAAGCTAGCAGCGCTCGCGATGCTACTGGAACACCGCCGGGTTGGTAGCGACGGTCGCCTTGCGCTTCATCTCGGCGACGTAACTGTCCTCGTCGGCCTGGCGATGCCGGCGCTCGTAATCGGCGATCAGCGACCGATCGGCGTTCGGATCGGCACTCGGCGCGCCCGGTCGCACGGTGAGCAGTGCGAGCAGCGCGACGCCGCCATCGTCTAGCGGCACCACCCGGTACTGCGGTGTGCCGGCGGGCGTCGGCGCGGCGAAGGCGGCAGCCCGCACCGGGGCCGGCAGCTGCGTATCGTTGCGACCAACAAATGCCGGCGGCGACGCCGACAGACCCAAGGTCTTCATTACCGCGTCAAGATTCGCACCGCCATTGAGCTGGGCAAGTGCGGCATCGGCCGCGGCCCGCGCCTGTTTGGCGCCCTCGTCCTTACGTATCGCGGCTAGCACGTCCGCGCGCACGCTCGCGAGCGGCTTGGCTTCCGGGGCGTGATGCTCAAGCACCTTGACCAGCACCAAGTGATCTTCCGAGAGCGCGACCGGCCCGCCGATGCGGTTGCCCGCCACCATCTCGGCGCTGAACACCACGCGGTCAAGTTCGGCGTTGCTGCCGAGGACGCCGCCATCGGTGCGCGTAAATTTTGCGACCTCGCCCGTCTGCAGCGCAAATTCCTGGGCTAGCGCCAGCAAATCGCTGCCGTTGCTGTTTTCCAGCTTTTGCTGCAACTGCTCCTGCCGATCGCCGAATAGTTCCGAGGCCTGCTCGCGCCGGTAAAGCCCTTCCAGCTCCGCGCGAGAATCCGCCAGGGTCTTGGCGCGCTCGGGGGTGATATCGTCCAGGCGGATGATGTGATAGCCAAACTGGCTCTTGACGGGCGCGCTCAGTTCGCCGGCATGCAGCGCAAACAGTGCATCGCCGAAGGCCTTATCGCCAAGCGTCGCGCGCGCGAAGCTGCCCATATCGCCGCCGCGCGCGGCCGAGCCGGGATCGTCCGAATACTTCTTTGCCAGCGTCGCAAAGTCGGCGCCCGCCTTAAGCTGAGCGAGTACGTCCTGGGCCTTCTTCAGCGCCGCGGCGTCGGCCGCCGTGTCGCTGGATGTGCCCAGGCTGATCAGAATATCGTGCGCGTGGCGCCGCTCCGGCTGTACGAACCGGATTTGATTCTTGGTATACCACTGCTGCAGGGCCGACGGATCAATGCTCAGGCCGGCGGCGAGCGCATCGAGCTTGAGTTCGGCGTACTGCAGCCTGACCGACTCGGTGGTCTGATAGTCGCTGAGGTGCGCCTGATACCAGGCCTGAATCTGTGCGTCGGTCGGCGTCATCGCGGCGCCGTAACGCGCCGCCGGCAGCTGCGCATAGCGAATCTCGCGCTGCTCGTGCTCGAGCGCAAACACGTGCTTGAGCTCCGCATCCGTCATGAAATCACCGAGCGCCATGGCTTCTGTAAATTTGTTCGTCGGCAGGTTCTCGCCCAGCTCCTGCTCATAGGCTTCGCTGGTCAGGCCTGCTTGCGCGAGTGCCGCCTGGTAAGCCACCCGGTCAAACTCGCCCCGGACCAGAAATGCCGGTTCTTTGTGCAAAAAATCGAAGATCTGCTGGTCGGAAGTGCGAAAGCCGCGATCAAGTGCCCGCTGCTGCATCAGCGAGTTGCGCACGTAGTCGCTGACCATTTGCTTTTGCAGTTGCTCGCGCAGCGGCGCCGGCAGCTCGGATTTGAGCTGCGCCTGGTACTGTGAGAGGCGTTGCTGCCAGGCCCGCTGCACGGTGGCAATCGGGATTTCCTGGCCATTGACCTTCAACCCATAGTTGGGCGCACCGAAACTCAGGTTGACGACGCCGTACGCGCCCCAAAGGGCGAACACCAGCGCCAGCAGTCCGAGCACCGCGATTCCGAGCCACCGCTGGCTCTTGAGCTTGTCACCGATATTTTGCAGCATGGGTGTATTTGGCGGAGCGGACGGGACTCGAACCCGCGACCCCCGGCGTGACTGGCCGGTATTCTAACCAGCTGAACTACCGCTCCAAAGTTGTTGGTGGGTGCTGAGGGGATCGAACCCCCGACATTCGCCTTGTAAGGGCGACGCTCTACCAGCTGAGCTAAGCACCCGAAAAAAGCGTGCCGGCCGGGCCGAGCCTCCGCAGAAAAGCGGCGTAGTCTACGGGATTGGCCCGCCCGCTGCCAAGCGCGGCCGGGCCCATTTGGCCCGTGCCGCGGCCCGAATCAGTGCGCCTGAACCGGCTTGGCGGCCCGCTTGCTGGCACGGCGCGCCGCCTTGCGCGGCTCCGTCACGTCGGCGCCCGGCTCGACCACGCGCGGCACTGGCCGGGCGGTCAGCGCGATCTCGAGCACCTCGTCGATCCAGCGCACCGGACGGATGTCGAGCTTGCCCTTGATGTTGTCGGGTATCTCGACCAGATCCTTCTTGTTTTCCTCCGGGATCATCACCAGCGCGATACCGCCGCGCTGCGCCGCCAGCAGTTTTTCCTTCAGCCCGCCGATCGGCAGCACTTCGCCACGCAGCGTGATCTCCCCGGTCATCGCCACATCGGAACGCACCGGAATACGCGTCAGTGCCGAGACCAGCGCAGTACACATGCCGATGCCGGCGCTCGGTCCGTCCTTGGGCGTTGCGCCTTCGGGCATGTGCAGGTGCACGTCGTGCTTTTGATAGAAGTCGGCCTCGAGCCCGAGCACGTCGGCGCGCGAGCGCACCACCGACATCGCCGCCTGGATCGACTCCTGCATGACTTCGCCAAGCTGTCCGGTGTGCTGCAATTTGCCTTTGCCCGGCACCACCGCGGCCTCGATGGTCAGCAGCTCGCCGCCCACTTCGGTCCACGCCAGTCCCGTGACTTGGCCGACGCGGTTCTCGTCTTCCGCCTTGCCGTAACGGTAACGGCGCACGCCGAGGAACTTATCCAGGTTGCGCGGCGTGACCGCGACGCTTCGCGCCGTACCCTTTTCGACCAGCAGCTGCTTGACCGCCTTGCGCGAGATTTTGGCCACCTCGCGTTCCATGTTGCGCACGCCCGCCTCGCGGGTGTAGTAGCGCACGATGTCGAGCAGCGCCGGGTCCGAAACCTTCAGCTCCCCGTCCTTGAGTCCGTTTTGCTTGATCTGCTTCGGCACCAGGTAGCGGCGGCCGATGTTGAGCTTTTCATCTTCCGTGTAGCCGGGCAGGCGGATCACTTCCATCCGATCCAGCAGCGGCGGGGGAATGTTGAGCGAGTTGGCGGTGCAGACGAACATCACCTCGGAGAGATCG
>DASWBL010000084.1:0-17339 GCA_036390615.1 Steroidobacteraceae bacterium | reverse complement strand
TGAACGCGTTCTGGCGCGAGGAATTCCGGTACGCCGTTATGGCGAAGTATTGATTGACGTGGCAGCGCGTCCGCTCCGCTCGTTGGGACCCGCTTCCGTTGTCTGTGCAACGAGCGACTTTCTCGAACAAAGGATACGCATCATGACCATTCGACATCGTTCGCGGCACGCACTGCCGACCCTGTTGATCGTGACCGCAACGCTGGCGGCAGCCACGGGTGCCGTGCTGGCCGACTCCTCGACGGCGGATGCAAGCCGCGCTGCCAAGCTTGAAGCGGAGGCCGCTGCGACCCTGGCGACCCAGGCGGCCGACGCAAGCAATGCCGAGCAGAAAGTAAGGTTTGTGGCGGACGCTGCTGCGGCCGAAGCGACCAATGCCGAGCAGAAGGTAAAGCTTCAGGCGGACGCTGCTACGGCCCACGCAGCCGAAGCGAATGAAGCCGAGCAGAATGCGAAGCGCAAGGCCGAAGCCGCGGAGGCACAGAAGAAGGAAGTGGAGGCCAAGATCCAAGAGGCCCTGATGCGTAAGCAGCAGGCCGAGGCAGGGACCTCGCACTGAGGCAGCGCGCCGCCAGCGGAGACGGACCTAAGCCCTGACCACGCGGCGCATTGCGCGGCTACCCAAGACCAGTAAAATGGCCGCCCCGCGGACCCACGCTGGCGTAACGGCCTGATTAGCATGCGTTTTGCCGAATCCTTTGATGTCATCGTGATCGGTGGCGGCCATGCCGGGACCGAGGCCGCGCTCGCGAGCGCGCGGCTCGGCGCGCGCACCCTGCTGCTGACGCAAAACCTCGAGCAGCTCGGGGCGATGAGCTGCAATCCGGCTATTGGCGGCATCGGCAAGGGCCACCTGGTGCGCGAGATCGATGCATTGGGCGGCGTGATGGCGCAGGCCGCCGACCGCGCCGGTATTCAATTCCGCACGCTCAATGCCAGCAAGGGCCCTGCGGTGCGCGCCACGCGCGCCCAGGCTGACCGGCAGCTGTACCGCCAGCAGATCCGCACGGCGCTCGAAAACCAGCCTGGCCTGACATTGTTTCAACAGGAAGTGGCCGACCTGCTGATCGAGGGCGATTGTATCCGTGGCGCTATGACGGCCACCGGGATCAGCTTCGAGGCGCACGCCGTGGTGCTGACGGTGGGCACGTTTCTCGGCGGGCGGATTCACGTCGGCCTCGATAACTACGCCGGCGGGCGCGCCGGCGAGCCGCCGTCCAATCGTCTGGCCGAGCGGCTTCGCGAGCGCATGCCGCGCACCGGCCGGCTCAAGACCGGAACGCCGCCGCGCATCGACGGTCGCAGCATCGATTACGCCAATCTCGCCGTGCAGCACTCTGATACGCCGCTGCCGGTGTTCTCGTTCCTGGGCCGCATCGGCGAGCATCCGCGCCAGGTGCCGTGCCACATCACGCACACCAACGAGCGCACGCACGAGATCATCCGCGCCGCCTTCGACCGCTCGCCGATGTTCACCGGCCGTATCGAGGGCGTGGGTCCCCGCGATTGCCCTTCGGTCGAGGACAAGATTCACCGCTTCGCCGACCGCAACTCGCACCAAATCTTCATTGAGCCCGAAGGCCTGTCGACCAACGAGGTTTATCCGAACGGCATTTCCACCAGCTTGCCATTCGATGTGCAGCAGCAATTCGTGCGCAGCATCGAAGGCTTCGAGCGGGCGCACATCACGCGACCGGGCTACGCCATCGAGTACGATTATTTCGACCCGCGGGACCTGACGGCAGCGCTTGAGACCAAGACCGTTTCCGGCCTTTACTTCGCCGGCCAGATCAATGGCACGACCGGTTACGAGGAGGCGGCCGCGCAGGGCCTGGTTGCGGGCATCAATGCGGCAAGGTCTTGCCGCGAGCGGGACCCGTGGATCCCGGCCCGGAGCGATGCCTACGTCGGCGTGCTGATCGATGACCTGGTCACGCAAGGCGCCAGCGAACCGTACCGGATGTTCACGAGCCGCGCCGAGTACCGCCTGATGCTGCGCGAGGACAATGCCGATGCGCGCTTGACGCCGCGCGGTCGCGAACTGGGATTGGTGAGCGACCAGCGTTGGCAGCTGTTTGAACGCAAGCAGGCGCTCGGCGCTGAGGAACTTGAGCGCCTTGAGGCCACGCGCCTGCCGATCGCAGCGCTACCGCCCGAATGGTGTGAGCGTGTGCTGGGTGGCGGACAGCCAAGCCGTGACTTAACGGCCATGGAATTGCTGCGCCGGCCAGAAGTGCGTTATGCGGATCTGCTGGAGCTGATCGGCGCGCCCGCCTGGCAGGGAGAGGATGAGCGGCTCGCGCCGCAGGTCAGCCGTGATATCGAGGTTAAGGCCCGTTATAGCGGCTATCTCGAGCGCCAGAGCGAAGAGATCGAGCGCTTGAGCCGCCACGAGGCCACGCCGATGCCTGCCGATCTCGACTACCAGCAGCTCGCGGGCCTGTCGAATGAAGCGCGTCAGCGGCTCGGCGAAATCCGGCCGGCGACCTTAGGTCAGGCGGCGCGCGTCCCAGGCGTCACACCGGCGACCGTGTCGATCCTGCTCGTGCATCTTAAGCGCCACGCGAGCCGCTCCTGATCCGCTGCAGGCCCCTGCGACCGGCCGCAAAAACCTGATATGTTTCGCCGGCAAGACGCCTCACGAGCGTCTTGGGCAGAGGAGGGGTCATCATGACGACGGTCGCACAGCTGCTCGCCTCAAAGCCGCGGGCCCTCTATTCGGTCCAACCCGATGAGCCGGTGCTCGAAGCAATCAGGAAAATGGCCGAGCACAGCGTCGGAGCGCTGCTGGTCATGCAGGGCGCAAAACTCGAAGGCATCGTTTCGGAACGAGACTATGCCCGCAAGGTGATCCTCAAGGGCCGCTCCTCGAGCGACACGCCGGTCCGCCAGATCATGACCGCTCAGGTCCTTACGGTAACGCCAGGCCAAAGCGCGCAGGAGTGCATGGCGCTGATGACCAATCACCGTTGCCGTCATCTGCCGGTGATCGAGAACGGCGCAGTCATCGGCATGCTCTCGATCGGTGATCTGGTGCGCGCCGTGCTCGAGGAGCAGCAGCGGGCGATCTCGGATCTGGAGCAGTACATCCGCGGCTAGGGAATCGCTTCGAAGGCGCTTATTTGCGCCAGAACGCCGGCGTGAACAGCACCGCCACTGCGAAGATCTCGACCCGGCCTAAGAACATCGCCGCCGAGCAGACCCAGATCTGGAATTCATTCAGCGTGCCGTAGGTGCTGGCCGGTCCGACGGCGCCTAAGCCCGGACCGGCGCTATTGATGCAGGCGACGACGGCCGAGAATGCGGTGACAAAATCCAGCCCGGACATCAGCATCACGAACGTCAGCGCCACGATGGTGATGAAATACAAAAAGATGAACGCCAGCACCGAGAACACCATGCGGTTTTGCAGCACGTGGCCGCCGATGCGCAGCGGCGTGACCGCCTGCGGATGCACCAGCGCGAACATTTCGCGGAGCGATTGCTTGATCAGCACCAGCGTGCGGTACATCTTGATGCCGCCACCGGTCGAGCCAGTGCTGGCGCACAGGCAGCTCAAAAACAGCATCCACATCGGGGCAAACACCGGCCACAACGCGTAGTTGGCGGTCACGAAACCGCAGTCGGTGGCCATCGAGATCAGGTTGAAGCTCACGTAACGGAGCGTCGTCAGGTAATCCGGGTACACGCCGCGCAGGTACACGTGCACCGAGACCAGGATGATGCTGGCGCCGATCAGCAGCAGCATCCACTTGGCTTCCGAATCCCGCCCGTAAGTTCCGGGCTCGCCCTTTTTGAGCGCCAGAAAGTGCGTGGCAAAGTTGATGGCCGCCACCAGCATGAAGGCCATCAGCACGAACTCGATCAGCGGCGAATGAAAATAGCCGATGTTCGCATCGTGGGTCGACATGCCGCCGAGCGACAGCACCGAAAAACCGTGGCAGATCGCGTCAAACAGGTTCATGCCGGCGGCCGCGAGTGCGCCGATGCACACCGCCGTCAATACCACGTAGACCGTGCCTAAGAGCCGTGCGGTCTTGACGATGCGCGCCCCGAGCCCCGCGTCCTTCGCCGGTCCCGGCGCATCGGCTAAGTATTGCTGCATGCCGCCGATGCCAAGCAGCGGCAGGATCGCCACACCCATGACAATCAAGCCCATGCCACCGAGCCAGCTCAGGGCCACGCGCCACAGGTTGATCGAGTGCGGCAGCGTATCGAGCCCGGTCAGCACCGTGGCGCCGTTGGTGGAGAGGCCCGACATGGTCTCGAAAAACGCCCGCGTGAACGACAGCTGCGGCATCAGCAACAGGAACGGCGTGGTCGCCGCGGCCGCGAGCGCCACCCAGCTCAACGACACCAGCAGATAGCCGTCGCGGGGCTTGAGCGCCACGCGATGACGGCTGCTGACCGCACGCAGCGCGAGGCCCACCGCCGCGGTGATCAGGCCGCCGGCGGCAAAAGCCCGGACGGCGTTTTCCTGGTAGATCAGCGCGGTTACGATCGGCAGCAGAAAATAGACCGCGAACAACATCAGCAGCGAGCCGAGCGCGTGAATGACTGCCAGCAGCGGGCGCATGGGCGTTAGCTCGACCTCGGGAATCAGTTATCGCTCTGGAACAGCCGCTCCAGGCCCTCGACGTGCCGCCGGTCGGTCAGGAACAGGATCACGTGATCCTCGTTCTCGATCAGCGTGTCGTGGTGCGCCATGATCACCTGCTCGCCGCGCGCGATCGCCACGATGCTGGCGCCTTCCGGCAGATCCACTTCGCCGACCTGACGACCAACCACGCGCGAGCGCCCCGCAACGCCGTGGATCACGGCCTCGATCGCCTCGGCGGCGCCGCGGCGGAGCGAATGCACGCGCACCACATCGCCGCGCCGCACGTGCGCGAGCAGCGAGCCGATGGTGATGGTCTGCGGTGAAATCACGGTGTCGATACCGCGGTGTTCCATCAGCTCGCCGTAAGCCGGCCGGTTGACGAGGGCCATGACGCGATGGGCACCCAGGCGCTTGGCGAGCAACGCCGCCAGCACGTTGGTTTCCTCGGAGTTGGTGAGCGCCGCAAAGACGTCGGCGCTGTCGATGTTCTCCTCCACCAGCAGTTCCTCGTCGGCCGCATCGCCGTGCAGCACGATGGCGCTGTGCAGGAGCTCCGAGGCCTTGCGGGCCCGGCGCGAATCGCGCTCGATCAGCTTGACCTGGTTGCTCTTCTCGAGCTTGGCGGCGAGCCTGATGCCAATATGACCGCCGCCGGCAATCACGAGCCTCCGCACCGGGTCCTCATTGCGACGCAGTTCAGCCAGCACCTTGCGCAGGTCATCGGAGGCGGCGACAAAAAATATCTCGTCGTTTTCCTCGATCACGGTGTCGCCATCAGCCGGAATCACGCGCTCGTTGCGGTAAATCGCCGCCACGCGCGCGTCGGTGTCCGGCAGGTGCTCGCGCAGCGTGCGTAGTTGTTTGCCCACCAGCAGGCCTTCGCGGCGGGCGCGCACGCCGACCAGCTGCACGCGGCCGTCGGCGAATTCAGCCACCTGAAGCACGCCGGGGTAGGACAGGAGCCGCGTGATGTGCTCGGTGACCAGCTGCTCCGGACTGATCCAGACATCGACATGCAGCGCCCCCTCGGTAAAGAGCTGGCTGCGGCTGGTGTATTCGGCCGCGCGGACGCGCGCGATCTTGGTCGGCGTGCGGTACAGCGCGTACGCGATCTCGCAGGCGACGATATTGACTTCATCGCTGCTCGTGAGCGCGATCAGGATATCCGTGTCACGGATCCCGGCGGCCTCGAGCACCGACGGGTAGGAGGCGTTGCCCGCGACCGTGCGCAGGTCGAGCCTATCCTGCAGGTCGCGCAGCACCTGCTCGTCGGTATCGACCACCGTGACTTCATTGGCCGGCTCGCGGGCCAGATGGTACGCGGCCGTGCGGCCGACCTGGCCGGCCCCGAGGATCAGAATCTTCATGGCGGTGCCTTCAGTCCCTGCAAGTTAGCAAGGCTACACCAGCTCGAGCTGCGCGTAGCTGAGCATCAGCCACTTGGCGCCCTGGTTTTCAAAATTGACGTGCACCCGGGCATGCGGACCCTGGCCTTCGAGGTTGAGCACCACGCCCTCGCCGAACTTGCCGTGCCGCACGCGGGTGCCGAGCCGCACGCCGCCAGCGGCTGGCGGCTCGCGCACGCCCGAGCGGTCCAAAGGGGAATGCACGACGGGCGTGTGCGCCACCCTGATGCGCGGCCTGAGCTCCTCGATCAGCGCCTCGGGGATTTCCCGGATGAAACGCGACGGGGTGTTGTAACTGTCGACGCCGTGGAGCCGGCGCTGCTCGGCATAGCTCAGGTAAAGCTGGCGCATCGCACGGGTGATGCCAACGTAGCAAAGCCGCCGCTCCTCCTCCAGGCTTTCGAGGTCATTGACCGAACGCTGGTGCGGGAACAGGCCGTCTTCCATGCCGGTGAGGAACACCACCGGGAATTCCAGGCCCTTGGCGGTGTGCAGCGTCATCATCTGCACGCAGTCCTCCCACGCCTCGCCCTGGGTCTCGCCGGACTCGAGCACGGCGTGGGCAAGAAAACTCTGCAGCGGCGCCAGCTGCTCATCCTCGGGCTCATAGCCGCGCGCGGCGCTCACCAGCTCGGCCAGGTTCTCGATCCGCGTCTCGCCGCGCTCTGCCTTGTCCTTGCGATAATGCTCGATCAGGCCGCTGTTATTGATCACGTAATCGACCTGCTCATACAGGGCCAGGCCGTCGATGTCGCGGCCGAGCCGTTCGATCAGTGCGATAAAGCCAGGCAAAGCAGTGCTTTTCGCGGCCGGATCGGCGCCCACCGTCGCCGCGTGCCACAGCGTACTGCCGGCGGCGCGCGCCGCTTCGCGAAGCCCATCCATGCTGCGCGCGCCGATACCGCGGGTCGGCAGGTTCACGATCCGCTCGAATGAGGCATCATCGTCGCGGTTCGCGATCAGGCGCAGGTAAGCGAGCGCGTCCTTGACCTCGGCGCGCTCGAAGAACCTGAGGCCACCGTAGACCTTGTAGGGCAGGCGCTCCTGGATCAGCGCTTCTTCGAACACCCGCGACTGGGCGTTGGAGCGATACAGAATTGCCGTCTCGCGCCGCGCGCCGCCCTGCGCCAGCCACTGGCGGATCCGGCCAATGACGAACTCGGCTTCATCGCGCTCGTTATAGGCTGCATACAGCCGCACCGGTTCGCCGCGCGCGCCGCTGGTCCAAAGCTGCTTGCCGAGCCTTGTGCTGTTGTTGGCGATCAGCGCGTTGGCCGCATCGAGTATGGCGCCGCTCGAGCGATAGTTCTGCTCCAGCCGGTACAGCCGCGCCGTCGTAAAATCGCGGCGGAATTGCTGCAGGTTTTCTACCCGCGCCCCGCGCCAGCGGTAGATCGACTGATCATCATCGCCGACCACGAACGGCAAGCCCTCGGCGCCAACCAGCAGCCGCACCCAGGCGTATTGAATTGCATTGGTGTCCTGGAACTCATCGACCAGCACGTGCCTGAAGCGCGTGCGGTAGTGGCGCAGCAGCTCCGGGTTATCGCGCCACAGCTCGAACGCCCGCAGCAAAAGTTCAGCAAAATCCACCGCGCCGGCGCGAGCACAGGCCTTTTCATACTCGGTATAAAGGCGCACCAGCTGCTGCTGCGTCGGATCGCCGCCGTCGCTCAGTTGGGCCGGCCGGCGGCCTTCGTCCTTGTGCTTATTGATGAAGTACTGGATATCGCGCGGCACCCAGCGGCTGTCATCGAGCTCAAGTGCCTTCACCACCTTCTTGATCAGGCGCAGCTGATCCTCGCCGTCGAGGATCTGGAAGCTCTGCGGCAGAGAAGCCTCGCGCCAGTGCAGGCGCAGCAGCCGGTGGGCCAGACCATGAAAGGTGCCGAGCCACAGCGCGCCGCCTGAGACCCCGAGCAGCGCTTCGACTCGCGAACGCATTTCCGCTGCTGCCTTGTTGGTGAACGTCACCGCCAGGATGTTGTGCGGGGAGGCGTTTTCGGCCTTGATCAGCCAGGCAATGCGGTGGATGAGCACGCGGGTCTTGCCGCTGCCCGCGCCGGCCAGCACCAGCACCGGATCGAGCGGGGCCGTAACGGCCTCGCGCTGAGCCGCATTCAGGGGATTGAGTATCGGCGAGAGGTCCATGGGGGGCGCGGATTCTACCGCAGCGCCGTCACCATTTATCGCGAAGTTCGCGTAAGCGAACGAACAGCTCCCGCGCGCCGGCGTCGGCAGCGAGGCGGGGACTTAAGGCTCGCACGCCCTCGCGGACGCCAGGCTCATCTAGGCGGAAAAAGCAGTTGATTTGCCGCTCATCGGCAAGCGTCAGTACCGGCTGCGTTTCGGCCTCGAGCCCGGCGCAACGCTCCTGCCAATGCTTTGCAACCTGATTGCCCGGCTCGATGTGCAGCGTGAAGCCTAAATTGCGCACCAGGTAATCGTGGCCCGGATAGATCTGCGTGGCGGGCGGCAATTGGGCCAGCTGGTTGGCGCAGGTGCCGTAAAGTACCTGCGGGTCGCCGCCGCCGCTGCAGTTGCCGACGCCGGCGTTGAACAGCGTATCGCCTGAGAACAGCGCCGGTTCGCCGCTGCGCGCGAGCAGGCACAGGTGGGCAAAAGTGTGCCCGGGGGTATTTAGGCACTCGAGCTCGACCGTGCGGCCGACGCGCAGCCGCTCCCCGCCGGCAAGCGACTGATCGACGCCGCCAATGCGTGCCGCTGCCCGCTCATGCGCCAGCACCCGGGCGCCGGTGGCGCGCACCATTGCGGCATTGCCCGCGGTGTGGTCGGGATGCTCGTGGGTGTTAAGGATCTGCCGGATGGTCCAGCCCCGATCCCGGGCCCGGTTGAGGCAGAGCTGGTAATCGAGCGGGTCGATCGCCAGCGCCTCGCCGGTCTCGGCACAGGCGATCAGGTAGTGATAATTTCGCAGCTGATTGGCGGCGAACAGGCGTTCAATGATCACGATGGCGAAAGCCTACTTCAAAGTGCAAGCGATGCAACCGGCGCAGATTCAGACGCTGTGGAGGGCTTTCGCATGAATGGCGCACCGCCAGCGGCGCTCGCGGCGGCCTACCTGCGGGCTATCTACCGGGTCGAACCTGCGGAGGGGCCGTTTACGCTTCGCATCGGCGAATTCAGCCCTGAGCTGCAACGCTGGCACGAGCGCTGGACCGTTGACCGATCGGCCTTTATCAGCGCTGCCAACCCGCTAAGCCAGCCGACCGACCCCGAGCAAAACGCAGCGGCTCACGAGCGGCTGCTCAGGAAGCTCGAAACGGCAGGTTTGCACTCGGCGCCGGGAACTGGCCTCGACCCAAACGGCCACTGGATTCCCGAGCGCAGCGTGCTGGTCGCGGGCATCACCAAGGCCGAGGCGCTGCGGCTCGCCGCGATCTTCCATCAGCACGCCATCGTGTTCGCGGAGGCCGACGCCGTGCCACGGCTATGCTGGATCGCAGCGCTCAGCGCTGGATGATTTTGAGGTAGTGATCGATCAGCAGCGCGAGGAACAGCCACATCAGGTAGCTGATGGAGAACCGGAACACGCGCATCGGTGCCGCGTCGGGCCGGTTCAGCTTCATGCCCACCGCCAACCACAGAAAGCGTCCATTGAGTACCAGCGCAGCGATCAAATAGATCAGTCCGCTCATGCCGGTCAGGAACGGCAACAGTGTCGCCAGCGCCAGAATCACCGTGTACAGCAGTACCTGCAGGCGCGTGAATTCCACACCGTGCGTGACCGGCAGCATCGGGATGTCGGCCTTGGCATAGTCCGTCCGCCGCGCTATTGCGAGCGCCCAGAAATGCGGCGGCGTCCAGGCAAAAATGATCAGGAACAGCAGCAGCGCATGCGCATCGATGCTATTGGTCACCGCCGCCCAGCCGAGCACCGGCGGCGCGGCGCCGGCTGCGCCGCCGATCACAATGTTCTGCGGCGTCGCGCGCTTCAGCCACAAGGTGTAAATGACCGCATAGCCGATCAGCGAGGCAAAGGTCAGCACCGCGGTCAGCTTGTTGACGCAGCTCCACAGCAGCAGCATCGACAAAACCCCGAGCGCCATCGCGAACGCCAGGGCGCGGGCGGGATCCAGGTGCCCGGTCGGCAATGGCCGGTTGCGAGTCCGCGCCATCCGGGCGTCGATCCGCCGGTCGAGCACATGGTTAAAAGCTGCCGCCGAGGCAGCCGCCAGCGCAATACCCAGATTGCCCAGCAGCAGGGCATCCAGCGGTGGTGCGCCCGGACAGGCGAGCAGCGTTCCGACCACTGACGTCAGCACGATCAGCGCCACAACCCGCGGCTTGGTCAGCTCAAGATAGTCGCGCCAGCCGCTGGCTGTAGGCAGGACTTCAGTATCGGGAATGCCGCTCAAGTGTGCCTCTCAGGTGGGCCGCAGAACGCGGTTTAGCGCGACCGCGGCCAGCAACAGCAACGCGGCCCCGGCATTGTGGGCGGTCGCCAGCCACAACGGAAAGCCGCGCAGCACCATCGCACTGCCGATCAGAAGCTGCAGCACCAGAAACCCGAGCAAGGCCCAGGCAGTCTGCCGCACCTCGGCCGACCCCCGGATCCGCAGCGCGCAGAAGGCAGTCCAGACCAGTGCCAGGGCGGTGACCAGCGCACCCAGCCGATGCGTGAGCTGGATTGCGACCCGTGCCGGAAGCGACAACACGCCCCCTTCAAAGTTAACGACCGCGTCGCGCCACAGTTGGAAACCGTTGCCGAAGTCCGCCTTCGGCCACCACTGGTTCTGGCAAGTTGGCAGGTCCGGGCAGGCGATGGCCGCATAGTTACTGCTGGTCCAGCCACCGAGGGCGAGCTGCAGAGCCAGCACGAGGAGGCCGATGAGCGCCCAGCGTTGTGCACGCCTGATGACATGGCCATGCAGTGCACCGCCACCGTGCCAAGCACTGTCGCCGTGAGCCCAGAGCGTCATTACCAGCCACCACAGCAGCGAGAGCGTGCAAAGGCCGAGCAGCAAATGGGAGGTGACAATCAGCGGCTGCAGCTGCCAGGTGACGGTCAAGCGCCCGAACGCAGCCTGCACCAAGACCAGCAGCAGAAGGCCCGCCGCAAAAGGGATGCTGAGCAGCTTGTCTTTGCGCCACTGTATCGCTAATGCCCCAATAACCACTATTAACGCACCTAATGACCCAGCAGCGTAACGATGAATCATTTCGCGCCAGGCTTTTCCCGTCTCAATCACTGGGCCGCCAGCCGCAGCTTTGTCGGCCACGGCTGATGGTGTCAGGTGGCCGTAGCAGCCGGGCCAGTCGGGACAGCCAAGTCCCGCCGCTGACGATCGCACGTAGCCTCCGAGCACGACTACCAGCAGGCACAACCCGAAAGCCGTCGCGGCAACCAAGCGAATCCAGCCTGCTCGGGACATGGGAAATCAGCCGATGTGTGACAGATCCAGGAGCCGCTGCAGGTCCTGACGCAGACCCTTCGGGTCCTGATTTGAATCGTAGCGCATCATCAGATTGCCGCGCGGATCGACGATGAAAATCGTCCGCTGCGGGTGCTCGGCGGAAAAGGCCGGCAGCCAGGTCAGGTCATCGCCGGTTTCGATGCGAATCAGGCCGGGCTCATCGGGTGGCAACGCCGGTGAACTGGCAGCGCGGGTCAGCCATACGCGCTGGATACGTTCGGCGGACTTGCCCATCGACAGCCAGGTTTGCCTTGCATACCACAGCGTGTGCTGGCACTCGGCTTCACAGTTGTCCCCAATCACCACCAGCGACCATTTGCCGGAAAAGGCAGTCGCGGGCGTACCGCTGGTACTCATGCCAAGCAACGATCGCGGCGCGATTAGCTCGCCGTGATTGGTGTGGCCCGCGGGTCGCCAGCCGGTGCCGTAATAAAGCCAGAACGCCACGAGCAGTGGCAAGGCAAAGATCGCCGCGAGCAGCACCACGACCTGCCGGCCAGCGGCTTTCGTGCGGACGACCTGGTTCATGGCTGCCGTTTTTTCAGGTTCAGGAAGATGAGCAGGAACAAGGTGAGTGCAGCAAGGCCCCACCATTGAATTGCATAAGCCAGGTGCCGTTCCGGTCCGAAGCCGGCGCTGGCAGGTTTCCAGTCGCGCCGGTAGCCCTGCGGCTGATCGGCATCAAGCAACAACTGCCGCCCCTCGAGCGGCCGGCCCAGTGACGCCGCGAGCTGCGCCGAATCGGGAAAACTGGTGCGTTTGGGCCAGTTTGGGCCGCCATCCGGTGGGGCGCGGCCCATGGCGAGCCCGGTGACCGGGAGCTCATCGATTTTACCTGTGACGGTCACATCGGGCAGCGCAACGAACGACACATTCGGCAATCGCGCACGACCCTCGGCCGGCAGTGGCAGCCAGCAGCGGTTGACCAAAACGACGCGCCCGTCGACGAGCGTCAACGGCGTCAGCACTTCGTAGCCGACGCGGCCGTCGCGGGTCATGTTATCGAGCAGGAACTGGTGCGCCGAATCGTATAATCCTTCCGCCTGCACGTGGGTGTAGCGCAGCAGCTGCGCAAGGGGGCGGGAGCCAAGTGCGGTGACCCTGCCTGCATCGTTGACAAATGCCGCGGCCAGCGCGCGCTTGTATTCGGCCCGGTACCACTGCCAGCGCCCCAAATGGATAAACACCAGCGTCACTAAAAGTGCCGCCGCCACCATGCCCCACGGTGCCTTGAACTGACGCGATCCGCGGCTTATCTGCAACGGCAAAACGGCTCCCTGTTGAGCCCACAAGGGCGGCACTTAAAATCGGGGGGCGCATTGTGCCGTCCGCTAGGCGGCGAGTACAGGCTCGCGCGTCGACGCAGGCTACTGCCGTCCCGAACCGCGCCCGTATACTGCGCTGGACACCGTCAGCCCGCGGCGGGCACAGGGAATGCGATGGGCGCGATTCAAATTGTGGTCATCGTTGTGCTGCTGGCCATCGTCGGCAGTCTCGGCACGGCACTTTACTATCTGGCCACCGGACAGGAAGGGTCGGAGAAGCTGTTTCGGTCACTCGCGCTCCGGGTCGGGTTGTCGGTGGCGCTGTTTGCGCTGCTGATGCTCGCCTGGAAACTGGGGTGGATTCACCCGCATGCCCCGGGGCGCTGAACGCCGCGCCGGGGTCCGTACATTGCAGAGGCTCCGTGCATCCGCGAACATCAAGCGGCAATCGGGGAGACGATCATGGGAGAGGCAGGCGCAGAGGGGCTGATCGGAACCGAATCCGAGGCAGTGCCGTCGGCTGACGGCACACCGACCGCCGATCCGGTTGCGCTGGCGGTGGCGGTAGACGCAGCGAAGCATGACCCCGAACTGGCCCGCAAGGCGGGCAACTATCTCGATGAGCAGTTGGTGCTTGTCCGATTGCAAGTCCGGCATTTTGACGAGGAGCATCGCCTCGCCATTGCGGCGGCCAAGCGCAAACGGTACGCCGATCGCTTTCGAAACGGATTGCTCACCTTCATCGCGGGACTGGCGGCAAGTGCGCTGATTGCATTCGTCACGATGGCGTGGAATGCCTACCACGACCATGGCCTAGTGGTGGAAGCTTTCTCCGTGCCGCCGGACTTCATCGAGCAGGGTGTGACAGGCTCCGTGATCGCGGCCGAGTTCATTGATCACATCAACCTGCTTCAGGCTCAGACCCACACCGCGCGCCCGGCCAGTTCATTTAGGAACAACTGGGGCGACGACATCAAGGTCGAGATCCCGGAGACCGGCGTATCGATCGGCGAACTTTCCAGGATTTTGCATGATCAACTGGGATCCGCCACCCGGATCGATGGCGAGGTCACGCACGCGCAGTCGGGAATATCGATCGTAGCGCGTATTTCGGCACAGCCGGCGCTGCGGGTGACAGGCGAACAAACTGAGCAGGCCACCTTAGTCGACCGCCTGGCCGAGCAGGCCTATGCGACGACACAGCCGTACCGATACGGCGTTTTCCTGAATCAGCATCGCAGGTATTCAGAGGCGTTGGCTCAATTTAACGATCTGGCTGAACACGGACGGGACGAGGAGCGCCCGTGGGCTTTCGCTGGCATCGGACTTGCCTTGGCGCAATTGAGCGGTTACGAGCCAGCGCTGGCCGCCTGGCATGAATCACTTCGCCTCGATCCCAATCAAACGATCAGCTGCAACAACATCGCACTGGTCGCCCGAGGTGTGGGTCTTGACGAGGAGGCACTTTCGGCTATCAGACAGTGCCTGGCGATACCCCCCAAAATGATGGCACGGCACTTCACGCCTGAAGCCTCCGCCTACGGCACAGCTATGAACAGCTACCTGTTGGCAAGCGAGCTGGGGGATCATCAGACGGGAGCCCGTTTCGCCCAATCCTTTGTGACGGGTGCCTTTGTTGCGGCGGCTGCCAAGACCTATGGGGCGTTTGCCCGGGAAGAGCGCGCGCTCAATCATGAGGCGGGCGCGGGCGAAGACAGCATCAGTGACGCGGAGGCGACAGCCGGGCTGATATTCTACAGCGACTACTTTGTGGTGATGCCAAACGTGCTTGTGGCTTTCGAACAGGGCGATATGGCGAAGGCGGAAGCATTGTGCGCGGATCTCATCCGTGAGCTTCAGAAGCCTGGCGTTCCAGTCGTGTTCCAGCAGCAGATCCAGCGGCGTATCCATCCGGTGCTGGCCGAGGCGCTTGCGCGTGAAGGCCGCTATGCGGAGGCGGATGCGCTGCTCAAGGGAGTTCCGCTCAATTCCTACGATGGTTGGCGCGTTCGCGGTCGCATTGCGACGCTGCGACGCGACTTCGCTGCCGGTGAACAGGCATTTGCCGAAGCCGTACGACAGGCGCCGTCAATCCCGCGTGCCTACGCCGACTGGGGTGATCTACTGGCAGCAAAGGGAGATGCCGCAGGTGCCATCGCCAAGTACACCGAGGCAAACCGACTAGGACCCGAATTTGCCGATGCGCTCAAGTCCTGGGGCGATGTGCTCATGAAAAAGGGCGATACCAAGGCGGCGCTTGCGAAGTACGACGAGGCGCTGAAGCACGCGCCGGACTGGAAGCAGCTTCAGGATGCGCGCCAGGCGGCCGCAGCATTATAGTTAGGGAAGATTGAGTTCGGACATAGTGCCATGGCAGCCTGAAAGACTGTCAGCGCCGCATCGCCAATACGCCGACAACCGGGTAAAGTTTTCCTGCCACTTACCAGGAGGCCACTTGTGAGGCTAACTCGCCTAGCCGCGATTATCTTGGTTGCGCTTTTCACTTCTCACCTGGCCCGCGCCGGATTCACGCTCTGCAACCGCACCTCTGAGGACAAACTGATCGTTGCGACCGCCAGTACCTGGTACGCACAGGACCAAACCACCGGCGAGCGCGTGATCGACGCAGAAAGCATGGGCTGGACGACAATAGCCAAGGGATCGTGCGCCCTGATCCATCCGTACCCCATTCGCTTCCGCGATTTCTATTTCGTCGCGTATTCCGCGGCCAAACCCACACTCAGGTGGACGGGCCAATACAATTACTGCATCGATCCAAAAGGCACGTTTGATTACTATGGGCGAAGCAAAGCCCAAACGCCCTGCCCGGCTGGTGTGCCCGTCGGCATGATATTCGTCGACACAATGGGCGCCGACGATTTCCGGTTCCCGATCTTCGACCAGCGCCCGGAGCTGTCGATACCCTCTCGGCAACGTTGACCGTGCGGACTGACTTCTGATCTTGGCCGATCTCGCGCTGCGCTCAACATCGCTGTGCGCCCGGGCATGAACCATGAATGATATTTCCACGCAGTCTACGATTCGGGAGCGCTTGTCGCGCTGCCTGATCCTTGCGGCACTGGTGCTCGCCTGGTCGTTCTGGCTGTTCGGTCGGCCCTACTGGACGCCGGATGAACCGCGCGAGGCGGCGCTCGCCGCTTCCATGATGCACGAAGCGCAGCCGCTACCAACGCTGCTTGGCCACACCTTCGCCGAAAAGCCACCGCTGACCTATTGGCTCGCGGGCCTGTCGATGCGCGTGTTCGGAGCGACGCCCGCCGCCGCGCGCGCACCGCAGCTGCTGTACGCGCTGCTCGGTTATTTCGCGCTGCTTGGGCTTGGCAGGAGCGCAGGTCTTGGCCGCGAGGCGAGCCTTGCCGCCGCGGCATTTGCCAGCTGCCTGCTAGCCTTCCAGGTGCAGATCTGGTTCGAATGCGACGCGCTGCTGCTTGCCGGCGTGTGCCTGGCATTGCTCGGCCTTTACCGGGGCCTGCTGGCGGAGGCATCCGCACCAAAGCTGCGCGGCTACCTGCTGATGCATGCCGGGTTGACGCTGGCGTTTTTCGCCAAGAATTTTGCCGCGTGGCTGGTGCCGGTCACGGCGTTCATCGCGCTCACCATTTGGGAGCGGCGCTGGCGCGAGTGGCTGCGCTGGGAGTTGTGGGCTGGCAGTGTGCTGCCGCTGCTTTGTATCGGCGGCTGGGTGCTGGTCGTGGCCAACGCCGGCGACGGTGCCGAAAATCTGCGGATCCTGTTCTGGAACAACTTGGTCGGGCGCGCCGTCAATGTCACCGCCGCAGCTCCGTATGCGTACGCGACGGCGCACCGGAACTGGCCCGGCAAATACCTCATCGAGCTGCTGCCCGATTTGCTGCCGTGGACGGGCCTTGCGATCGCGGCGCTACTGCACAGCCGGCGAGCCGCGCGCGGCACTTCGAATCGGCCTCTGGCATGGCGCCTCGCGCTGTGCGCCACGGTGCCGGCATTGATTGTGCTGTCACTCGCGGCCACGGCGCGCAGCATTTATCCGGCACCGGCGATCGCGGGCTTCGGCTTGCTGATCGGGCTGTGGCTTTCCGATCACGCGCGGCCCTCGCGCGCCACCGCGTGGGCGCTCGGCAGCGCCGCGCTCTTGATCGCGATCATCGGCGCGACGCTGTGCGCCGTGACTGTGGTGCTGGCCCAATCGCCACTTGACGTGCCGCTCGTGCGCCTCGTGCCAGGCATCGCCGTCAGCGGCGCTGTCACGCTTTATTGCCTGTACTTACTGCGCCAGCGCGGGGCGGCACCGGCGCTCATTTTTTCGCGTCTGTGCGTTGCGTTCCTGCTGCTGCTGTCGCTCGGGACGCTGGCGCCGGTAAAGGTCTTGAACTTCGCGCAAGATCTCTCGCGGATTGCGTGGATAGTGCAGCAGTCTCCCGGGCGCGGCCCGGTCGTGTTGTGGCATCCGGATGAGACCACGCTCGCGTGGGCCCAGCTGTACCTGCCCGCCGGCCTTGTTGTGCCGCTGCGCGGGGAGGATGCGTAGAGCGAGGCGGCACTGCCACTCGCACTGGCCGCCGGAGCCGGCCCAGTCGTCTACCAGCTGCCGACACCGGCGTGGCATGCAACCACGTGGTGGGCGTACCTG